>JAYOFA010000004.1:66308-86948 GCA_038116935.1 Puniceispirillum sp. (SeqCode) | reverse complement strand
ATGCCATAGCCAATCACAAAGGAATCCGGAATTTCAAACCCGACCCAATCAACCGCAACATCGACTTCACGGCGTGATGGCTTGTTGAGCAAGGTGCAGCTTGCCAAACTGTTTGGAGCCCGCGTTTGCAGGATTTTTTGTACCTGTGACAGTGTGTAGCCAGTGTCGACAATATCCTCGACAATCAAAACATCACGGTCTTTGATTGCGGTTTCCAGATCTTGAATGATCCGGACCTGACGCGATGATACCGTGTCATTGCCATAGGAAGATATGGTCATGAAATCGACCTCTACCGGCAATGCAAGACGGCGTACCAGATCGGCGATAAACATAAATGAACCGCGCAACAGGCCAACCACGACAAGCTGTTCGGTGCCTTTGTAATGGGCGGTAATCTGCCGGGCCAGATTGTTTGTCCGGGCGGCAATTTCAGCCTCGGTGATCAGAATTTCTATTTCATGCTGGCTTGATAAAACGGTCATCGTTAGACTTGACGCTCCACAACGGGGGACGGGTGTGTTAGTTGCCGACCGCCGCGATTATAGCGGCGCCGACGAAAATGGCTATTGCAAAAGCGCCACCACAAACCGCCGCTTTGGCTGGATGATACTAAACTGAACAGATAATGAAGGACAAATAGACATGGCAAAAGTTGCGTTTTTGGGAATGGGGGTCATGGGCTATCCAATGGCCGGGCATATTGCTGCCGCGGGGCATGATGTAACGGTCTATAACCGTACCACAGCCAAGGCCGAAGCATGGGCGGCCCAACATGGTGGCGCATGGGCAGCCACACCGGCTGCCGCCGCCAAGGATGCTGATTTTGTGTTCTGCTGTGTTGGTGATGACCCGGATGTTCTGGCCGTGGCCATCGGCCCTGACGGGGCGATTCCGGTTATGAAAAGCGGGGCTGTGTTTATTGATAACAGCACAATTTCAGCCGATGTGGCGCGGCAAATTTATGATGCTGCCAAAGCGCGTGATATCGCCGCTCTCGATGCGCCGGTGTCAGGTGGTCAGGCCGGTGCAGAAAATGGCAAGCTGACGGTTATGGTGGGCGGCGATGCCGCCGCTTTCGATGCCGCCTTGCCGCTGATGCAATGCTATGGCGCAACGGTTGTGCATATGGGCGAGTCCGGCAAAGGGCAACAGACCAAGATGGTAAATCAGATCTGCATTGCCGGTCTTGTTCAGGCCCTGTCTGAAGGGCTGAATTTTGCGATGGCTGCCGGGCTTGATACCGACAAGCTATTGGCCGCCATTTCTGGTGGCGCGGCGCAATCTTGGCAGATGGTTAATCGTGGGCATACGATGGTCAAGGGCGAGTTTGAATTTGGCTTTGCGGTTGATTGGATGCGCAAGGATTTGCGGATATGTCTTGAAGAGGCCGGCCGCAACGGCGCCCCGTTGCCGGTCACTGAAATTGTCGCCGGCTATTACGCCGAATTGAGCGCTAACGGGTTTGGCCGCAATGATACGTCCAGTCTGATCCGGCGTCTCGGCGATTGAGTCATCGCACCGCAAGATATCGCCTAATAGGAGAAAAAAAGGCCGGGCATTGCCCGGCCTTTTTAGCACATTGGTCAGGCTGGTCAGATACCGACGCAAACGAATTTGATTTCCAGAAATTCATCGATGCCATATTTGGACCCTTCACGACCAAGGCCGGAATTCTTGACCCCGCCAAACGGGCCGACCTCAGATGAAAAGATGCCGGTGTTGGCAGCCACGATGCCATATTCCAACGCCTCGCTGACGCGGAACAAGCGCGACACATTTTCGGTAAAGAGATAAGCCGCCAGACCAAATTCGGTGTCGTTCGCGGCGGCGATGGCGTCGGCCTCGTCGCTAAACCGGAACAGGCCGGCGACCGGGCCAAATGTTTCCTCGCGGAACATTCGCATATCTCGGGTCATGCCGGTCAGAACGGTGGGTTCGTAAAAGGTGCCGCCAAGCGCGTGTGGCTTGCCGCCGGTAAGGGCGGTGGCGCCTTTGGCCAGCGCATCGTCAACATGTGCGTTTACCTTTTCAAATCCTTGTTGGTCAATCAATGGGCCCTGCTCAATACCGCTTTCCATCCCATTGCCAACTTTCATCGCCGCTGATTTTTCAGCAAGCCGTTTGGCAAATTCGTCATAAATACCATCTTGCACAAATATCCGGTTGGCACAGACACAGGTTTGGCCGGCATTGCGGTATTTTGACATCATCGCGCCCTCGACAGCGACATCAAGATCGGCGTCGTCAAAGACCAAAAGCGGGGCGTTGCCGCCCAATTCAAGGCTCATTTTTTTGACCGTATCGGCACTTTGCCGCATCAAGATACGGCCAACCTCGGTCGATCCGGTGAAGGTCATCTTGCGGATGCGGGGGTCGGCACATAAGGTTTGACCGATGGCTGGTGCATCCATTCCGGTGACAATATTCATAACGCCGGCCGGGATGCCGGCGCGGGTTGCCAGTTCGGCCAGTGCCAGGGCCGACAACGGTGTCTGTTCGGCCGGCTTCAACACACAAGCACAGCCAGCTGCAATGCCAGGGGCCACTTTGCGGGTGATCATCGCAATCGGGAAATTCCACGGGGTAATCGCCCCAAACACGCCGATTGGCTGTTTGAAGGTCAGCAGTCGTTTGTCGGCTTGCGGGCTTTCCATGATATCGCCGCACACCCGGCGCGCCTCTTCACCAAACCAATCGATAAAGCTGGCGCCATAGGCAATCTCGCCTTTCGCCTCGGCCAGTGGTTTGCCCATCTCCATCGTCAAAATGGTGGCCAGATCATCGGTGTTTTCAACAACAAGATCATACCAGCGGCGCAAAATCATCGCCCGGGTCTTGGCTGGCGTTGCGGCCCAGGATTTTTGCGCCTCGACAGCCAGATCAATAGCGCGTGTGACCGATGCGGCGCCATGGTCGGCGACCTCGGCAATGACGCTGCCATCGGCCGGATTATGGATGGCAAATACCCGGCCATCCGGGGCGCTGGCCCATTCACCATTGATATAGGCATCGGTTCGCAGAAGAGAGGGATCTTTCAATTTCATGGCTTGGCAACTCCGTTCAGGGGTAGGGCGATCCGGACCGGACCGGTGGCCCGTTTGCTATCAAGTCAGCCGGGCCGCAAAAATATCGTTTCGTGCTTAGCATCATTGACCAGCGCTGACAATTGTACGGATGCCAGCCGGCTGGCCGCGCCAGTCTAGCGTGGTGGCAGCGGGTGCGTATGCATATCGATAAATGGCGCACCGGCGGCGCCAAGCCGGTGGGCGCGCCCGACCTCGACATAATGGCGGGCGATACGGCGGTTGTTGGCAATATCCTCTGGCGTCAGGTCACGCATTTTGCGGGCTGGCCGCCCGGCCCATAACTCGCCGGTAGGGATGCGCTTGCCCGGGGTCAGCATCGCGCCGGCCGCGAGCATCGCATCGCTTTCGATCATCGCCCCATCCAGCACAATTGCCCCCATGCCAACAAAAGCGTGGTCATGAAGCGTACAGGCATGGACCAGCGCCGAATGGCCGATATTGACGTGCTTGCCGATGATCGCCGGATAGTCCTTGCTGTTGATATGCACACAGCTATTGTCCTGAATATTGGTACCATCGCCAACGGTGATATAATTGTTGTCACCGCGTAATGTCACCTGATGCCAAATGCTGCTTCCGGCCCCAATCCTGACCGCGCCGACAACAGCGGCGGTTGCGGCGATATAGGCGGTGTCATCAATTTCGGGATAATGGTCGAGAAACGGGGCTATATAGGGGCGGGCTGGGCCGGTCATCGTGGGCGGTCCTTTGGCGCAAGTGGTTATCGTGATGCCCAAACGCGCAGCGCGAGCGGGGATAGGGGATAGGGTTCAAGGCCTCAATTTAGCATGCCGGCCCGCCTTGTCAGGTTTATTTTGTTGGCATTTATGAATTCGTCACTATATCTGTTGGAAGGACGAAAAAATTGGAGGCCCAAATGGCATTTGAACTACCTGATCTTCCCTATGCGCATGATGCGCTGGCTGAATTCGGCATGAGCGCGGAAACGCTCGAATATCATCATGATCTGCATCACAATGCCTATGTGGTGAACGGCAATAATCTGATCGCCGGCACCGAATGGGACGGCAAATCACTCGAAGACATCATCACCGGCACCTATGATGCCAAGGCG
Organism: Puniceispirillum sp. (SeqCode); assembly: GCA_038116935.1. Taxonomy (GTDB): domain Bacteria; phylum Pseudomonadota; class Alphaproteobacteria; order Puniceispirillales; family Puniceispirillaceae; genus UBA3439. The sequence goes on along the minus strand of JAYOFA010000004.1, from coordinate 82,784 downwards.
GTCGCGCAGAATGGTATTTTCAACAACGCCTCACAGCATTGGAACCATATGAAATTCTGGGAAATGATGGGGCCAAAGCGGACCGGCATGCCGTCCGAACTTGAATCGGCACTTGTCGAGTCATTCGGTTCTGTCGATGCGTTCAAGGATCAATTCAAAGCGGCCGGTGCCGGGCAGTTTGGATCCGGCTGGTGCTGGCTTGTCAAAAACAGCGATGGCGGCTTGGCGGTGACCAAAACTGAAAATGGGGTTAACCCGCTTTGTTTTGGTCAAACAGCGTTGCTTGGCTGTGATGTGTGGGAACATTCCTACTATATTGATTTCCGCAATAAGCGGCCTGATTATTTGGCCAACTTCCTCGATAATCTTGTCAATTGGGACTATGTGGCGGCCCAGCTCTAGGCACGCCGTTCATTCATAGGATCTGTTGCATCACCGGGGGCCTGACGGCGTCCGGTGATTTCTTTTTCCGGCCCGTATTTTGGCGCAATCCAGCCGCAATCTCTGCCTATAACGCAGAGACCCGAAAAGGGTTAATGCAAACTATAATACCGGTTTATGAAACGCCGGTTAGCGCGGCAGGTAAAAAAATTATGATTGTAGGATTTATATTTTTGGCCGTTCTCGGCATCACGCAGAGCGACGCCTATCAACAATTCAAGGCCCATAGCAACAACAATCCGGCCTATGCATTTGTCCGGGCCAAGCCATGCGACAGTGGCTTACGGTCATCCGGCTATGCGATGGCGATGCGTGGCAAGATATATCTAAAGCAAGTCAACAAGGACGGTACAGTCGGCGCGGTTTGCATCGATTGATGCGGGCGCTGTCTAACGGCCGTCGCCCTCGACCATCTTGCGTACCCGCAGGCGCAGGGCATTGAGGCGGATAAAGCCATGCGCGTCGGCATGGTCATAATCAACAGCGCCCTCTTCAAATGTCACCAGATCGGCATTATACAGCGAATTTGGCGACTTGCGGCCGGTGATGATGACATTGCCTTTATACAGCTTGACCCGGATCACGCCATTGACTGCGTCACGGCAACTGTCGATAGCGGCTTGCAGCATTTCGCGTTCGGGCGAAAACCAAAACCCGTTATACACAAGTTCGGCATAGCGCGGCATCAATTCATCTTTGGTGTGGGCGGCACCACGATCCAGCGTTATTGATTCCATCGCGCGCCGCGCTGTCAGCAAAATGGTGCCCCCCGGCGTTTCATAGACGCCGCGTGATTTCATCCCGACAAAACGGTTTTCAACAAGATCGATTCGGCCGATGCCATTTGCCCCGCCAAGGCGGTTCAACGTAGTCAGCAAGGTGGCGGGTGACATTGTTTTGCCGTCAATCGCAACCGGGTCGCCGGCCTTGAAGGTGATTTCAATTTCGGTGGGCTTGTCGGGCGCATCTTCGGGCGAGACCGACCGCGAAAACACATATTCTTCCGGCGCTACCCACGGGTCTTCCAACACTTTACCTTCAGCCGAAATATGCAGCAAATTGGCGTCTACGCTGAATGGCGCTTCGCCACGCTTGTCTTTCGGGATCGGAATCTGGTTCTGCTCGGCATATTGGATCAGCTTGGTACGCGAGCCAAGATCCCATTCACGCCATGGGGCGATGACTTTGATATCCGGCTGCAAGGCGTAATAGCCAAGTTCAAACCGTACCTGATCATTGCCTTTGCCGGTGGCGCCGTGCGATACCGCATCTGCACCAACTTCGCGTGCAATCTCGATCTGCCTCTTGGCAATCAGCGGGCGGGCAATCGATGTTCCCAGAAGATAGGTGCCTTCATAAAGCGGGTTGGCACGAAACATCGGAAACACATAGTCGCGGACAAATTCCTCGCGCAAATCTTCGATATAGATTTGCTTGATGCCAAGCATTTCGGCTTTGGCACGGGCAGGTTCGATATCCTCGCCCTGACCAATATCGGCGGTAAAGGTTACAACTTCAGCGTTATAATGGTCCTGAAGCCACCGCAATATAACCGATGTATCCAGACCGCCTGAATAGGCGAGAACGACTTTTTTGATGTCTTGCTTGCTCATAATGGCTTGCTATATCCGATCAGCGGCCTGCTCGCAATCAGGATTTTTACCGATCATTTGTTTGACCATGCCCGGTGATAGCGTGCAACAGGCCTTTGTTATAGCTCGCGCAGCAGGGGTGCTGGCTTTCGGCCAAGCGTTTTGAGCGCGCCGACAAGCCCTAAAAAAGCCGTCACAACCGCCCCGATCAATGCTGTCGCAAAGACCAGCCAGCCGTCAAAACGGAATTCAGATTGCAAAAACCCGTCAATCAATGCCCAGCTGGCGATGGTACCAATGACCGCTGCCGCCATCGCCGTCAACAGGCCTAACAAGGCGTATTCGAGAAACCATGCCAGTCCAATCGACAGGCGGGTCGCGCCAAGCACCTTCAGGATCACCGAATCTGACAGCCGTTGTGCCTCGCTGCTGGCCACCGTGCCGGCCAATACCGCAATCCCCGCAATCAGCGTGACAATGGCGGTCAGACGAACCGCCCCCCCTAGCAGGCTGATCACCCGCTGTGCGGTGGCAACCGCCTCTTTGACCGAAACCGCCGAAATATTTGAAAATTCACTGGTGACCGCACGTTCGACAGCATCGGCGGCAGCCTCGCTGCTGGCATGGGTTGTGGCGATCCAGCTATGCGGGGCGGCATCAAGCACCGCAGGCGTCAGGACAAAAACAAAATTGATCTGAAAACTTTGCCAATCAATCTCGCGCAAATTGGCGATCGTTGCGGTAATTTCGCGCCCTAAAACATTGATGCTGACCGAATCGCCGATGCCAAGACCGAAATCATCGGCCGCTTCTTTCGACATCGAGACAAGCGGCGGCCCGGCGTAATCGGCAGGCCACCAGCTGCCGGCGACAACCTCGCTTCCTGTCGGGGCAGTTGCCGACCATGTCAGGGCGCGGTCACCGCGTAATATCCATGCCGACCCTTCATGCGGCGTAATCTGGCTTGCCGGTACGCCGGCCAGCCGTACCACCCGGCCACGTAGCATCGGGGTTTTGGCTATTTTGGTGATTCCGTCAATACCGCCCACCAGCGATTCAAAACGTTCGATTTGATGCGGCTGGATATCGATGAAAAACCACGCCGGCGCGTCCTCAGCGACACGCGCATCGATTTGCCGCCCAAGGTTAGACTCGCTTACCGAAACCGTCACCAGAACCGACAGGCCAAGACCAAAGGCGATGATCACCGCCCGCACCGGTGAGCCTGGGCGGACAATATTTGAAATCGCCAGGCGGGCGGGCACCAACCGCGGCAAGGGAACCCAGCGTAATGCCCGTACCAGCAAGCCGCCAAGCGCCGCCAGCAATAGCAGGGCGGCAAAGGCCCCACCAATAAAACTGACGGTGATAGCCACATTGCGTGTTGTCAGATAGGCGAGGACCGCCAAGCCCATTGCCGCCGCCCCAATCATCACCAAATACCGGCCTTTTGGCCGGCCATCGGGCAAGGCAATCAAGCTGCGGAAAAGGTTGGCGGTGCGCACTTCCTCGGCCTTGGCAAGCGGCCAAATCGCAAAGGCAAGGGCGGTTAACAGCCCAAAGCCAGCGGCAATCGCCAGCGGTGCCGGATAAATCTGCGCCGCCAAGGGCACAGTGACGTACCCCGACAACGCCTTGATTGCAAATAGCGGGGCGATGGCCGCCACCACCGTACCTGCCACCACGCCCACCGTTGCAATCAGGATGATCTGAAGCAAATAAATGCGAAAAATCAGCCGCGCCGGTGCACCAAGACATTTTAATGTGGCGATCACCGGCATCCGGCTGGCAAGCCAGGCGCGCACCGCGCCGGCGACACCAAGCCCACCTATCAGCAGGGCTGTCAAACCGACAAGCACCAGAAAAATCTCCGCCTGATTGATAAAGCGGTCAAATCCAGGAGCCGCATTGGCAACCTCGCGCACCCGCACATGGGTTGGTTCGGTCAGGCGGCGCAAGGTGGCAAGGGCCGTGCTCCTGTCCGCCGGATTGTCAAGCGCTACCCGATACCGGTAGGTGATGAAGGACCCCGGCTGTTGCAAGCCGGTGGCGGCCAAGGTGGTGTCGGACACAAGCACGCGTGGTCCAAAGCTGACAAAACTGATCGATCGGTCAGGTTCGTTGATCAGCGTTGCCGCGACGATGACCTCACTGTCGCCAAGCCGCGCTGTGTCACCGGGCTTCAGGCCAAGGCTTCGCAAAATGGCGCCATCGGCAATAATACCGTTGTTGGCAAGCAAGTCGGGTAGGGATTGTTTGGCGCTGACAAGGGCGGTGCCGACAAGCGGCCATTGCGTATCAACGGCTTTCAGTTCAACCAATTTGCGCTGATCACCGGCTTGCAGCATGGCGCGCATCTGCACAACTTTGGACACTTGGCCAAATTCGCCGGCAGCGGCGATGATCGCGGCATCGGGTGGCGTGTGAAGACTGCTAAGTTCGATGTCACCGCCAAGAAGCACCCGCGCATTGTCGGCAATGCCGGCGCGCATCGCATCGGCGACGGATCCAACGGTGCCAATGGCAGCGACGCCAAGAAGGAGCGCCGCCAAAAACACCCGAAATTTGCCAAGACTGCCGCGCATCTCGCGTCGGGCCATGCGCCAGACAAACGCCCAGCCGGTCTGGCTGGCGACGGTGCCGGCTGGCGCCAAGCGATGTGCGGAAGGGAGGGCGCCGTGTTTCATTGCTGGCTGTCGTCGGTGATATGCCCGTCCTCAATCCGGATGATCCGGTGACATCGGCTGGCGAGATTCACATCATGTGTGACCAAGACCAGTGCCGCACCGGCATCACGCGCGTTGTCAAACATGATATCGACAACCTTGTCGCCGGTGGCGCTGTCCAAATTACCTGTCGGTTCGTCCGCCAGCAAAATGCGGGGCCGCGGGGCAAGAGCGCGGGCAATCGCAACACGCTGTTGTTCGCCGCCGGACATTTGATCGGGGAAATGGGTCAGACGGTGACCAAGGCCAACATCTGTCAAGGCTGCGGCCGCCGCCTGATCGGCATCGGGGTGGCCGGCAAGTTCCAGCGGGATTGCCACATTCTGCAAGGCGGTCATTGACGGGATCAGACGAAACGCCTGAAATACGATTCCCACCTTGTCGCGGCGTAGCGCCGCAAGCTGGTCTTCATCCATGTTGGTGATCTGGGTGCCGGCTAGATTGATCTGGCCCGATGTAACCGACTCAAGCCCGGCCATCACCATCAGCAAGCTAGTTTTGCCAGCGCCGCTTGGCCCTAAAACGCCCACCGTTTCGCCTGCGGCGATTTGTAATGAAATACCTTTAAGGATATCGACCGGCGCCGCTTGGCTGCCAAGCGTCAGCTTTACATCATCAAGATCAATAACCGGTGCCATGGTCTGGCGGCCGGGCATCGGGCGGGTTTTGTGTGGGGTGGGATCGAGCATTGAACTATGGGTCACTATCGGGTCATACGCGTCATTTACAGTGGTCTGGTCTTTAGGGTCTGGCCCTTAGGGCCGGATCGCCAGGCAAGCCGTGTCGGCAGCACGCGCCATACCCACTGGAAAATCCGTCTGACCGACCCTACATGTTTTACGCAGTCAACAATCGGCAGCATGGCATGGGTGATCTTCGTGTCTGCCACCGAGATATGGGGTGCTGAAACCAGCAGATCAAGATGGAACGGGTAACAAAGATAATCAGCCGATCTAACCGCCACTATGGTGATGTGGTCACGCGGGGTCTCGTGTGGAGGCATCGCCGATTGGCGCTCGTCTGGTCGGTGGGTGCGTTGATCGCCGCGCTGATGATGGCGTTGATGGGGACAACCCTTGCCCCGTCTGTGGCGCGGGCTGACGCGGCGTCGGGCCCGGTGATCATGGTGCTTGGCGATTCACTGGTTGCCGGTCATGGCTTGGCGCAAGGCAAGGCCTTTCCGGATGTTCTGGGGCGACAATTGGCGGCTGCGGGACTGCCCGCACAGATGATCAATGCCGGCGTGTCCGGTGATACAACGGCCGGCGGGTTGGCGCGGCTTGATTGGTCACTAGCAAGCCAGCCGGATGCGGCAATCATCGTTCTTGGGGGTAATGATTTGCTCCGCGGGCTTGCGCCAGAATCCAGCTTTGCCAACCTCGATGCGATCATCTATCGGTTGCAGTCGCGCGGTATGGCTGTCTTGCTTGCCGGGATGCAGGCCCCGCGTAATTTCGGGGCTGATTATGCGGCTGAATTTGATGACATTTATCAACGCCTTGCGGCAAAGCACGAGATTTTGTTTTATCCGTTTTTTCTGGAAGGGGTGGCGTTACGGCCGGATATGAACTTGCCCGATGGCATACATCCGAACGACGCTGGCATTCGCCATATCGCCACCAAGATGTTGCCATTGGCAAAGATATTGGTAACACGCGCCGCGGCACGCTGAGTAAAAAGCGACTATGCCGTTTTGGCAATTTTCTGGAAAATCTTTGCATCCAATCGGAAGCTGTCATAGAACAGGGGCTGGGCACATGGACTGGGGCACATGGACCGGGGCACATGAATCTGGGGCACATGAATCTGGGGCACATGAATCTGGCGGCGGCCATGTAAAAGCCGGTCCTGTCCGATGAAAGGCAGCAATCATATTGCCGCCATAAAATCACGCTAGGTGACTGATGTGTCGGCACAGCCAGGACGGTATGTGACCTGATGCAACCAAATCGAAACGCGACCAGGAGTAGGCGACGACATGGTAAAAAAAAGCAAAATAGCGGCCCTTTTCACAATTGTGATGATGACCAGTTTTGCGACCTTGCCGGCAGTGGCGGATCCGGTGCGAATGCTGATGGAACGCGACTGGGGGGCCTATCGTTACGACGACAAAAATGGCCGCATTTGTTTTGCCAGCAGTGTACCGAAAAAAAGCACTGGCAACTATGATCCTGACAACCGTGGCGATGTGCATGTGTTTGTCTCGCATGGGCCGGGTACTGCCGAACGCAACGTTGTGCAGGTGATCGCCGGGTATCGTTACAAACCGCAGTCCGATGTCACGGTAAAAATCGATCAGAAAACCTTCACTCTGTTTACCATTGAAGACCGCGCCTATGCGGAAAGTGAAGAGGATGATATTCGTATCATCGCGGCGATGAAACGGGGGTCGACAATGACTGTTGTTGGCACCTCTAGCCGCGGGACCAAGACCACCGACACCTATTCGCTATTGGGGTTCACCAAGGCGAAATCGGTGATCGATAAAACCTGTAAATAACCGAATGACCCCGATGACAATACCGGCCATAGACAGCTTGCCCACGAACGGGGCCCTCGCCCCAGAGACGCCAATGCGGCAGAATCTGTTGGGGCTGTCATTGGCCGAACTGGAAGGTCGGGTTGTGTCGCTTGGCTTGCCAAAATTTCGGGCGCGGCAGGTCTGGCGGTGGGTATGGCGCCACGGGCTGACGAGCTTTGACGAGATGACCGATCTTGGCAAGGATGTGCGGCAGCTTCTTGCCGCGCATTTTGTTGCCGACCGGCCGGTTGTCACACAGCGCGTGCAATCGGTTGACGGCACCATCAAATGGCTGTTGCGATTTGCCGATGGGCAAGAAGCCGAAACGGTTTACATACCCGATCATGACCGCGGTACCTTGTGCGTGTCATCACAGGTTGGCTGCACCCTGACCTGTAGTTTTTGCCACACCGGCACCCAAAAGCTGGTCAGAAACCTGACCGTTGCCGAAATTTGCGGTCAGGTGTTGCTGGCGATGGACGAGATTGACGACTGGCCATCGGGTAACCCGGACCGGCGATTGACCAACATTGTTATGATGGGCATGGGCGAGCCATTGTTCAATTATGATAATGTGGCCGCCGCTCTCAAAATTATCATGGGTGGTGAAGGGATTGCCATTTCCAAGCGGCGGATTACCTTGTCGACATCTGGCGTGGTGCCTGAAATCAAGCGCTGCGGGGACGAACTTGGGGTGAATCTGGCCATCTCGCTGCATGCAACGCGCGATGAATTGCGCAATGAGTTGGTGCCAATTAACCGGAAATATCCGCTTGCCGAATTGATCGAGGCATGTCGGCACTATCCCGGTCTGTCGAATGCGCGCCGGATCACCTGGGAATATGTCATGCTTGACGGGGTCAATGACAGCGATGCCGATTGCCGTGCCTTGTTGTCGTTGATCCGGGGAATCCCCTCAAAATTGAATTTGATCCCGTTTAATCCATGGCCGGGAAGCCCCTATGTCTGTTCTAGCGATGCGCGCATTGCGGCCTTTGCCAAGCGTGTGATGAATGCTGGTTATGCATCGCCGGTTCGCACCCCGCGGGGACGTGATATTCTGGCCGCATGCGGGCAATTGAAATCAGCGTCGGAACGCGGCCGGCGTCAGAAAACCGGTGTTGCGGCCCAATCCGCGCCGGGTTCATGAAATCGTGACAAGATAGCAGTGTCAAACCTTGAAAAAACGCTGTGGATAGACTAGATTCACACTATCGACAGCGGGGCTGTCGCCAATGACAATTTTTGGAGTCGCACAATGCAAGATAATCGCTTTATGAATACCGCCGCGGCCACGGCTGCCCAGACTGATGTCGGGCTGCGGGCCTATATGCTTGGCGTGTATAATCACATGACGACCGCCTTGTTGCTGACCGGCTTTTTCGCCTATGCGACCAAATGGGCGGTGCTGAATGTGGCCGGTGTTAGCCAGCTGATGTATGGGACACCGCTGAAATGGGTGGTTATGCTGGCACCGCTTGGTATGGTGTTTTGGCTATCTGCCCGTATCGAAAAGATGTCGGCTACCAAGGCGCGGAACGTGTTTTACGTTTATGGCGCGGTTATGGGGCTGTCGCTTGCCTCAATCTTGATGGTCTACACAGGCGCAAGCGTCGCGCGTGCCTTTTTCATTACCGCCGGGGCGTTTGCCGGTCTGAGCCTTTATGGCTACACCACCAAGCGTAGTCTGTCGGCGATGGGCTCGTTCCTGATCATCGGTTTGTTTGGTCTGATCATTGCCTCGATCGTGAATATTTTCATGGCCTCGACGCAGCTGGAATTTGTGATTTCGGTCGTTGGCGTGTTGATTTTCGCTGGCCTGACGGCATGGGACACCCAGCGGATCAAATCAATGTATATGGCGGGTGACAGCAGTGAAGTTGCCGCCAAGAAATCGATTTTTGGGGCTCTGACCCTCTATCTCGATTTCATCAATATGTTTTTGTTTATCCTGCGGCTGTTCGGTAATCGCGAATAGTCCTGTCGGAACGACAAATCCCAACCGAACGCCCGTTACCCCTATGGTGCGGGCGTTTTGTTTTTGCTAGCCTTTGGGCTCGCTTTTGTTTTGTTGACGCGGTGAAAGGTGCCTTATGTCCAACCTCTCTTCGGTGCTTACTTCTGAAGCGGCGCGTGGACCGTTACATGCGGCGGCGGCTGCCGCGGTTGCCGCGCTTGCGGATGCGGCGACATCAATCGCCGGTCTGATCAGGCATCAAGGTGATGCCGCCGGTTTAGGGGCGGTGCGTGGCACGGAAAATGCCGATGGTGATACCCAAAAGGCACTGGATGTAATGGCGGATGATATCATTGCCTCGGCACTGGGTAAGGTCGATGCGGTGGCAAGCTATCTGTCTGAAGAACAGGATGCGGCTATTCCCCTTCATGCCGGCGGGACGGTGATTGTGGCCAGTGATCCGCTTGATGGATCAAGCAATATTGACACCAACGTATCAATCGGCACGATTTTTTCGGTTTTGCCGGCGGCCGGCGGCGTTTTGCAGCCAGGTCGCAATCAGATTGCGGCCGGTTTTTTTGTCTATGGGCCACAAACCACTTTGCTGGTCAGTTTCGGTGGGCCGGTGATCGCACTGCAATTGGGCGAAGACAGGCAGTTTCACGATATGGGCTGGCAGGTTCGTATCCCCGATGTCACCAGCGAGTTCGCGATTAACGCCTCTAATCAGCGGCATTGGCATACGGATGTGGCGGCCTATATCGGCGATTGTCTGGCTGGTAAGGACGGGCCACGTGGCCGCAATTTCAATATGCGGTGGGTTGGCTCGCTGGTGGCCGATGGCTGGCGTATTTTCCGCCGCGGCGGTATTTTCCTATATCCGGCCGATCGCCGTGACGGTTATCGAGCGGGCCGGTTACGGCTTGTTTATGAGGCTAACCCTGTCGCCTTTTTGGTCGAGGCAGCGGGCGGCAAGGCAATTGATGGTGCGGTGCCAATTCTTGATGTGGTGCCAGCTGATTTGCATGCGCGGGTGCCGCTGGTGTTTGGATCGGCAAAGGAAGTTGACGAGTTTGCCGCCTATGGGTCATAACTGGCCTAGTTAACAATATTGTAGTCATCCGACCGGATAGGGGGCCGCCTCATGCTGATCACGCTTCGCCAACTTCTTGATCATGCCGCCGAACATGGATACGGCGTGCCAGCCTTTAACATCAACAATATGGAACAGGGGCTTGCGATTTTGAAAGCGGCTGACCGGGTTGACGCGCCGGTGATCATTCAGGCCAGTCGCGGCGCCCGCAATTATGCTGGTGACATTATGTTGCAAGCTATGGTCAAGGCGTTGGCCGAAATGTATCCGCATATTCCGGTTTGTATGCATCAAGACCATGGCAATAATGAAGCCACCTGCATGACCGCGATCCAATATGGCTTTACCTCGGTGATGATGGATGGCTCGCTTGAGGCAGATGCCAAAACCCCAGCATCCTATGACTATAATCTTGATATCACCCGCCGTGTCACCGAAATGGCGCATCATGGCGGCGTCTCGGTCGAGGGTGAGCTTGGGGTATTAGGGTCTTTGGAAACCGGCGAGGGTGAGCAGGAAGATGGTCATGGCGCCGAAGGCAAATTGTCCGAGGACCAGCTGCTGACCGACCCTGATCAGGCGGTCGATTTTGTCAAGCGGACCAAGGTTGATGCGCTGGCGATTGCCATGGGCACATCGCATGGCGCCTATAAATTCACCCGCAAGCCCGATGGTGAAATTCTGGCGATGAATGTGGTTGAGGAGATCAACCGCCGGCTTCCCAACATTCATCTGGTGATGCATGGCTCATCCAGCGTGCCGCAAGAATTGCAGGACGTGTTCAACGCGCATGGCGGTGAAATGCCGCAAACCTGGGGCGTGCCGCTCGAAGAAATTGAGCGTGGAATCAAAAACGGGGTTCGCAAGGTCAATATCGATACTGATTGCCGTCTTGCGATGCTTGGGATCATTCGCAAGATCGCCGATGAAAACCGGGCTGAGTTTGACCCGCGCAAATTCCTGAAACCGGCGATGGATGCGATGGAAAGCCTGTGTGCCGACCGGTTTGAACGATTCGGTACCGCCGGTCACGCATCGCGGATCAAGCCTCTGTCGCTGGCCGCGATGGCCGCACGCTATGCCGATGGGTCGCTTGACCCGGCGATTGGCTGACCTTCAGCTGCTAAAATAGCCGCAAGGCCGCTTTGATAATCTGGATAGCGCAAATCGACCCCCAGTTCGGGCTTGATCACGCGTGACCCGATACGCCGGGATGCCAGATAAAAACTGCGGGCCATTGGCGATAGGGCTGCCTCTTCCAGCCGTTCTGGGGGTGGCGGGTCTACACCGATCAGCCGGGCGGCATGGCGTATCACATCGCCTTGTGACGCGGGGGTGCCATCTGCCAGGTTGATAATACGCCGCCGGCGCGGTGCCTTAAGGGCGGCGATGATAACCCGGCAGATATCATCAAGATGAATCCGGTTAAAAAGCTGGCCTTTGCGCGTGATAATTCGTGCGGTACCAGCGCGCAAACTGTCGAACGGGCTGCGACCAGGCCCATAAATGCCGGCAAGTCGAAATAATTCGGCATCAAATTGGCCCTGCCACCGCGTCTCCGCCGCAACCCGGGCAACGCCCCGCGCTGTGGCCGGGGCGGGCGGGGTGTCTTCATAACAGATAGAGCGAGGCATATCCGGATAAACTGATGTCGCCGACAAATAGCCGGTCCATCCGTCAAAGCCGGAAAGGTCGTCGGCATGGGCATCCATCACCGGATCAACGCCATCGATCGGGGCAATGGTTGACAGGATGGCATCGACGCCGGTTAGCGCTGTCGCTGGATCTTCTAGCCCATGGCCAGCGGCAAAGGAAAAAATCTGCCAGTCCGCGGCGGTGGTGCTGGCCAGCGCTGCCGGGCTGCGGGTGGTGCCTCTGATCCGCCAGCCGGCCGCGCTAAGCTGGTGTGCCAGTGCCGTACCCACATAGCCAAGACCGAAAATAAATATGGTGCGCATTGATGGAAGGTTCCCTATGGCTTGTTGGTCATGTCAACAAGAAGCCCCGGATCAATACGGCGGCCGTTCCAGTCGATCCGCCAATCAAGATGCGGCCCAGTGGCCCGGCCGGTCGCCCCGATATGGCCAATAAGCTGGCCACGCGTGATCGCATCACCGGTTTTTACCGCAGCCATGTCCAAATGCAGAAATGCCGAATTGACCCCAAGCCCATGCGCGAGCATGACAGTCCATCCGGAAAAATATAAATCCTTGACCAAGGTGACGACACCGCTGGCTGGCGCATAGACAGGTGTGCCCGTCGGCCCAGCAATATCCAGCCCGTAATGCGGCTGACGCGGAACCCCGTTCAAAATGCGCTGGCTCCCAAAAATGCCGGAAATCCGGCCGCGCGCTGGCCAGTCGAATCCGGTCCAGAAATCGCCGGTCGGAACGCGGGTATCTCGGGCGGCGCGCACCGCCGCTGCATCGGCCTTGATGCGAGCGATCCGGGCTGGCGGCGGTGTCACATGCTGTGACTTCAGCCCGTCAATCCGCTGGATGTTATAATCGCGCTGCGCTGGGGTTAACACACTGATATGGGTTGTGCCGTCGGCCATGATGATAGTGATTTTGGCTGGCCTATCGGAATCGCGGTGAAACCCGATCACGAAAACCCCATTATCTGCCCGCGCGATCGGGGTGTCGTCTAACCAGATTTTTGCATCCGGCATGGTGCGGGCCACAATTAGCCCGCCCTCAATAGCCGTACCGGACAATATCGTGGCACCGGCGATCTGCGGTGGTCCACTGACCGCATTGGCGCTATTGTGGGTTGTGGTGGGCGTACTGGCATAGACCGGGGTGCCGACCACGAGCATCACTGCCGCCAGACAAACAAAACGCACCAGCCAAATGGCATCAAGGCTTCTCGCACTCATCGCGCAAAACTAACATGATGTTGTAGAAATGACACTTGAAAACACAAGCTATTGGGTGTTATCCCAAAGGCAAGACAGTAAAAATCCGCCAACGCTCCCCAAGCCACCTGCGTTGAGAAAGACGATTGCCCGATGACCGTTTCCGTCCCGACCCATGAACATGTTGTGATTATTGGTGCCGGTGCCGCCGGTCTGACCGCTGGTATCTACACCGCGCGGGCCAATTTGAAACCGGTTATCATCGCCGGGCTGCAACCGGGCGGGCAGATGACCATTACCAGCGATGTCGAAAATTACCCTGGTTTTGCCGATGTCATTCAAGGGCCGTGGTTGATGACACAGATGCAGGCGCAGGCGGAAAATGTCGGGGCGCGGGTGGTGTATGACCTTGTGACCGCGCTTGATACCTCGTCTCGTCCATTTACCCTCAGCCTCGATTCGGGCGGGGTGATGACCGCCGATGCGGTGATTCTGGCCACCGGTGCCCAAGCGCGCTGGCTTGGCCTTGAGTCTGAATCACAATTTAACGGGCGCGGCGTATCAGCCTGTGCGACTTGCGACGGCTTTTTCTACAAGGATCGTGACGTCGCGGTGATCGGTGGTGGCAACACCGCTGTCGAAGAAGCGCTCTATCTTGCCAATATCTGCAAATCGGTCACGCTGGTGCATCGGCGCGATAGTTTGCGGGCCGAACAAATCATGCAGGATCGGCTGATGAAAAAGGACAATATCAGCATCGAATGGAACCGCGCGGTGGCCGAGGTGTTGGGTGACGATAGCGGGGTTACCGGCCTCCGGCTTCAATCGACCGTCGGTGACGCTGATAAAACCATCGCCGCGCATGGCATGTTTGTCGCCATCGGCCATGACCCGGCCACCAGCGCCTTTGCCGGCGCGGTGACGCTTGATGATGAGGGCTATATTATCGCCGCTGCCGGCGGTACAGTCACATCGGTTGACGGGGTGTTTGCCGCTGGTGACTGTGTTGATAAAATTTACCGGCAAGCGGTGACCGCCGCCGGCATGGGCTGTATGGCGGCGCTTGATGTTGAACGCTGGCTTGGCGCCCAATCTTGACGGTTCTTGCCTGCCGCGCCAACGACCAGCGGCTACGCCACCCACCTGACCAAGGGCTGCGCTACCCCGCTATTAAAATCAGACGGGCGGCAAGGTTATGCCGGAACAGCGTCCGGCTGTGGCTCGCGGATCGCCCAATTGATGATGAACGCAAACAAGCCAGCGGCGGCATTAAGCCACCACATCGCGTCGTAATTGCCAAACATATCGTACCAGAGCCCGCCGAGCCAGGCGCCGACAAACGAGCCGATCTGATGCGAGAAAAACACCAGCCCATAGAGCATGCTAAGGTGCCGTGGGCCAAAAAAGGTAACAATCAGGCCGCTTGTCAGGGGGATGGTGCCAAGCCATAACAACCCCATCGCCGCCCCGAAAAACAGCGCCATAAACGGGCTGGGCGGCACCGTGATAAAGGCCACAATAACCAGACCGCGTAACAGATAAACCGATGCCAGCGCTTTCTTTTTTGACATCACGCCGCCAAGCCAGCCGCAGATAAACGCGCCGACAATATTGAATAGCCCGATCAGCGACAGTGACCAGCCGGCAATTTCGGCCGACAGGCCAGCATCGCGAAGATAGGTTGGTAGATGCGTCGTAATAAAGACCAACTGCAAACCGCAGACAAAAAATCCGACAGTCAGCAAAATATAATCGCGGCTACTGGTGGCCTGACGCAACGCCGCCCCGGTGGTTAAAACCGCCCCTTCAACCGGTGGCGAGGCGCGTCCTGCCGGGGTACGCAGGCCAAGGCTGACCGCAATCATCGATGCCGACAGCGCCGACAACATAACAAGCGCAAATTGCCAACCATGTTCGGTCATGAAAATCTGGGTGACAGGCACCAATGCAAATTGACCAAAAGACCCAAAGCTGGTGACAAGACCCATCGCCAGTGATCGTTTGGCCGGTGGCGCGGCGCGCGCAACGGCCCCGACAGCGATCGATATGCCGGCGCTGCCAATGCCAATGCCAATCAGAATTTGGCCGAGAAAAATGCCGGCCTCATTCACCACCATCGCCATCGATAGCAGGCCGGCGGCAAACACCAACAACCCAAACGCCGCCACCCGCCACGCGCCATATTTGTCAGCCACCGCGCCAAACAGCGGCGATGATGCCCCCCAGACGAGGTTCTGTACGGCAATCGCGAGGGAGAATATTTGAACGCCACTGTTCAATTCGGTCGAAATCGGGATCAAAAACAGCCCGAATACCTGCCGGATGCCAAGGGTGATTGACACCAAGGCGGCGCCGGACAGCATGATAAGGACCCAGCGATATTGCGGGCTGGCGGCAGGTGTAGCGGTTGACATGCACGGTGTTCCCGGTGTGATTGTTTGGGTGAATCACCGCCGTTATAGCCGTAAAAAAGCCGCCGCATGAAAACGACCACAGCTAGGCAGGCTGGCGATTGCCCACCTACCGTACTTGTGAACTGGCGCTGGCTCAAGCCGATTCGTTATCAGCCTATTCGTTCAAAAGCCGTACCGCTAGAACCTGGGGGCCGCGTCCGGAATCGTCAATTTTGATCAACAGCTTTTGCCCCTGAAACAACGAATGGAAACCACAATCATTCAACACCCGTGAATGGTCAAAGACATCTTCGCTCATATCCTCGGCGGTGACAATGCCATAGCCACGCAAATCATTAAAAAATTTCACGATCGCACGACGTTCATCAGCGTCCGGTACCGATGCGGCAGGCAAGCTTGTGTTGATCGGCCGGGTCACACCCAGCAAATCTTGAATCACATGTCCATGCTCATTGGTGGTCAACGATACGCGCAACCGATCACCGGTTAAGAGCCGAACAAGGCCGAATCGATCAAGGGTAGAGCGATGGAGAAACACCTCGGCGTCATCAATGCGGACAAACCCATAGCCCTTGCGTTCATTATACCTGACCAATTCACCATCTTTGATGTCTTCAATCGGCGGTTGGCCGGAATCCCCAGTGTGTTGCGTATCCCCAGTGTGTTGCGTATCCCCAGTGTGTTGCGTATCCCCAGTATGTTGCGTGTCCCCGGTTTGTTGTTTCGTTTCACCTAAGTCTTGCAACTCGCCGGGCGTCACTTCGGATTCGTCTGCCCCTGCCACGCGCGGCACCGTCTTGTCTGAAACAGTGTTGTTCTCACCTTTATTTGCCACAGAACCATTCCTCAAACTAAACAGCGATATGACAAACACC
>JAYOFA010000004.1:21840-66208 GCA_038116935.1 Puniceispirillum sp. (SeqCode) | reverse complement strand
ACCTTTATTTGCCACAGAACCATTCCTCAAACTAAACAGCGATATGACAAACACCCAGCCACATTGCAAATCAACAGGTCCAAATCAACAGGTCACGAACCTGCACCGATGATTAGCTTGGGTTGGGTTAACAGCATGAAGAAAGGGCAAAATAACGCGTCTCGATCACAATTGCGTGACCAATTTAGATATATCTTTTGGACAGCGAGGTCGGTCCTAAAGGGCGCTGTTTAATGCCGCGCTATTGGCGGCGATGGTCTCGATAATCGCCGTCCGCCACGCCGCGATAGAGGTAGCAGTTGCGGCGGTTTGCGGGAATATCAGTCCGCGGGTGCTGTTCACCAGCCCGCCGGTCCAGCCATTTTGGGTACGAATAAGGCCGCTTGTCGCCTTGTCTGGCCCGGCGCCTTGGGCGCCAAACCCTGGCACTAGAAACGGCGATGCTGGTAGGTCCGCGCGCAACGCACGCGCTTCTTCCGGCCAGGTGGCGCCGGCAACGATCCCAAGCGATGATATGCCTGTCGTTCCGGTGCGCGCGGCCGTCAAAGGGGCCAGCATTTTTGCCAGATGCGTATAGAGCGGTATGCCGTCAACCAGCTTGTCCTGTAGGTCGGCCGCCCCCGGATTGCTGGTGCGGTTCAGGATAAACAGACCACTTCCGGTGGCATCGGCGCGGTCCAGAAATGGCTGTAACGTGTCGATTCCAAGCCACGGATTGATTGTCAGCGCGTCGCTGGGGAATGGGGCATCATGGCCGATCCAGCCAGCCGCATAGGCGGTTGAGGTGCTGCCGATATCGCCGCGTTTGGCATCCATGATCACCAGCATGCCAGCATCGATCGCGGCGCGCCCCAGCCGCTGCAACAGCGCCATGCCGGCAGGTCCCTGCTGTTCGAAAAAAGCCGCTTGGGGCTTGATTGCCGCCACCCGGCCGATTGCCGTTTCAAGACATGCCATGACAAAATCGTCGATGGCACGAATCGCCGCATCACTGCCGGCAGCAGCGGTGGCTGTCCCAAAAAGGGACGGGATCATCGCCGCATGTGGGTCGATGCCCATGCACAACACGGTACCGGTACGGCGGTTCGCCGCAGTCAATCGATCGCCAAAATCACCCGATGGATAGCGCATGACAGCCTAGCGCAAACCAAGCGCGTCGCGGTAGGTGTCAAGAAGCGCATCCTGTTCGCTTAGCAGATCCCGGTCCATTGCCCGCATGCGTACAATCTGTCGCATGATTTTTGGCTCAAAGCCGGTGGCCTTGGCCTCGCTATAGACATCTTTGATATCAGCCATAAGCGCCCGTTTTTCTTCTTCAAGTCGTTCGATACGCTCGATAAATTGGCTCAATTGTTCGGCGCCAGCGCCGGTTCCGGGAATGATGCTCATAATCGCTGTGTCCTGCCAGTACTTATGGTATTTGTGCTTGCCGTGTTAGTGCTTGTTGTGGGTTTTTTCATACTGCGCTTTTTGGGCGGCGGTGGCCTCGGTCTGGAATTTGGCTTTCCAATCGGCATAATCCATGCCGTAGACAATTTCACGCGCGGCCCCGTCCGACAGGCTTTGTCCGGCATCCGCGGCGGCCTCGCGGTACCAGCGCGACAGGCAGTTGCGGCAAAAACCAGCCAGATTCATCATGTCAATATTTTGCACATCGGTGCGGTCTTGCAGATGGGCAACAAGCCGTCGGAAGGCGGCAGCTTCTAGGGCGGTCTTGGTGTCATTATCCATCGGTCTGTTCCGTGATCTATCTGGTTTTTGAATCGGTCTGGTGTTTGGCCGGGTGGTTATACGCAATGATGCAAAATGGCCGACACTGGCACCCAATGAGCCGACCACCACTTTAGCGCATCGACAGCACCCAAAGCAACCGAATTGCCGGTGGCGAAATCGCCTAAATCGGCAAACCATATCCCATGATGATGATTGCCCAGACAGTGTGTGAAATATATCAATGCGTTAAAAATTAAGCTGTGGCTAAAATTTTATAAATTCTTTATAATTTTGCGGCCAGAGAAAGGGGCGTCACCATGTCAAACGAAACCGCCCGCGCCAGCGCTGCCAAATTTGACCGCATACGCCAAGCCCACCAGTCCGAGGTGGCCGAGGATTATGTCGAGATGATTGCCGAATTGATTGCTGAAACCGGTGAAGCGCGTACCGTGGATTTGGCGGCCCGGTTCGGGGTGACAAGCCCGACGGTCAATGCGATTATCCAGCGGCTGCAGCGGGAGAATTTGGTTGAAACGCGCCCCTATCGGTCGATTTTTTTGACCGAGGCTGGCGAGACTATGGCGCGCCAGGCTCAAGAACGGCATCAGGTGGTGCGTGATTTTCTGGTAACCATCGGGGTGCCAGCGCCCATCGCCGAGGAAGATGCCGAGGGTGTTGAACATCATGTCAGTCCTGAAACCCTTGCGGTCTTTGCGCGCATCATCAAATCCGGCCGGATTGACTAATCAGGCGTGGCGGCGGGCTCTATACCACGATGAATGTAATAAAGTCGTTGGCGATTATGGCTGATTTTGACATCGCTTTTTACCGGATTGCTGTGCCAGTTTATGCCGCCAATCGGTGGCGGGGTTGGCTGTGCTGACAACGCTAGAACGCGGGCATTTGGCCGCGGGGTCCAGCTGTGATTGGCCTCAAAATGGTTGCGCGGGATACCGTCTTGATCGAACAGCATGACGGTGACGGGCTGGTTGTAGAAATGCCAGTGAAGTAGGGCGGCTGGCGCCCGCCGATCGGCGATGATCCGGTCGGTCGCATGCGCGGCCAGTTCGGGCGTCAGGTCGCGCGCCAACTGATCCCAACCGCGAAGCCGGCGCAGCGGGTCGGATTGCGGTGTCAGCGGGCCAAGACTGCCAACAGCTGAAATGAGGATCATCACGGTGCTGGCCAGCATATTGATGCCAATGCCAAGCTGGCCAAGCCGGTGCCGCCACCACGCTGTTGTCGCGGTTAAAAAGCCGCCAAGCCATATCGCCAATGGCGGATAGGCAGCCATCGCCCAATTGGCATTGGCTTCGCTGATACCGGCCTGAATGGTCATGAATATCAATGCCGGCATCGCCATCCAAGCCAGCCAGCCGGCGGTGTGATCGGTGCGCGATGCGGGGACAACACCCAGCATCAACACAAAAAGCACCGGCCCGGCCACCGCGGCTTGGGCGGCCAAAAACTTTAACGCCGCCACGATCCCGCCGGCTTGCCGTGTCACATTGGCATTGTCGCCAAGGTGACGGACTGTTGCAAAATCATGCGTCAGGTTCCAGATCAGATTCGGGCTGGCGGTCAGCAGACAGGCGGCGATCACCAACAGCAAGCCCTTGCCGGTCACCAGCGGTTTGGTCTGGTGGCGGCCAGCTGCCCAGATCAGCATCACGCCAAACAGCGCATAGGCCGCGGCATATTTGGCCAATAGACCACACCCAAGCGCGATACCAGCCAGCAGCATGGCCTGGCGCGCCGCAAGGCGTTGACTGGCGGCAGCCGCCAACGCCAACAATGCCAGCGCAATGGTCAGCATCAGCGGTGTGTCGGTCGATATCAAGAAGCTGCCAAGCGCAGTGGCTGGCAGGCTGATCCAGACAAGCGCCGTCACCCGGCCGGCCGCCGCACCATAAAGCCAGTCACCGCACCGCCATAACAGAACTGCCGTGGCCAGATGAAGCCAGCTTGCCGGCAGTCGTACCGCCGCTTCATGATGGCCAAAAAGCCAATGCGCCGCACCAATGATCCACGCGGTCAATGGCGGTTTGGTGAAATAGCCGAAAGCGGGTGTCTCGCTCCACAGCCAATATTGTGCCTCATCAACGCCAAGCCCAAGCGGGCTGACCAAAACCGCCATGGTGCGCGCCAGTGTCAGGCCCAGAAGGACCAGCCACACCAGCCGGTTGGCACGGTCTGACCAGTGCGGTAATAGCGACATGTCGGGACGGTCCGGCGTCATGTTGGTTCCTTGATTTACCGGTACGGCGCTGCTAATTTCATCTCCGATAGTTAAAACAAAAGGCCGGTCATGTCACCCACCCAAAGCACCTTTGCGCCAGCTGATCGTCAGCAATGGCTGACGCTGATCGACAAGCTGTTGAAAGGGGCACCCGCTGACAGCTTGACCCGTCATGACGAGGATGGTCTTGCCATCAACGCGCTGTATGATCCGGTACCGGTAACCGGCGATTCCGGCGCGGCGGTATCAGTGACCCGCCTGCCGTGCGATCCGGCGCGGCATATTGCCCACGGGTGGGATATCTGTCAGCCGATCGACGTGGCCAATGATAGGGCGGGCGACCCCGCCAGGGTCAACCGGTTGATTATGGATGAATTGGCGGATGGTGTTGGCAGCCTGTGGTTTCATGGGCTTGGCGATGATACGGCCATGGCGCCGATGTTGGACGGGGTTATGCTGTCGGCCGTCGGGCTGTGTTTGGATTCGGGCGCGTCGGCGATAACGCATCTTGCCGCGCTTGAAACGGTGGCGCGTCAGCATGGCCACCGGCTTGGCGATATTACCGTCGATGCCAATATTGACCCGTTTGGTCCGGCAGGAGACCCGCAACTTTTGGCAGCGGGGTTGTCGTTGCTTGGCACGGCAGATCGTGCCGACTTGCCGCGTGGCCTATTTGCGGCTGGTGGCTGGCATTGGCACAATCGCGGCATGACCGCGGTTGAGGAATTGGCCTATATCCTTGCCTGTCTGACCGACATTTTGCGCCACGGGCATAACGCCGGGCTCGACCTTGCGTTGTTGGCCTCGCGGCTGTCGGCCCAGTTGGCATTACCGGCTGATCTGTTTGCGGGCATTGCCAAGATTCGCGCCTTACGGCACTGCTGGGCGGCAGTGGCGGCGCCGTTGGGGCTGACCGTGGCGCTGCCGATCCATGCGCTGGTGTCGCGCCGGATGTTTAGCTGGCTTGATATTGAAGTGAATATGTTGCGGACCACAACCGCGCTTCTTGGCGGGGCGATTGGCGGGTCAGACCGGATGTCGGCCTTTGCCCATGACCATCTTGGTGGTAGCAGTGCTGACGGCCGGCGCTTGGCCCGTATGCAACAGCTGTTGTTGCGTGACGAAAGCGGCCTTGCCCACAGCCTTGATCCATCAGGTGGGGCGGCGTTCATCGAGGCCCGCACCGCTGATCTTGCGACCGCGGCCTGGACCGCGTTTCAGCAGATTGAAGCCGAAGGCGGGGCCATGTCGTGGCACCAACAGGACCGGTTCATGGCAACCGCGCGTGCCGCTGCGGCCTGCCGGTTCCAGCGGTTTGAATCGGGCGAATTGGCGCTTGTTGGGGTTAATCTGCAACCGGATCAACGGCAATTCCCGCCGGCACAATCTCGCTGGCAGCATTTATCCCGCCCATCGGCTGCGGTCGAACTAATCCGGCAAGGCGCGGTTGATACGCCGCCGCGCCTGTTGCTGTTGCAAGGGGCTGATGCGGATGCGGCGCACATTGACCGGATGACCAAAATTTTGGCGGTTGGCCATATGGTGCCGGTGGTGATGCCAATCGCCGATGTCGATGCCGCGGCCATCACCGCGGCGCGTCCTGACCATGTGATCCTTGCCGGCTGTTCGCTAGACCAATTGGCGGCCGCGGTGAGAACCGCGCTTGACCCGTTGCTGGCGAACGGAAAGCTATCTGATGCTGATGCGGTAACAAAAGCGCCGCTGGCGCTGTTGGCCGGGCTGACCGGGGTTGACCTTGACCCGTTCCGCAAAGGGGATGCGTGATGGTTGATTTTCCGGATTTCACCAAAATTGATCTGGGCGTGGCGGCACCGGCGGCGCCCTTCCCAGCTGATATGCC
The DNA here is from genome assembly GCA_038116935.1 of Puniceispirillum sp. (SeqCode). Lineage (GTDB taxonomy): Bacteria > Pseudomonadota > Alphaproteobacteria > Puniceispirillales > Puniceispirillaceae > UBA3439. The sequence continues at coordinate 60,395 of JAYOFA010000004.1, read as the reverse complement.
AACACCGCCCACCAATGCCGAGCAAATCACCATCCCGCCATTGGCACGCCATGATGCCCTGCACCAAGCTGCGGTGGCGGCCGGCAAGCCGGGGATCGCGCCGTTTTTGCGTGGCCCTTACCCAAGCATGTATGCCACCCGGCCCTGGACCATCCGGCAATATGCGGGGTTTTCGACGGCCGCTGAATCGAATCGGTTTTATCGGCGCAATCTGGCGGCAGGGCAGATGGGGCTTTCGGTTGCGTTCGACCTGCCAACGCATCGTGGCTATGATTCGGACAACCCATTGGTTGCCGATGATGTTGGCATGGCCGGGGTTGCGATCGATTCGATTGCCGATATGGCGATGTTGTTTGATCAGATCCCGCTTGACCGGATGAGCGTGTCAATGACCATGAACGGGGCGGTATTGCCAGTGCTGGCACTGTTCATTGTCGCGGCAGAAGAACAAGGGGTAAAGCCCGCCCAGCTGGCCGGCACTATTCAAAATGACGTGCTTAAAGAATTCATGGTGCGTAACACCTATATCTACCCGCCACAGCCATCGATGCGTATTGTTTCAGATATTTTTGGCTATTGCGCCAGCGCGATGCCAAAATTCAATTTCATTTCGGTGTCGGGCTATCACATGCAAGAGGCCGGTGCCTCGGCCGATCTTGAGCTGGCCTATACGCTTGCCGACGGTCTTGCCTATATCCGCGCCGGGATTGCGGCGGGGTTGAAGGTTGATGATTTTGCACCGCGCCTGTCTTTCTTTTTTGGCATTGGTATGAATTTCTTTATGGAGGTGGCAAAATTGCGCGCCGCGCGGCTTTTATGGGCCGAATTGATGCAGACGCATTTCGCGCCAAGTGACGCCAAGTCGCTGATGCTCCGCACCCATTGCCAGACTTCCGGCTGGTCACTGGCAGCACAGGATGTGTTTAACAATGTGCCGCGCACCTGTGTCGAGGCAGCCGCGGCGGTGGCCGGCCACACCCAGTCGTTGCATACGAACTCGCTGGATGAAGCGCTTGGCCTGCCAACCGACTTTTCGGCGCGGATTGCGCGTAATACCCAGATCCACTTGCAGCATGAAGCCAACATGGCGCATGTCATCGATCCGTTCGGGGGGAGCCATCTTGTCGAGCATCTGACGCATGAATTGGTTGGCAAGGCGCGCCGCCATATCGCCGAAACCGAAGCGCTTGGCGGCATGGCAGCCGCGATTGAGGCAGGGGTCCCCAAATTGCGGATCGAGGAAGTGGCCACCCGTACCCAGGCGCGGATCGATTCCGGCACCCAGACCATCGTTGGGGTCAATAAATATCAGCCGCTATCGCTGCGTGCCGATGACGAGCAGGTCGAGGTACGCCGCATCGACAATAGCGAGGTGCGCGCCCAGCAGATTGCGCGATTAAAGCAATTGCGTGCGGCGCGTGACGAACCAGCGGTCAAGGCTGCATTGGATGCGTTGCGCGGTGCCGCGGCCGGTAGTGACAATCTGATGCCGTTTGCGATTGATGCTGCGCGCAAGCGCGCCACCGTTGGTGAAATGTCCGAGGCCTTGGCTGCCGAATTTGGCCGTCATAAGGCCGAAATCCAGGGGGTGCGCGGGGTATGGAAACAGCATATGACGGCCAGTGCGGAAATCGATATTCTGCAGGATCGTATCGCTGAATTTACCGAGGCAACCGGCCGCGCGCCGCGCATCTTGGTGGCCAAGCTTGGTCAAGACGGCCATGACCGTGGACAGAAGGTGATTGCATCGGCCTTTGCCGACCTTGGGTTTGAGGTGATCACCGGCCCGTTGTTCCAGACGCCGGACGAGGCTTATGATCTTGCCATCGCCCATCAGGTTGATGCAATTGGCGTGTCCACGCTGGCCGCGGCGCATCTAAGTCAGGTGCCGGCCTTGCGGCAAAAGCTCGATGCGGGGGCCGGACGGCATATTGAATTGGTTGTTGGCGGGGTGATTCCGCCTGGCGATATTCCGGTGCTTGAGACAAGCGGTGCGGCGGCGGTGTTCTTGCCCGGCACCAAATCAACCGATGCGGCGATGCGCCTTCTTGATTTGCTGGCCCGGCGTCGCAATATCAGCCGGTAAACCAACACAAGGACGGATCATGCCAGACGCTAACGATACCAACCGGGCCACGGTCGAAGCGGCCCTGATTGCTGACGAGTTCGGCTTTTTCGATGATTGGGAAGATCGCTATCAGATGGTGATTGATCAGGGGCGGCGTTTGACGCCCCTGCCCGATAAATATCGAACCGATTCCTATCGGTTGCGCGGTTGCCAGTCGGTTGTGTATTTCGCCGCCGAGAAGGACGAGGATGGCACAATCCGGTTTCTGGCGGAATCGGATGCGGCGATTGTGCAAGGGCTGGTGGCATTGCTTTTACGGGTTTATTCAGGCCGGTCTGCGGCCGAGATTCTGGCGACAGACCCGGATTTTTTGCAGAAAATCGGGCTTGATTCGCACCTGTCAGCCACCCGCAAGAACGGGCTGGCAAGCATGTTGCAGGCGATTAAATCAGCCGCCGCCACACTTGGCTAGCGCGTGTCGGCCGTCAAATTGTCCGGCTGGTCAATAGACCGGCCGATAAATCGACCGGCCGATAAATCGACCGGCAAGTAAACAGACCGATAGATCAGTTTGGGGATCGTTCCGCGCGCGGCGTGCGGCCATAACATTCGCGGTAGCATTTTGAAAAATGCGATGCCGAGACAAAGCCGCAGGCCAGCGCTACCGATAAAATCGACATCGATGTTTGCCGCAACAAATGCCGGGCCCGTGCCAGCCGCAAATTCAGATAATAGCGGGTTGGCGTGGTATTCAGATATTTCCGAAACAGCCGTTCCAATTGCCGCGTTGACAAAAAGGTCATCTCGGCAAGTTCGGTTTGCGGCAACGGATCTTCCAAATTCTCTTCCATAATCTGGACCACGGCCAATAATTTCGGGTGGCTGACCCCGATCCGGCTTCGTAGCTCCATACGTTGCCGGTCGGTCTGTTCGCGGATCCGGTCATGGATAAATTGATCCGAGATGTCGGATGCCAGCGACGCCCCAAAGGCATCGGTGATCAAATTCAGCATCATATCCAGCGCGGCAGTACCGCCCGAACAGGTGAGGCGGTTGCCGTCAATTTCAAACAGGTCATTGGTGATATCAAGTTTGGGAAATTCTTCGGCAAGCCCGTCAATATTTTCCCAATGAATGGTGCAGCGCCGGTTGTCCAGCAAGCCAGCTGCCGCCATGATATAGGTGCCGGTGCATATGGCGCCGACAATTTTTCCCTGCCGATCCAGCCGCCGGATCGCATTGATGACGGCCGGTTTGCTGTTTCCGCGAACATTAACCCCGGCGCATACCAGCACCATATGACACGGGTCCAGCGTATCAAGCCCGCCGCACTGACTGACCTCGATCCCGTTACTGGCGGTGCAACTGCCACCATCAGCACACACCACATCCCATGCGAACAAGGTCTTGCCAGACGACCGGTTGGCGGCGCGTAACGGTTCGATCGCCGATGCAAAGGCAAGCATCGAAAATTCAGGAACAAGCAAAAAGCCAATACGGTATGGCGCGCCGTTGCCCGCATCATGCAGCAAGGATTTATGCGCCGCTCCAGCCATATTTAGCCCTCTGTTCAACCCCAGCATTACAAGCTGGTTTCTTCTTCAATAATCCGCGTATCGTCGGAAACAAAACAAAAAATTTCGATTTCTGACAGATTTTTCGGATGGGGGGCTGATCTATGACCGGCCGCGATCCTGGTGATGGTCCACCTGTGTCTGTGGGGCTATCGATCATGCTGATTTTTTGCTATGGCTGATTTTTGCTGTTGCTGATTTTGGATGTTCAGGCGCGCATGACAAATCGCTATCCCGTTTTGATTCCCGATGCCATTACCAGTGCCGCCAATGCGGAGGTCAAGCGGCTACGGGCGCTTCATGAACGAAAATACCGGAAACAGACCGGGTGGTTTTTGGCCGAAGGGACACGAATCTGTCTTGAGGCGCTGGCGCTTGGCTGGGACATGCATCGGCTAGCCTTTGTGGCTGGCCGCGAAAATGATCCTCAGGTGATGCAGCTATTGGCCGGGCTTGCCGCCAGCAACGGGCGCGCCCTGCCGATGACCGAATCGCTATTGGGGCGGATCAGTCGCAAGGATAATCCGCAAATGCTGCTTGGGGCGTTTGGCCAGCGGTGGGACCGGCTTGAGTCGGTTGAGGCGGTTGGCGGCGACATCTGGGTGGCACTTGATCGGGTGCGTGACCCTGGCAATCTTGGGACTGTCATGCGGACCGCCGATGCGGTTGGTGCCACCGGCGTTGTGCTGATTGGTGATTGCACCGATCCCTATTCGGTTGAGGCGGTGCGTGCGTCGATGGGAGCAGTGTTCAATGTACGCCTTGTCAGCTGTAGTGAGGCGGAATTTATCGATTTTGCCGACGGCTGGTCGGGCCGGATTGTGGGTACCGCATTGCCGGCGGCCATTGACTATCGCGCCGCTGATTATAGCGGACCCCTGACCCTGTTGATGGGGAATGAACAAGCGGGCCTGACACCAGCCTTGATGGCGACATGCTGTCAGCTTGTCAAAATGCCGATGCGGGGCCGGTCGGACTCGCTCAATCTGGCGGTGGCAACCGGCGTTGCGCTTTATGAGGCGTTACGCCAACGCGGCTGACGGCCAGGCTGGTTCATCATATGAAGATCAGTCGGACTGCCACCGGGCAAAGTTGGCTTGGGCCACAAACCGGCCGGCGGTGGCCGGATCGGCGCTTGTTGGGCTTTCCTGCAATGCCAGTTCGCCTGATTCCAAATGACCACCACAACCGGCCAGCGTATCGGCAAGCGCATAATGCGCGGCGAGTGACGATGCCCGGATCGCATAAATTGTCAGCACCAGAAATAACGGGTCACCCGACAGCAACGCCCGACATTTTTGCAATAACGGGATTAAATGATCCTCGATTTTCCAAAACTCTCCCTTTGGGCCACGGCCATATTTGGGCGGATCGAGAATGATTCCATCATAGCGCCGGCCACGGCGCAATTCCCGGTCGACAAAGCCGGTTGCATCATCGGTAATAAACCGGATTCGCGCGTCGCTCATGCCCGACATATCGCGATTCTCGAATGCTTGGGCAACCGCCTTTTTGCTGGCGTCGAGATGTGTGACCTCGGCCCCGGCAGCGGCGGCATGAAGACTGGCAAGGCCGGAATAGGCAAACAGATTTAACACAAGCGGCGGCCGCTTGTGGCGGGCGATAAAGCGGGTGATGGCGGTCGCGCACCAGTCCCAATGGGCGGCTTGTTCGGGAAAAAAACCAAGATGCCGAAATGGCGTTGGCCGCGCCAAAAACCGCAATGACTGATAGCTCATATCCCACATGTCGGGCAGGTTTGGCGCCAATTGCCACCGGCCTTGATCATTGTCGACATCGCTGTTTTTGCCAGCAACAAACACCCCCTCGGCCTTCCACTCTGCCAAATCAAGGCGCGGTTGCCACATGGCTTGGGGTTCAGGCCGGATGAACCGAAAGGGGCCAAATCGTTCAAATTTCTGCAAATGACCACTGTCGAGCAGCTCGTAATCGGTCCAGTCTGGACTTGTCAAAAGCGATAATCTTGTCTGTTTCATGGCGGCGATACTGCTATTGGCGCAGTTGTTTTGCAAGACTGCAGTGACGATATATGAACAATCTGCATGGCGCGATGTTGCCAGCAAACAAGCTTGTAAAAATCACATAAATATAGTAAAATTTGCCACATGGACACGTTATTCGTTCATATCAAAAAATTATTTTGAATATTTCGGCTAACAGACAGAAAGAAATTCTGTGTTAGTGAAAAAAATAGGACATATCATGGATCAGATCGACAGGCAGATTTTGGCGCAGTTGCAGGCGAACGCGGCGCAGCCTGTCGCCGATATTGCGCGGAAAGTGGGTCTATCGGTCACACCATGTTGGCGGCGCATCCAGCGGATGGAAGAAAGCGGTATCATCCGTAAACGCGTGGCCTTGCTCGATCCGAAAAAAATTGGGGTCGGCATGTCGGTATTTGTCGCGGTGCGAACCGACCAGCACAATGTGGATTGGCTGACCGATTTTGCCAATATGGTTGCGGCGATGCCAGAAGTTGTCGAATTCTACCGGATGAGTGGCGAGGTTGATTATCTGCTTCGTGTCGTGGTGCCTGACATGGCCAGCTATGACCAGTTTTACCGCAAGCTGATCGCCAATGTGCAGCTAACCGATGTCAGCTCGTCCTTTGCGATGGAAGAGATCAAATATACCACGGCCTTGCCATTGCCTGAGCTGGATGATGTCCGCTAAACCAGACGGGGCGCGTCATTGTCTGGTGTTTCGGGACAAGCTGTTGCTGCCAAGCGAAGGCTTTATTCCGACGCATTATCGGGGGTTTGACAGGCTGCAGCCGGTCTATGTCGCCAACCGGTTCGGCTGGCGCGCTGATGAACTTGACGGGCCAAAACTAGCAACAGGCCGTGGCCCGATCGGCCAGTTTTTATTCAAACAAACCGGTCATGTCGACCTTGGCCCGATGCGGGCGTTTGACCCGGTGGCGATGCATGCGCATTTTGGGCGAGGTGGGGCGTTGGCGCTGCCGTTGGCGCGGCAGTTAGGGCTGCCGCTTTATGTGACATATCATGGCGGCGATGCGACCAAAAACACCCATCAACGCCGGCGCCTTATTCCGACGATATATCAGCGTCGTCTTGCCGCGCTGCAACATTATGCGCGCGCCTTTTTATGCGTGTCAGATTTTGTCGCCCGGCGTTTGGCCGATCAGGGGTTCCCGCGTGACAAGCTTGTCACCCATTATATCGGCATCGATTGTTCCCGGCTTGAGGCCCCACAGCCGCGAAATGGCCCGTTATTGTTTGCTGGCCGGCTGACCGGCAAAAAAGGCGTCGATGTGTTGCTGGCGGCGATGCGGCGGCTTCAGGCCGCTGGCCATGTGGTGCCGCGTCTTGATATTGCTGGGGCCGGGCCGGATGAGGCACTGTTGCGGGCGGCGGCTGACGGGCTCGGTACGGTCCGGTTTTTGGGCTGGCAAACGCCCGATGCGCTGGCCGGGTTGATGGCGCGCGCGACAGCGGTGGTGGTGCCGAGCCGTGAAGCCGCAGATGGTGATTGCGAAGGGTTGCCAACGGTCGTGTTGGAAGCAATCCGGGCCGGCGCACCGGTCATCGCTACCCGGCATGCCGGTATCCCGGAAATTATCACGCATGAGGTGAGCGGCTTGCTGGCACCGGAAAATGACGCCGATGCGCTGGCCGCTCTTTTGCTGCAAGCGATTGATAATCCGGCGCGCCTGCCATCCTTTGTTAGCGCTGCCCGGCGCCGCTTGACGGCTGATTTTGATGCCGAAACGCAATCGCGCCGTCTACAGCAGATCCTTCTTGGTCATAGCTGAATATAGACCGATTTTACCTCGCTATAGGCGGTCAGCGTATCAAGCCCATTTTCCCGGCCAAAACCGGATTGCTTGGCCCCGCCAAACGGCAGGCCAGGCGGCAGCATGTTATAGCTGTTGACCCAGATATTGCCGCTGTCCAGGGCGTCGGCCACCCGATGCGCCCGCCCCAGATCACGGGTCATAACGCCAGCGCCAAGGCCAAACGCACTGGCATTGGCGCGGCGTATGGCGGCGTCCTCACTGTCGAATGTCAGCACTGACATCACCGGCCCGAAAATTTCTTCGCGAACGATTCGCATCGCATCGTGACAACCGGTCATAATCGTCGGCTTCATGAAATAGCCGCCAGCACAGCGATCCGGGTATATTTGCTGGCCACCGGTCGCGATGGTAGCCCCTTCGGCAACACCGGTTTGCACATAATCAAGAACCCGATTGAGATGCGCTTGCGAAATCATCGCGCCCATCTGGCTGCTGGCGGCCATGGGGTCACCAACCGTCAGCGCGGCGGCTTTGGCGGTGACCGCATCGATAAAATCAGCCGCGATGCGATCTTGCACAAACACCCTTGTGGCGTTTGAACAAACCTCGCCGGCTGTATAGAAATTGGCGGCAAGCGCGGTCTCAACGGCAAGGTCAAAATCGGCGTCATCAAAAATGATCAGCGCTGATTTGCCCCCAAGTTCCAGGATGATTTTTTTCAAGCTGGCGGCAGATTGCGCCATCACCAACCGGCCGGTGTCAACGCCGCCGGTCAGCGATATCTTGGCAATGCCAGGATGCGCACAGATTGCCGCCCCAATCTTATGGTCGCCATGGATGATCTGGAACAATCCGTCTGGCAATCCGGCCGCTGCCAGCAATTCGCCGACACGGTGGGCGACAAGTGGCGTCTCCTCAGACGGTTTCAGAATAAAGGCGTTACCGGCGGCCAGCGCAGGTGCGGCCTTCCAGCAGGCGATCTGCATCGGATAGTTCCAGGCGCCGATCCCGGCACACACCCCCAACGGCACCCGTCGGCTGTACCCGATCGCGTCGGACCATTTGTTGAAATCACCCTGCTGGGTGGTGAGAGCCGCCGCAAAATAGGTAAAGGCATCGGTCCCTGACGGCACATCACCACACACCGCCTCGCTTTAGAGCTTGCCAACATCCTGTACTTCGAGGGCAGCCAATTCGTCGTTCGCTGCACGCATCAGCTCTGCTGCCCGGTTCAAGATATGCGCCCGATCAAAGGCATCGGTCGCCGCCCAGGCTTTTTGCGCCGCCTGTGCTGTTGCCACCGCGGTATCAAGCATCGCGTCTGTGGCCGGCTCGATATGGGCGATAACGCAACCAGAGGCCGGATAGCGTTTTTCGATCACCGGAAGGGGGCTTGCCACCGGGGTCCCGCCGATGATGGATTGACAGATCCGCATGATGTATGTCGCTTCCCGCTTGCTGTTCAAAAACAGGTTGAACCCACCCCCTGTCATAAGGCAGTCTTTTGCCATTGAGGTCAATATCAACCGGTGCAAGCCTGCCTGGTTATACCAAGTCTAGTTACACCAAATCGGGCTAACCACATCGGCATAACAAGACGGAGGCAAAGAGGATGGCGAAACCCCCTATGGATGTTGATGCCGCCCGCCGTGATCTGGCGGCGATCTTTCGCTGGACGGCGCGCGAATCGATGCATGAAGGCATCGCCAATCATTTTTCCTGTGCGGTTTCGGACGATGGGCAGCAGTTCTTGATGAATCCTTATGGCGTGCATTTTTCGAAAATGAAAGCCAGCGACCTGCTGTTGCTTGATGCGCGCAAGACGCCTGAGGATTATGGCGACCGGGTGGATCCGACAGCGTGGTGGATTCACGGCGCGATGCACCGGAACAATCCGCAGGCACGCTGTATTGTTCATTTGCATTCACATTACGCAACCGCACTTAGTGCGCTAAAGGACCCAACCTTGCCGCCGGTTGACCAGACGACATGTCGTTTTTTCAACAGAATTGCACTTGATACCGGTTTTGACGGCATGGGGCTGGACAACGAGGCTGAGCGGCTGTCGACGCTGCTTGGTAACAAGCGCATGGTGATGATGGGCAATCACGGTTTCATGACGGTCGCCGAAACGCCGGCGCTGGCATTTGATCTTGCTTATTTTTTCGAACGCGGGTGCCGTACCTATATGACCGCACTGTCAACCGGCGCACCGCTGGCGATTCTGTCGGATGACGTTGCCGAGAAAACCGCCCGTCAATGGGAAGATTACGATAAATATGTTGGCAAACATTTGGCCGCCATTCACGAAATCCTGACCGAGGAAGAGCCGGAATACCTGACCTAGTATCGGTTTGCGCTGGTCGGAGATAGGGTGATTTGGCCAGGGACGCGCTGCCGCCGGCCAGTTTTTCCAAGAAAACACTTGATTGTATAGCTGTATGTCGCACACTGGACAGTATGGGGCAGGTGTGTTGGTGTGCCTGTTCGATCTAAACAAAGGACAAAATCCTTGGGAGGATACAGAATGAAAAAGATATTATTCGCTACAGCGCTTGCTGCTGGCACCATCTTAGGCATGGCTGGTCAGGCTGTTGCGGCATGCGGTAATGTCTCGATTGCCGAAATGAACTGGGCATCGGCTCAGTTGATGGCCAATGTTGATAAGATCGTTTTGGAAGAAGGTTATGGCTGCAAGGTCGAGATCGTGCCGGGCGATACCATGCCGACATTTACGTCAATGAATGAAAAGGGCGCGCCTGATGTCGCCGGCGAGCTATGGATCAACGCGGTGGCTAACCCGCTGGCGGCGGCCAAGGCCGAGGGTCGGCTTCATACCGTGTCAGAAGGTCCAATTACCGGCCTTGGTGAAGGCTGGTGGCTGTTGCCGCATACTATGGAAAAGCACCCTGAACTGAAAACAGTGTTGGATGTGCTAAAGCGTCCGGATCTGTTCCCGCATCCAGAAGACGCGTCAAAGGGCGGGTTCCATACCTGTCCGTCAGGCTGGGGTTGCCAGTTGGCCAACGCCAATCTGTTTCGGGCCTTTGAAATGGAAAAGAAGGGCTGGCGCTTGGTTGATCCGGGGTCGGCTGCGGGCCTTGACGCGTCAATTGCCAAAGCATCAGACCGCAAGGAAAACTGGTTTGGCTATTATTGGTCGCCAACCTCTATCGTTGGCAAATATAGCCTTCAGATGCTTGAATTTGGTATCCCGTTTGCCGGCAAGGAAAACTGGGATGGCTGTATCGTCAAGCCCGAGCAAGATTGTGCCGATCCAAAGCCGTCAGCCTGGACCAAGTCAGAGGTTCACACGGTCATCACTGACAGCTTCAAAAAGCGGGTTGGTCCGGTTGGTGACTATTTTGCCAAACGGATTTTCCCGGGTCCGGTGATGAATGCGACATTGGCCTTTATGGCTGATCAGCAGGCCACAGGCGAAGATGCAGCGGTTGAATTCTTGACCAAGCATAAGGACGTCTGGACCAAATGGGTAACAGCTGACGCTGCCAAGAAAATCAAGGCTGGCCTCTAAGCCGGTCCTGCCGTAACAAAACGCTGCCTGCCGACATTGTCGGCGGGCGGTTTCAGGCAGGAAACAACAGGGGGCACACATGGATTTTCTGACTGAAATTCCAGAGCTTGGACGCGGCGATCTCCGCGATTTCAAAAAGGCGATCGATTTCGGGTTCCGCAGTTTTTCGCGGGCCTATGGCGATTCGCTTGAGTCATTTTTTGATCCACTTTTGCACTTTATGATCTGGTTTGAACAGCTGTTGATCAATTCGCCATGGCTTGTTGTGCTTGGCGTGATTGCGGTGTTGACATGGCTGGGGTCCCGCAGCTGGTTGCTGGTAACAGGGACCGTCAGCTGTTTTGTCGTCATCGCGGTGTTTGGCATGTGGGAAAACACTATGGCAACGCTGGCGATTATTTCAGTGGCGACCATTTTATGTATCAGCCTTGGCATTCCGCTGGGAATCTGGATGGCGAAATCAAATCGTGTTCAGGCGGTGATTACGCCAATCCTTGACGTGATGCAGACGATCCCCAGTTTCGTGTATTTGATCCCGGTGGTGATGCTGCTTGGGATTGGCAAGGTGCCGGGGCTGATTGCGGTCTGTATTTATGCGGTGCCGCCGATTGTACGGCTGACCAATTTGGGTATTCGCCTTGTCGATGAAGAAGTGTTGGAAGCAGCCGATGCGTTTGGCGCCGATTACCGGCAACGGCTGTGGGGTGTCCAGATCCCGCTGGCGCTGCCCAATATTTTTGCCGGGGTCAATCAGACCATCATGATGGCTTTGGCGATGGTGGTGATTGCATCGATGATTGGCGTTCGCGGTCTTGGGGTGCCGGTATTGCAGGCGGTATCTAACCAGTATCTGGCGTTAGGCTTGATGAATGGCTTGGCTATCGTGGCCATCGCTATTATCTTTGATCGCGTCTCGCAGAAATACGGTCAGCGGTTGCAATCCTATCGTAAAGGGCTTGGCAATGGCTGATACAAAAATCGAGATTCGTAACCTTTACAAAGTATTTGGTGACGACCCCGACCAAGCGATGACGCATGTCAATAACGGCTTCAGCAAGCAAGATCTGCTTGACCAGCATGGCCATGTGTTGGGCTTGCGCGATATTAACATCAAGGTTACGGCAAAACAGATACAGGTGATCATGGGCCTGTCGGGATCAGGTAAATCGACCTTGATCCGCCATATCAACCGGCTGATTGAGCCAACCGCCGGCGAGGTGATTGTCGACGGTGAAAATGTGCTGGCGATGACGCCGGTGGAATTGCGTGAATTTCGGCGGCACAAGGCGTCGATGGTCTTCCAGCGGTTTGGCCTGCTACCGCACCGCACTGTTGCACAAAATGTTGCTTACGGCTTGACCGTTCAGGGCATTGCCGGTGGTGAGGCGAATGAACGTGCGCAGCGCTGGATTGACCGGGTTGGCCTGGCCGGGTTTGAGGGGCATTTTCCGGCGCAATTGTCGGGCGGCATGCAGCAGCGGGTTGGTCTGGCGCGCGCGCTTGCCACCGATGCTGAAATTCTGCTGATGGACGAAGCCTTTTCGGCGCTTGACCCGCTGATCCGAACCGATATGCAGAATATCTTGCTTGATCTGCAAGAAGAACTTCACAAAACCATCGTCTTTATCACGCATGATCTTGACGAAGCGTTGCGGATCGGCGACGAGATCGCGATTTTGCGGGATGGTGAGGTGATCCAGCAAGGTAACCCGCAGTCGATCATCATGCGGCCGGCCGATGATTATATTGCCGACTTTATCAAAGACATCAATCGTGGCAGGGTGGTCGAGGTGCGGTCAGTGATGACCAAAGCCAGCCGTGCGGCCGGGCCAAAAATGCAGCATCGCATGCCGATCGAGGACGCCATTCAGGCGCTGTCTCAGGCGGGCAAGGATGCGGGCACGGTGGTTGACCGCAGCGGCAAAACGATAGGCAGGATTACCATGAAAGCGGCGATTGCGGCGATGGCACGGCCAGACAGAACGGCTGACGCGGCACGCTATAAGTAAAGGCAGAAGGCAATGCATATGGTCGAACTTGCTCTTGATGAAATTTATGATTTGGCCAAGAAGGTCATGCTTGCCAATGGCTGTGATGACGCCAACGCGGCGGCGTTGGCCGATATCATCGCGCGCGCTGAACGTGACGGGTCGCATTCGCATGGGCTGTTTCGGGTGCCGGGTTATGTCAAGGCATTGCGGAGCGGTAAGGTAGATGGTCACGCCAAACCAACCGTCAAACATATCACCCCGGCGGTGATTCAGGTTGACGGGCATGGCTGTTTTGCGCCACTGGCGCAAGCTGTCGGCCTGCCGGTTCTGGCCGAGGCCACCAAAACCATTGGAATCGCTGCCCTGTCGCTTGTCGGGGTGCATCATTTTGCAGCATTATGGCCGGAAACTGAATATTTGGCGGACCGCGGCTTGGTTGGGATTGCCTGTACCGCCTATATGCCGATGGTGGCACCGGCTGGGACCACGACCGCGCTGTTCGGGACTAATCCGATCTCATTCGCCTGGCCGCGCCCCGGTCATACGCCGCTTGTCTATGATATGGCCACGGCGGCGATGGCGATGGGTGATGTTCAAATTGCCGCGCGTGATGGCCGCGCGGTGCCGCTTGGCACTGGCCTTGATGCCACAGGCAATATGACCACTGATCCGGCCGCCATTGCCAAGGGTGTGTTGCTGCCATTTGGCGGCTATAAGGGATCGGCGATTGCGCTGATGGTTGAATTGCTGGCGGCGGGCCTGACGGGCGAACAGTTCAGCTTTGAAGCCCGCGCCACCGACAATGGCGATGGTGGACCGCCCCGCGGCGGCGAAATGATTCTGGGTTTGGCGCCTTCAGTTATCGCCGGCGACGGGTGGGAGGCGCATGTCGAGGGGTTTGTTGACAAGCTTCAGGCCCTTGACGGTATCCGGCTCCCTGGGGCGCGGCGGCACAATAACCGCCTTGATACCGGACCACGCGCGATCAATGCCGCGCTGGTCGATACGATCAAAGACCTGCTGTAAGAGGCCGCTATTACCTTGTCTCGTGGTTCGGATCAGCCAAGCTGTGGTCCGGCCGCGACCAAGGCCTTACCCGAGTCGGTGTCGGTGAATTTCTCGAAATTCTCGACAAACAATCCGCCAAGATGCCGCGCTCGCTTTTCCCATTCGGCCGGGTCATCATAGCTGGTGCGTGGGTCAAGAACACCGCCATCAAGGCCGGCCAGTGTCTTTGGCATTTGCAAATTGAAGATTGGCAGGGTTTCGGTTTCCACCTGATCGATTTCACCCGAGAAGATGGCGTTGATCAATGCCCGCGTATTCTTCAGCGAAATCCGGGTGCCTTGCCCATTCCAGCCAGTATTGATCAGATAGGCCTTGGCACCGGCATTGCGCATCCGTTTGCTCAGCACTTCGGCATAAACGGTCGGATGCAATGACAGGAAAGCCGCCCCGAAACAGGCCGAAAATGTGGGCTGATGTTCGGTCATGCCACGCTCCATCCCGGCCATTTTGGCGGTGAAGCCAGACAAGAAGTGATATTGCGTCGCCGCGTCATCGAGAATTGACACCGCGGGCAGCACCCCAAACGCGTCGGCGGTCAGGAACAGCACATGCTTGGCATGGCCGGCCTTTGATACCGGACGCACAATATTGTCGATATGATAGATCGGATACGACACCCGCGTGTTCAGGGTCAGGCTGGTGTCGCTGAAATCGATTTTGCCGTTGGCATCGACCATCACATTTTCCAGCAGCGCGTCACGCCGGATCGCATTGTAGATTTCAGGCTCTTTTTCTTGGCTTAGATCACTTGTTTTCGCATAGCATCCGCCTTCAAAATTGAAGATGCCGTCATCATCCCAGCCATGTTCATCATCACCGATCAGACTACGGTCTGACGAGGCCGACAAGGTGGTTTTGCCAGTCCCTGACAGGCCAAAGAACAGCGCAACATCCCCATCTGGCCCTTTGTTGGCCGAGCAATGCATCGAGGCAATGCCTTTGCGCGGCAAAAGATAGTTCATCATCGAGAACATACCTTTTTTCATTTCGCCGCCATACCAGCTGCCGCCGATTAACTGCATCCGCTCGGTCAGGTTAAAGGCGACAAAGGTCGGTGAATTCATACCATGGCGTTCCCAGTCTGGATTGGTGGTCATCGAGGCGTTCACCACCGTAAAATCGGGGGTAAAATCGGCCAGCTCTTCGTCCGTTGGCCGGATAAACATGTTTTTGACGAAATGCGCCTGCCACGCGACTTCCATAACAAAACGGACCTTCAGGCAGGTGTCTTTATTGGCACCGCAAAAGCCATCAACGATATATAGTTTTTTGCCGCTGAGCTGTTTGGCCGCACGCGCTTTCAGTTCGGTCCAGACCGCGGGGTCAATCGGCTTGTTGTCGTTTTTGGTGCCATTTCCGTTCCACCATAGCGTGTCTTTGGTGGTATCGTCCATGACGATGAATTTGTCCTTTGGCGAGCGCCCGGTATATTCACCGGTCAGCACATTCACCGCCCCAAGTTCTGATAAATACCCCTTGGCAAATCCGTCAAGGCTGGGTTGCAGTTCGTCCTCATAAAGCTGGTCATAGGACGGGTTGTAAACGATTTCCTTGACATCGGTGATGCCGATTGAAGACAGAAACTTTTCCACGGGGCCTGCTCTTTTTTGTTGCGAGGGATCGAGGTCGGATTTTCTGGCAATTATGCCGTTGAAACGTCAAATGCTGCCCTGATGGCAGCATCAGGATCAAGTTTAATAAGTGCCATTCAGGACGTTGTCAATGCTTGCCAGCGGCCAGAATGCCGCAGGTTGTCGGGCGCCTGGTCAGTCGAGCAAAACCATGACGATTGACAAGGCCAGCAACCCCATTGCCGCCAATTCCAGTCGGCTGACCCGTTCCTTGAAATAAAGGATTGAAAATCCTATGCTAAACAGTAATTCAATCTGGCCGACGGCGCGCACCGGCGCCACCTGATGTGTGGCAAAGGCGGCAAACCAGCAAATGCTGGTAATCGCCGCCCACACGCCGGCCATCGCCCCACCACGCCATTCGACAAAGCTGGCGATAAATTCGCGCCGCTTGACGACATAGAGATACGCGCCGAAACAAATGGCCTGAATGGTGACGCCAATGGCCGCGGCATACACCGCATTGCCAAAGGCTGTGCCCCCGATCATTTCTTTGAGTGCGGCGCCGTAACAAACGGTGCAAAATCCTAAAAACGCCCCGGCCGCAAGCCCTATTGCCATTTGCCGGCTCAGGATGCTTTCGGCGATATGAACCAGGGAAAACCGGGTTTTGACAAAGGCAAGCATCACCGTGGCAAATACCCCGATCGCAATGGCCACCCCGGTTTGCAGCGTGACGACCACACCAAGGATCAACGCCTCGAAAATCGCCGTCTGTAATACTTCGGTTTTGGAAAAGGCGACCGCTGCGGCGAACGAGCGGTGGCTAAATAATTGCACCAAAAGGATGGTAAAAATTACCTGTGTCAGTGCCGCGATATTGATCCAGAACCAGAAAGACGCCGGCAGGCTGGCAAAGGTGCCGGGAACCGCCACATAAAAGCCGGCGACACAAAGCCATGCAATCGGACAGGCATAGGAAAAGCGGATATAGGCGGCGCCGAAACTGCCAAGCGGTGCAACCATGCGACGCTGTACCGCGGTGCGAAGCGCTTGGGTGGCAGCGGCCATGACTGAAAACAAAATCCAAAATTCCATGCATCACTTATACATCCAATCCGGCGCTTGCCAACCAGAGTTTTTATCTCAGCCCGGCTTTTGCCCGGCTTGCACTTGACGTAAAAACCGTTACTGTTGTGAACGGTATTTCAATAACATAACGACCGCCCAACAAAGACAGATCAGGCCGATCAAAGATCGGGCCGATGGCAGATCAGCTCACCAAAAGGTCAGCAGGGCGTGAGGAGACAAACATGACTGATATGCATTTCATCAAAGGTGTCACCTGCGCCGGTACCAGTGGCCGAGCGCATGATGTTTACAACCCCGCCACCGGCGCGATAACCGCATCGGTGCCGTTGGCCAGTGTCGACGAGGTTGGCGCTGCGGTGGCGGCAGCCAAATCCGCCCAGCCGGCATGGGCCAATACACCGCCCGCCAAGCGCGCCCAAGTGATGTTTGCGTTTCGCGATCTGGTAATCAAGAACACCGATAAAATTGCTGAACTGATTTCGATGCAGCATGGCAAGACCTTTGACGATGCCAAAGGCGAGGTTGCGCGCGGGTTGGAAGTGGTCGAATTCGCCTGTGGTATCCCGCATTTGCTGAAAGGTGATTATTCAGCCCAGGTGGCCGGGTCGGTTGACAGCTATTCGATGCGGCAGCCGCTTGGTGTTGTGGCCGGGATCACGCCGTTCAATTTCCCGGCAATGGTGCCGATGTGGATGTTCCCGATGGCGCTGGTATGCGGCAACGCCTTTGTCCTGAAGCCGTCCGAACGTGACCCTGCTGCACCGCTGTTCTTGGCTCAGCTATTGACCGAGGCTGGTTTGCCCGATGGCTGCATGAATGTGGTGAATGGCGACAAGGAAGCGGTTGATGCGCTTCTTGATCATCCGGATGTAGCGGCTATCAGTTTTGTCGGCTCAACCCCGATTGGGCGCTATATTTACGGCCGGGGCTGTGCCAATGGCAAACGTGTGCAGGCTTTGTGTGGGGCCAAGAATCACATGATCATCATGCCGGATGCCGATATGGGGCAGGCGGTCGATGCGGCGATGGGGGCGGCTTATGGGTCGGCTGGTGAACGCTGTATGGCGGTTTCGGCGGTGCTGGCCGTTGGTGATGATACCGCCGACCGGTTTGTGGCTGAACTGGCGCCAAAGGTACGGGCACTGAAAATCGGTCAATATGACGAGCCAGGTGTTGAGATGGGCCCGGTTGTCACGGCCGATGCCAAGGCCCGGATTGTCGATTATATCAATCAAGGCGAATCGGACGGGGCCAGCGTTGTGGTCGACGGGCGTGGCCTGTCATTGCAAGGCTATGAAAATGGCTTTTTTGTCGGTGGGACATTGCTCGATCATGTGACCCCCACTATGTCGGTCTATCGGGACGAAATTTTTGGGCCGGTATTGTCGGTGTTGCGGCCACAATCTTTTGCCGAAGCGATCGATCTGGTGATGGCCCATGAATATGGCAACGGCACCGCTATTTTCACCCGTGATGGTGATGCCGCGCGCGAATTTGCGAATAATGTCAATGTTGGCATGGTCGGGGTGAATGTGCCGATTCCGGTGCCGGTGGCGTATCACAGTTTTGGCGGCTGGAAGGCGTCAATGTTTGGCGATCATGCGATCCATGGCATGGAAGGGGTGCGGTTTTACACCAAGCTGAAAACGGTGACAGCGCGCTGGCCAAGCGGGATCAAGGATGGTGCCGTGTTCAATTTCCATTCGGGCAGCGAAACCAAGTAACCAACGGTAATCGACCATCGCCCATGTAGCATTGGCGGTAGGCACGGTGGCGGCACGGTGGCGCCGGTATCGAACAGGGCGCTATGCCAGCCCGCTAAGCGGTGTGCTGTGCTAATTGCTCTAGCCGTAACCGGGCAATCTTATGCACCTCGGCCAGCGCGGTGACAAATTCATCGCGCGCATTATTGTCGATGCGCTGGCGGAAGGCGTCTAAAATGGCGTGACGGTCAAGCCCGCGCACCGCAATGATAAAGGGGTGTCCGAATTTGGCGCGATAGCGCTGGTTTAGCGCGTGAAATTCGTCAAATTCGGCGGCTGTACATTGATCAAGGCCGGCGCCCGCTTGCTCGGCTGTCGACTCGGCTGTGAGGCGACCGGCAACCGCCAATTTTCCGGCCAGTTCCGGATGGGCGCACAGCAGCGCCATTTGCCGGTCTTGCCCGCCAGCATCGACAATGTCTTCCATCCGGCTTGCCAGATGTTCCGGGTTCGTATCAGCCGGCCCAAGGCCGGCAGCCCAAACCGTTTCGGCAACCCACGGCGAATGCTCATATAGCCCACCATAGGCGGTGACGAAATCGGCTTTGGACATTTGGTGTGGTGCGGGATCAAGCTGGTGCATTGCGGCCTCGTCCGAAAATTTAACATGCTGGTAACGCGCCGCTGCACCGGGCAGGCCAACGCCATTTGACATGATTGTTTAATCGCCAGCAATTTGGTTTGCAAAAATACCCTACAACTGCCATCGTAACATAATCAAGCATCTGATTATTATAGCTTTAGGAGCGGTGCTATGGGACGGTTGACAACACATGTTCTGGATACGGCGCGCGGTTGTCCGGCGGCCGGACTTCGCATTGACTTGTTTCGCCACGCTGATGATAAAAAAGCCGCGCCTCATCACCTTTTTACGGTGACCACCAATGACGACGGGCGCTGTGATGCGCCGTTGCTTGCGGGAGATGATTTTGTTGCCGGCCGGTACCGGCTGGTGTTTGCCGCGGCGGATTATCTGCGACAAAGCGGTGACAGCTTGCCGGATATACCATTTCTTGATGAGGTGGTGATCGATTTTGGTATTGATAATGCCGCCCAGCATTATCATGTGCCGTTGCTGTTGTCGGCTTATGGATATTCAACCTATCGCGGCAGCTAGGCGGGGAGGGCGCATGCGCCAAGATATCCGTTTTCTGTTGAATGGGCAGCCCCAGCGGGTCAGCCATGAAGCTGGTGATATGACCCTGCTTGGATGGTTGCGTGAACAGCCGCATTTGCGTGGCACCAAGCAAGGGTGTGGCGAGGGCGATTGCGGCGCCTGCACGGTGGCATTGGGGCGGCTGGACCAGTCCGGACAATTGGTATGGGCCCCGATCAATGCCTGCATTCTGTTTTTGCCGATGGTTGACGGGGCCGCAATCCGTACAGTTGACGGGTTAGCTGCGGCTGATGGTCAATTGCATCCGGTGCAGGCGGCGATGGTGGCGGCGGACGCCGCGCAATGTGGCTTTTGTACACCGGGTTTTGTGATGTCGCTTTATGTGGCGTGGCAAAACCGTGATGGTTTGGGGCAAGACACTATCGATGATACGCTTGCCGGCAATCTGTGCCGTTGTACTGGCTATCGCGCCATTGTCGCCGCGGCCTTGGCGCTTGCCGCGCCTGATGCGCATTCATCGGCCGACCGGTTGGATGCTGCCGAAGCGGCGGCGTTGGCAGCCTTATGCGCCGCTGGTGACCATGATGAAGATTTGGTCGTTGATCAGGGCGCAACCGGTTTTTATGCCCCAACAACGCCGGCGGCTTTTGCCGATTTTTATGCGGAAAATCCGGATTCGGTGATCGTGGCCGGGGCCACTGATGTCGGGTTGTGGGTCACAAAGCAGCATAAAACCCTTGGCCAGATGTTATGGACCGGCCGGGTGCCCCAGTTTGACAGGATGGTGCGCGATGGTGACAGGCTGTTTATTGGGCCAGCGGTCACACATCAGCGTTTTGCCGATGCGATCGCTGCTGATTTGCCCGCATTGGCCGAACTGATGCGCCGCTTTGCGGCCAAGCAGGTGCGTAGCAGTGGCACAATATGCGGCAATATTGCCAATGCATCGCCGATTGGCGATTTGCCACCGGCATTGATCGCGCTTGGCAGTGTGGTGGAACTAACTCGGCAGGGCGGTGTCCGCCAGCTTGATTTGGAGGATTTTTTTATTGCCTATGGCCAGCAGGATCGTGCTGCCGGGGAATTTGTTTCGGGCATCTTGATGCCGGCTGGTCCGGCGCCCTATTTGCGTTGCTACAAAATATCCAAGCGGTTTGATCAAGATATATCGGCGGTTATGTTGGCCGCTAATGTGGATATTGTCGATGGTATCATCACCGCGTCAAGATTGGCCTTTGGCGGCATGGCGGCCATTCCCAAACGCGCTGCTGCGGCCGAGGCAGCGCTGATGGGCAAGCCGGTCGAAATAACAACATTCCAGCAAGCTGCCGTTGCGTTGGCAGATGATTTTACACCACTTAGCGACATGCGCGGTAGCGCCGCTTACCGCATGGCAACGGCGCAAAATCTGCTGGTAAAATATGGCCTTGATTTGTCCGAAGGGCAAACCTTCCGGCTGGCAGGGGGCGGCCTTGCAGCGGTCATGGAGGGCTGGTAATGGCAGCACAAATTGGTATCACTGGCGATATCCATAGCGCGCAGCACCATGACAGCGCGGCCAAACATGTATCCGGTCAGGCGGTTTATGTTGATGATATCGCGATGCCGGCGCATGGCCTTGTGGTGCTGATTGGCCAAAGTCCGCATGCGCATGCCCGCATCCTTAGGATGGACTTGACTGCTGTCGAAGCTGCACCCGGCATTGTCCGGGTGATGACAGCAGCAGATATTCCCGGGGTCAATGATTGCGGGCCGGTGGTCCATGATGATCCGATTTTTGCTGTTGACAGGGTGTGTTATGTTGGCCAATCGGTTTTTGCCATCGTGGCCGAGACGATCGCCGCGGCTAGGGCCGCTTTGCCGCTGGCAAATATCGACTATGACCCGTTGCCAGCTATTTTGACCATCGATGCAGCGATGGAAGCCAATTCATATCTTGGTCCGCCGTCCCAGATGGAAAAGGGCACGCCAGATCAATATTTGGCGACCGCCCCTTATCGGCTATCGGGGCGGCTATATTGCGGCGGACAAGAACATTTCTATCTTGAAGGACAGGCGGCGTTGGCGGTGCCCGGCGAGGACGGCGATATGCAGCTTTATGCATCGACCCAGCATCCCAGCGAAATACAGCATAAAGTGGCTGATATGTTGGGTGTTGCCAGCCACGCGGTAACGGTTGAAACGCGGCGTATGGGCGGCGCGTTTGGTGGTAAGGAAAGCCAAGGTAACTTGCCGGCCCTGACCGCGGCATTAGCAGCGCATCTGACCGGCCGACCGGCAAAGACGGTGTATGATCGTGATGATGATTTTATGCTGACCGGCAAGCGACATGATTTTCGGATCGATTATGACGCCGGGTTTGACGATGATGGCAGGATCATCGCGGTGTCGTTTCATCAGGCGTTGCGATGCGGCATGTCATGGGATCTGTCGGCGGCGATTGCGGCGCGCGCGATGTGCCATGCTGATAATGCCTATGATATCCCGCATATGCGTATCATCAGCTATTGCTGCCTTACCCATACCCAGTCAAACACCGCATTTCGCGGCTTTGGTGGCCCACAGGGTATGCTCGGAATTGAACGGGTCATCGACGCGGTGGCGCATCATCTTGGCCTTGATCCGTTGGTTGTGCGCCGGCGTAATTTTTATCCGCCAAAAACCGCGGCGGTGCATGGTGTAACGCCCTATGGGCAAACCGTCACCGATTGTATTTTGCAACCGATCGTCGACAAGCTGGTCTTTGATAGTGATTACAACAACCGCCGTACAGCGATTAGGGCTTTTAACAAGGCCAACACATATCTTAAACGTGGTATCGCCCTTACCCCGGTGAAATTTGGCATTTCATTTAATACAACATTTTTGAATCAGGCGGGCGCGTTGGTTCATGTTTACCATGACGGGTCGGTTCATCTCAATCACGGTGGCACCGAAATGGGCCAAGGGCTGAACACCAAAGTTGCGCAGATTGTCGCGCATGAATTTCAGATTGATTTTGATACGGTGCGGATCACCGCCACCACCACCGGCAAAGTGCCGAACACCTCGGCCACCGCCGCGTCATCGGGAACCGATTTGAATGGCATGGCGGCAATGCGGGCCGCGCGTGAGATTAAGACGCGGATGACCGATTTTCTGGCCGAGGCGTATCAGACCAGCCCGGATGCGGTGCGGTTTGTCGATAATATGGTTCATATTGGGGCCGAGGTGATCAGCTTTGCCGCGGCGGCACGACAGGCCTATTTGGGGCGCGTGTCATTATCCGCCACTGGCTATTACGCGACGCCAAAGCTGAAATGGGACAATGCGACCATGCGCGGCCGTCCGTTTTATTATTTTGCCTATGGGGCGGCGGTATCCGAGGTGGTTGTCGACCTTCTGACCGGCGAAAACCGGCTTGTCCGTGTCGACCTGTTACATGATGCCGGCAAATCAATCAATCCGGCGCTTGACCGTGGCCAGATCGAGGGCGGGTTTTTGCAAGGGGCCGGGTGGCTAACAACCGAAGAGCTGGTCTGGAATGATAGCGGCCGCCTGATGACGCATGCACCGTCTACCTATAAAATTCCGGCCTGTTCCGACCGGCCGGTCGATTGGCGTGTCAGCCTGTATGAAGATGAAAATAGTGAAGATACGATCCACCGGTCCAAGGCGGTTGGCGAGCCGCCCCTGATGTTGGCCATCAGTGTTTGGCTGGCGCTGTCGGATGCGTTGGCCGGGATTGACGGCGCGGGCTATCCTGCGCTTGATGCGCCGGCAACCGCTGAACGCCTGTTGATGACCGCCCGCCGATTGGGGGCACAATTTGTCTGACCTTGATAACAAGATCTCCGGCCTGTCATCGGCCAGTTGGCTTGGCCGGGTTTTGACCTATCTTAACCATGGTACGCCGGCGGTGCTGGTGACGATTGTCGCGACCAAGGGGTCTACCCCCCGCAATGTTGGCGCGCGGATGATTGTGACAGCCGATGCGATCTGGCAGACCATCGGCGGCGGGGCGCTGGAATTTGACGTAATGGCCACGGCGCGTGCGATGCTGGCCAAGGCTGGCGCTGGCATGTGGGACCGCCAGCTTGTCAAGCGCGTCCTTGGCCCGGATATGGGGCAATGTTGCGGTGGCAGCCTGTCATTACTGCTGGAAAAATTTGGGCCAGATGAAGCGGTGGTGCTGACTGGTCTAGCGGCAGCTGCCGATGCCGGTACAAGGCTGGCACATCCGGTTGTTGCGGCGATACCGTTGCGGCAGGCCACACCGGCCGAACAATCGGCCGAAACCATGTTCGTTGCGCCGATTGACGATGGGCAGGTGCCACTGTTTATCTATGGGGCCGGCCATGTTGCGAGGGCCGTGGTGCCGCGCATGATAGGGCTGGGGTTTGACCTGTTTCTGGTCGATCTGGCCGAATCACGCTTTCCGCCACCCGACAGCCACGCCGCCACACATGTTCTGGCGCGTCACCCAGAAACGGTCGCTGTGCGGGCGCCAGCCGATGCGGTGCATCTTGTTATGACCCATGATCATGCGCTGGATGAGGCCATTTGCTTGGCGATTTTGTCGCGTGGAGATTTTGGTTTTTTGGGTCTGATTGGTTCGGCAACGAAACGGGCGCGCTTTGTCCGGCGTCTTCGGCAGGCCGGTGTGGCCCCAGAACGGCTGGACCGTCTTGTCTGCCCGATCGGCATTGCCGAAATCAGTGGCAAGGCACCGGACATGGTGGCGTTGTCAGTCGCGGCGCAGCTTGCAATTTGGCAGCAGGCAGGCAACAATCGCCAGCCTGTATGGCGTGAATCGATCAGCATTGTGGGGGGCAAGAGATGATTGATTATGTGTGGATGTGGTCCGAACTGATTGTTCGATGGGTGCATGTGATTGCCGGCATCGCGTGGATTGGGTCATCATTCTACTTTATTGCGCTGGATCTCAGCTTGAAGCCGGGAAAAGATCTGCCGGCCGAAGCACATGGCCAAGCTTGGCAAGTGCATGGTGGCGGCTTTTACAATATGGTAAAATATCTAGTGGCCCCGTCGCGTATGCCAGATGAGCTGACCTGGTTCAAATGGGAGGCCTATGGCACATGGATTTCAGGCATTGCCCTGATGAGCCTTGTGTATTACGGGGCTGCCTCGCTTTATATGATCGATCTCGAAATTCTCGATATTTCCGAACTAAAGGCGATTGCGATCAGCCTTGCCGGTATTGGTCTTGGCTGGGCGGTCTATGACGGCCTGTGTCGCAGCCCGCTTGGGCGCAATGATGTGTGGCTGGCCATCGCCGGATTTGTGTTTCTGGTTGGGTTGACCTATGGCTATGGGCAGATTTTTTCGGCGCGCGGGGCGTTTATGCAGATGGGCGTTACCATCGGGACGATCATGGTTGCCAATGTGTTGATGATCATTATTCCGGGCCAGCGCAAGGTGGTTGTGGCGCTTAAAGCCGGCGAGGCCCCGGACCCGCGCTATGGCGCGCGTGGCAAGCAGCGCTCTTTACACAATAATTACCTGACCTTGCCTGTTATTTTCGTGATGATCGGCGGCCATTATCCGATGGTGTTTGCGACAGATTATGCATGGGCTATTCTGGCGCTTGTGCTGGTGATGGGGGCGGTGATCCGCCATTTCTTCAACACCAAACACAAGGGCGATGCGCCCCCTTGGTGGACATGGGGCGTAGCCGCGGCGCTGGCGGTGGCCGCGATGCTGCTGTCGCAGCTGGGTGCCCCGCCACGGGCCGCTGACGATAGCGCGGCGGCCGCCCAGATTCACCGTCAATCGGTGGAGCTGGTGATCGACAGATGTAGCAGCTGTCATGCGCGGGCACCGGTATGGGACGGCCTGGCCTTTGCACCCAAGGGAATTTACCTTGAAACCGAAGCTGATGTGCTGCAACAGGTCGAGGCGGTGTATTGGCAAGCTGCTGCCAGCCGTGCGATGCCGCCGGGCCATGTGATCTGGGTTGAAGATGATGAACGGGCGATGCTGGCGATGTGGCGGGATATGATTAAAAAGACCGGCCCGGCAAGCTGACCTTTCGGTGTGACACTATAAAGGACATTTCGATATGGCTGATTATCCGCGTGACCTTGTCGGCTATGGGCCGACCCCGCCCAACGCCGCCTGGCCAAACGGCGCGCGGGTGGCGGTGCAGTTTGTGCTGAATTACGAGGAAGGTGCCGAAAATTGTATCCTTCATGGTGACCCGGCGTCAGAGGTGTTTTTGTCCGAGATTATTGGCGCGGCGGCGTTTGACGGGGCGCGCCATATGTCGATGGAATCGATTTATGAATATGGGTCGCGGGCTGGGGTATGGCGCATTCTTGACCTGTTTCGCCAACGCCAGCTGCCATTAACCGTGTTTGCCGTGGCGATGGCGGCGGCGCGTCATCCGGCGGTGATCGAAACGGCGCTTGCAGACGGCCATGAAATTGCTGCACATGGCTATCGCTGGATCAATTATCACGGCATGCCAATCGCTGAAGAACGCGCCCATATGCAACAGGCGATTGAGACATTGACCGCCGTGTGCGGGACGCGGCCACTTGGCTGGTATACTGGCCGGACATCCCAAAACACACGCACGCTGGTCGCCGAGGATGGCGGCTTTGTCTATGATGCCGACGATTATTCAGATGATCTGCCGTTCTGGAGCCGGATGACCGATCGTCCCCATCTGGTGGTGCCCTATACGCTTGATACAAATGATATGCGTTTTGCCACGGCACAGGGATTTCACACCGGCGATCAATTTGCGCGCTATCTTATTGATGCATTTGATGTGTTATATGATGAGGGCGCGACCGCCCCAAAAATGATGTCGGTTGGCCTGCATTGCCGGTTGATTGGCCGGCCGGCCCGGTTTGCCGGCCTTGTCAAATTCATTGATCATATTATGGCGCATGACAAGGTGTGGGTGGCACGACGGATTGATATTGCCACGCATTGGATCAAGACCCATCCTTTTGAAGTGGGCGACCAATGAGCGCGCCGGACGTGCCTATCTTGCCGATCAGGCCGCTTGATAAATCGGCCTTTGCAGCATTTGGTGACGTGATCGAGATCGCCGGTGCGACAGAAATTCCGATCAATCAAGGGACTACCATCCGATATGACTCGCTGGCCGGGGTTGATGTGGCCGCGGAAGGCGGTGTACCGCATCTGTCCATTTTCCGCGGCACTCGTCGGCCCGTACCGATTGAGATACATCTAATGGAACGCCACCCACTTGGCTCGCAGGCGTTTATGCCGCTGCAGGCGCATGACTGGCTGGTGGTGGTGGCAGATGGTAACAAGACTGGTGATGCGCCCGATTTTTCCAGCCTTGTCTGTTTTCGGGCGCGTGGTGATCAGGGGGTTAGCTATCATCGAGGCGTCTGGCATCACCCCCTGTTGATTTTGGTGCCAGAGCAGGATTTTCTGATCGTTGACCGGAAAGGTGACGGGCATAATCTTGACGAGGTCTGGCATGATGGGCCAGCGGCGCTTATTCAGACATAATGATCGCCCCGCATTGATTGTAACGCATTGATTGTAACGCATTGATCGCGTCATCATGGTGGACAGGCTGTCGCGGCGGTTATTGGCCGTTAGTCAGGCGCGGGCCATCAAATCAGCGGTCATCGCGCCATGCCGGTCCAGCAGGCGGGCCATATCCATCGTGGCCAGCCGCCCCTGATCGACAATGACCCGCCCATTGACAATGGTATAGCTGGCGCTGCCAGATGCACAGAACATCAGCCCCGCCAAAAGGTCCCACTGCGCCCCGGCAAAATCGATTCCACCAGTGCCAAAAGCGGCAATATCGGCGGCATAGCCTGGCGCCAGAACACCAATATCATCGCGCCCCAAAACCGCCGCCCCGCCGCGCGTTGCTACGGCCAGTGATTCGCGCGCCGTCATCGCGTCACCACCCTTCATGACCCGCTGCAACAGCATGGCTTGGCGTGCTTCATTCAGCATATGCCCCCCATCATTCGACGCGGACCCGTCAACGCCAAACCCAATGTTTACCCCGGCATCCAGCATTTCGCGAACTGGGGCAATGCCGCTGGCAAGCCGCATGTTTGAACAAGGGCAATGCGCAATGCCGGTGCCGGTGCGGGCAAACAGATCAATCTCGGCTTCATCAAGCTGCACACAATGGGCATGCCAGACATCTGGCCCGGTCCATTCGACAGCCTCGATATAATCGCCAGGCCGCATACCGAAACTGGCTAGGCTGTAATCAATATCTTCGCTGTTTTCGGCAAGATGTGTGTGCAGCCCCACCCCATAGGCACGGGCCATGCGCGACGATTCACGCATCAGATCCATACTGACCGAAAAGGGCGAGCAAGGCGCGAGGGCGATCCGCTGCATCGCATAGCGGTCTGGATTGTGAAAGGCTTCGATGACGCGCTGGCAATCGGCCAAGATTGCCGGTTCATCCTCGGTCAGGCGGTCAGGCGGCAGGCCCCCTTTGGATTCGCCGATACTCATGGACCCGCGGGTGCCGTGAAACCGCAATCCGATATCGGCCGCTGCCGCTAGTGAATCATCAAGCCGCGCACCATTCGGATAGAGATATAAATGGTCCGATGATGTGGTGCAGCCACTCAAGGCCAGTTCGGCAAGTGCCAAGGCCGTCGACCAATAAATATGATCCGGACCAATATGGCTCCAGATCGGATATAAGGTTTGTAGCCACCCAAACAGTGGTGCATTCTGTGCCGCTGGTACCGCCCGTGTAAGATTTTGAAACATATGATGGTGTGTGTTCACCATGCCGGGAATAACCACATGTCCACGCATGTCGATGACCCGGTCGGCGGTATCAGGCAGGTCGGCGGTTTTGCCAACCTGTTCGATTACCCCATCGCGGGCAAATAACGCCCCATCGGTGATTTCCGCGCCAGCACCGTTATCAATGCCGCCGGGGGCCATTGTGCACAGAAGATCGGCGTGACGAAGAAGCAAGGTATTATTAGGCATGTTTCATATACCCCAGTCATGACGGTGCCGCCGCACCATAACAGCGCGACGGCACTAAATGTACGTTTTTTCATACCTTTAGTCGATATCTTCTGGAATCACCAGATTCAGCACCACCGATATCAACGCTGCCGGCAGCAAACCCGACACCATCAACATTTCCAATGAGTCAGGCAAATGCTGCATCGATTTTGGCACGGCTTGAAGGCCAAGCCCGATCGACAGTGACATCGCCAGAATGATCATGTTGCGGCGGTTCCAAGTGACCGTCGACAGCATGTTCACCCCGGCACTGACCACCATGCCAAACATCACGATGACCCCGCCACCA
Organism: Puniceispirillum sp. (SeqCode); assembly: GCA_038116935.1. Classification (GTDB taxonomy): domain Bacteria; phylum Pseudomonadota; class Alphaproteobacteria; order Puniceispirillales; family Puniceispirillaceae; genus UBA3439. Next base: position 31,537 of record JAYOFA010000004.1, on the reverse strand, counting down.
AGCACCGAGATGGGCATAGCTGCTACCACCGCGCCGACTTTCGGGATCAGGCCACACAGCACCAGAAAGACCGCGCCCAAGGTGACCACTGACCGGCTCATCACACCGGTCATCGAGATCAGGCCCACATTCTGGCTGAATGATGTGTTGGGAAGCCCACCAAAAAGGCCGGCAACAAAGCTGCCAAGACCGTCCGCATAGGTGCCACCGGCCAGTTCCTTGTCGGTCGCCTCACGGTTAGCGCCGCCTTTGGCGATACCTGAAATATCACCGACGGTTTCGATGGCGCTGACAATAGACATCAAACACATGCCGATAATCGCATAGGCGCTGAATTCAATGCCATATTTGAACGGCTGTGGCAGGGCGAACCAAGACGCCTTGGCAACACCGCCAAAATTGACCGCGCCGGTCATGATGCCGACAATATAGCCGGCAATCAGACCGACCAGAATGGCCGCTGACGAGGCAATGCCGCGAGTGAAAAATTTCATGCCAAGCGACACGAAAATCACCACCAGCGCCAGACCCCATTTACTGAAATCACCCCATTCCGGGGCATTCATCTGGAACGCTGCCGCGCCACCAGCGGCATATTTGATGCCAACCGGCAGCAGGGCCAAACCGATTGCCGTGATCACGATGCCGGTCACAAGGGGCGGGAACCAATGGCGGATACGGCCAATGATGCTGCCCAAGAATGTATGAAACAGGCCGGCAACAATGATCGCGCCAAACAAGGCCGCCATGCCGCTGGTTTTGACGATGCCGATCATGATCGGCACAAACGCAAAGCTGGTGCCCTGCATGACCGGCAGCCGTGCGCCAACCGGCCCAAAGCCGATGGTCTGGAACAAGGTCGCGACACCGGCAAACAGCATCGCCATCTGCACCAAAAACACCATGTCCGCACTGCCAAAAGAAAAGCCGGCAGCGCCGGCAATGATAATTGATGGTGTCACGTTACTGGCAAACATCGCCAGCACATGCTGGACACCAAGCGCCGCCCGCGGTCCAAGCGGCAAATCATAATCCGGATCTTTGAGTTGATCGGCAGAGCCGAGGTTCTGATTGGCCATTGCTAAACTCCCCTTTAGTTAACCAAGTCAGATAATGGTAGGCAGAATTTACCATGACGCAAGCCAAAAGGTATAACGCTGACATTAGAGAAATAATTAAATTTATATAAAACAATATGTTAAAATTATTATGCATATAATGTTGAAGGGAATGAGGCCATCTTTTTGTGGGGCTGTCTGGTATATTTGCGGTGCGCGTCCTATGTGATACAGGTAACAAGGACGGCGGCGCCGGATAACAGCGTCGAACTGGCCAGATATATTTATGCTTGCGGGCGAGGAGACGTGAAATGGGTTATGCTATGGCAGCTGCCAAACCGGGTGGCTCGGATGTTCTGCGAAAAATCGAATTGGGCGCATTGACGCCTGCAGCTGGCGAGGTGTTGATCCGGCATGACGCAATCGGTATCAATTTCCTCGATATCTATATCCGTAAGGGGGCGTATCCATGGCCGGTTGAGTCTGATCTTGTGCTTGGGTCGGAAGGTGCCGGGGTTATCGAGGCGGTTGGTAGTGATGTTCAAGGACTCGCCGTTGGTGACAGAGTTGGATACACGCTTGCCAATGGCGCCTACGCGACGCATCGGCTGATTGATGCCGCTTATGTCGTCAAGCTGCCGGATAATATTTCCAGTGAGCTGGCGGCCTCGATCATGCTGAAAGGCCTGACGGTGGCCTATTTGATCCATGACAGTTTCAAGGTCAAGGCTGGTGATACCGTGCTGTTCCATGCGGCGGCTGGCGGCGTTGGCCTGATAGCTGGTCAATGGCTAAAGGCTCTGGGCGCAACCACCATTGGCACCGCTGGCGGGCCGGAAAAATGTGCCCTGGCCAAGGCCAATGGCTATGATCATGTAATCGATTATAAAAGTACCGATTTTGAAGCCGAGGTGATGCGCCTGACCGGTGGTGTTGGCGTTGATGTGACCTATGACTCGGTCGGGAATGATACAATGGCCCGTAGTCTGACCTCGACCCGGCGGCATGGCACGATTATCGCCTTTGGGCAATCATCCGGCCCATATGCCGATTTCAAAATCACCGATCTGGCGAAAGGGTCTTATTATTTAAGTCGGCCGACCCTGTTCCATTTTGCGGGAGATCGGGCCTGGCTTGAGGCGGCTTCGGCCAAGCTGTTCACCGCGGTAACGGATGGGACGATCGATGTGTCGATTAACCAGCGTTTTGCGTTGGAAGATGTGGCTAAGGCACATGACGCATTGACCGGCCGTGCGACCACAGGCTGTACAATCTTGACGGTGTAATCGGCAAAAGACCGTTATCGCTATAAAAAAAGGCCGGCATCTGCCGGCCTTTATTATCGCTGTCGGTTTGGCTGATGCGATATCAGGCGGCGCTTTGCGGCCGCATGTCGTCGCGGTTGATGCCAGCCACAGATACCGGCTTTTTCATCGCATCGCGGCGGAATGGCTCACCCAATTCCTGGTTCAGCAGCACTTCAATAAAGGTGGTTTCACCATCCTTCATCTGGGCATCGACCGCCTTGGCAAGCGCGTCATGAAGTTCGTCCATTGTCGAGACCTGCACGCCGGTGACACCACATGCTTTGGCAATGCCGGCATAAGAGACCTGCTGGTCAAGTTCGGTGCCGACAAAATTATCATCAAACCATAAGGTGGTGTTACGCTTTTCGGCACCCCACTGGTAGTTACGGAAAATCACCATGGTAATCGCCGGCCAGTCATCGCGACCAACCGATACCATTTCGTTCATCGAGATGCCAAAGGCGCCATCGCCGGCAAAACCGACCACCGGCACGTCAGGACAGCCAATCTTGGCACCGGTAATGGCTGGAAAGCCATAACCACACGGGCCAAACAGGCCAGGGGCCAGATATTTCCGTCCGGCTTCAAATGTCGGATAGGCATTGCCGATCGCGCAGTTGTTGCCAATGTCGGACGAGATGATCGCGTCTTTCGGCAAGGCCGACTGGATCGCCCGCCATGCCATGCGCGGTGACATTTTCTGTGGCTCGCGGGTGCGGGCACGCTCGTTCCAGGATGTGCCCGGATCATCATCTTCATGATCAAGCGATGTCAGCTCTTGCGCCCATGCCGATTTGATTTTGACAATGGTTTCCTTGCGGGTAGCCCGGCCTGTGTCACCGGCGCTGCTGCCCAGTTTTGCCAGCAGGCTTTCAGCCACTTTTTTCGCATCACCAACAATGCCGACAGTCACGGGCTTGGTCAGGCCGATCCGGTCAGGATTGATGTCGACCTGAATGATTTTGGCGTTGCGTGGCCAGTAATCAATGCCATAGCCAGGCAGCGTTGAAAATGGATTGAGGCGGGTGCCAAGCGCCAATACCACATCGGCCTTGGCGATTAACTCCATCCCGGCCTTTGACCCGTTATAGCCAAGGGGGCCGGCAAAAAGCGGGTGCGACCCCGGAAAGGCGTCATTATGCTGATAGCCGCAACAAACCGGCGCATCAAGCCGTTCGGCCAGCTTCATCGCGGCGTTAATCCCACCGCCGATGACCACACCGGCACCATTCAGAATGACCGGGAATTTGGCATCGCTCAGCATTTTTGCCGCCGTATCAAGCGCGGCCTCGCCGCCGCTTGGCCGCTCAAATTCAACGATGGCTGGCAATTCGATATCGATGACCTGAGTCCAGAAATCGCGCGGCACGTTAATCTGGGCCGGTGCGGATGCCCGCTTGGCCTGCAGAATAACCCGGTTCAGGGTTTCGGCGATGCGCGACGGGTCGCGCACTTCTTCTTGATAGGCGACCATGTCTTTGAACAGCGCCATTTGCTCGACTTCCTGAAAACCGCCCTGACCAATCGTCTTGTTGGCGGCTTGCGGGGTCACCAGCAATAATGGGGTGTGGTTCCAATAGGCGGTTTTGACCGGTGTTACGAAATTCGTAATGCCGGGGCCGTTTTGAGCCACCATCATCGACATTTTGCCGGTGGCACGGGTAAAGCCATCGGCCATCATGCCGGCGTTACATTCATGCGCGGCATCCCAAAATGTGATCCCGGCCGCCGGAAACAGGTCTGAAATTGGCATCATGGCTGATCCGATAATGCCAAAGGCATGCTCGATTCCATGCATCTGCAAGACTTTTACGAATGCTTCTTCAGTCGTCATCTTCATTGGTCTTAACCCCATTATCTGTTGGTCGGTGATTATCCAAAACGGCGGCGGCCCATCGCCCGGCCGGCATGACAATGCCGACGTCCGGGCCAAAAACGGCATGCGCGCCAGATATTTCTGTTGCCGATATGTACTATTATTCGGCCGCAATGCCAAGCTGCCTGTGGTACCAGATATGGCGAAATCTGGAGCCAGTCAACAGGGCTTGATTTTTTGGCATTCCTGACAAAAACTCTCAGCCTGTGGCAAATATTCTATCCGGACAAGTCGGCTCCGATCAAACAGGATGAACGATCATGAAAGTGACAGCATTGGCGCCAGCTTTGGGCGCCGAAATTGAAGGGGTCAATTTGGCCGGCAATCTGGATGCCGGGTTGATTGCCGATATTCGCGCGGTGTGGCTTGAACATCAGGTGGTGGTGATCAGAGGGCAGGATTTGACGCCAGCCCAGCAGCTGGCCTTTGCAACGGCGATTGGTGAGCCGGACATCTATCCGTTTTTGACCGGCCTTGACGGCTATCCCATGATCACCGAGGTGCTGAAGAAAGAAGATGAAAAGGTCAATTTTGGCGGTGTCTGGCATTCTGACACGACCTATCAGCCTTGCCCCCCGATGGCGACATTACTTTATGCCAAAACGCTGCCGCCGCTTGGTGGCGATACGCTGTTTGCCAGCCAATATCACGCTTATGACGCGTTGTCGGACGCGCTGAAGGCAGTGCTTGATGGTCTTCATGCGGTCAACGCATCGGGCAAAAAGCGGGTTGCGTCAACGCGCAGTGAGCGGTTGAAGGATTCAGCCAGCGGCGTTGATCCGGAGGCGTGGCAGGGGGTTCATCCTGTGGTGCGGACGCATCCAGAGACCGGGCGCAAAGCCTTGTTTGTGAATGCCGCCCATACGGTTGCTTTTGACGGCTGGAGTGAAGAAGAAAGCCGCGGGCTGTTGGAGTATCTGTTTACCCATCAGATTGCCCCAGAATTTCAGTGCCGGTTGAAATGGCGACCAGGTGATGTGGCGTTTTGGGACAATCGTTGCGTCCAACATTACCCGCTGAATGATTATCATGGGCATCGTCGTCTGTTGCATCGAATCACCTTAAAAGGTGATACGCCGCGTTGACCGGTTACGGCGATAGAGTGACGGTCGATTAACGGCGCGCAGTATCACCGCGGTGGCTTTCGTCTGTCGGGTGATTCGTCATGCTTGGGTAAATTTTTTTCGATTTATGGCCATATCGTCCTTGGCAAGTCGATGGAAATATCGCATGGTTACGCCGAGCAACAATGTTCAATTCTGGGAGGAATTAAAGAATGTATACGAAAAGTTCGATAGCCATGGGAGCCGCTTTTGCTGTCGGTCTCGCTGGTGTCGCCGGCGGTGCGTTGGCGAAGGTCGAGGGAGACACAATCATTTTGGGCTCAGCACTTTCTTTCACAGGAAAGTATTCTGCCAATGGTTACCACACGCAAAAAGGTTATGATTTTGCCGCCAAGCGCATCAATGACATGGGTGGCGTTAAGGTGGGTGGAAAATCCTACAAGATCGCCATCAAATATTATGATGATGAATCGCAGGGGTCGCGCGCTGCACAGCTTGCGGAACGGCTTATCAACCAGGACGGCGTTGAATATATGCTTGGGCCATATTCGACAGGTATGACCAAGGCGATCGCACCTGTAACCGAAAAATACAAGATCCCGATGGTCGAGGCAGAAGGTGCGTCTCGCGCCTTGTTCACGCAAGGCTACAAATATATGTTCGCCGTTCTGTCAACGTCAGAGTACTACTTGGCGCCAATCTTAGACTTGGTTGCACAGCGTGCTAAAGCTGGCTGGAAATCACCTAAAGATGTCACAATTGGGATGGCCTTTGAAGGCGACGGTTTCTCGCTTGACGTGCGTGCCGGTGTCATGGATGTTGCCAAGAAATACAACATGAAGATCGTCATTGATGACAAATTGCCAGCCGATTTGTCAGACATGTCAGCAACCTTGACAAAATTCAAGGCCCTCAAGCCGGATGTTCTTTTGGTGTCAGGACATGACAAAGGAGCAGCAACCGCGGCGCGTCAAATGGAAGAAATGCAGATACAGGCGCGGTATGTTGGTATCACCCATTGTGAAGCCTCAAAAATGCCTGAAAAGTTTCCAAAAGCGGCGATTGGCGTGCTCTGCCCAACTCAATGGCTGCCAGGAATTCCAAACAAAGACGCCTATTTTGGAAACGCTGCGAAATACAATGAAGACGTGAAGAAGGCCTATCCTGAATATAAGGACATTCCATATCAGTTGGTTCAGGCATCTGCTGCAGTTCTGGTATTTAAGGATGCGTTTGAAAGGGCAAATAGCTTTGATCGTGATAAAGTGAGAGATGCCCTCGCAGCGACAGATATGGATACCTTCTATGGCGGCATTAAATTTGCTCCAGAAGGCAACAACATTGCCAAGCCAATGTTCTATCGCCAGATCGACGAAAACGGCAAGTATCAGCCTGTGGTCGACTTCAAGGACATCAAAGATCGTAAAGTAGCCTATTAAAGGCAGCATATAGAAAAAATTGAGAAAGCCCGTTTTGAACGGGCTTTCTTTATTAACTCCTGTGTGCTAACTAGCGCGGATGTTCTGTAAGTTATCTCGTTTTGATTCGATCCGAAGCTGGTTGTTTACCTGAACTCAATTAAATTTTAATCGAACGAAAGAGGCTGAGAGTCATGTTAGAAGTTCTCTTTGTCACCGCCCCAATCATGAACCTTCAAATAATCTTGGAAGGAATTTTCATCGGGTCTGTGTTTGCCTTGTCGGCTTACGGACTTGCGCTGATTTGGGGTGTGATGAATGTAAAAAACCTAGCGCAGGGGGATTTTGTAATCATGGGTGGATACGCTGCTTACGCAGTTTATCAGCTCGGCCTTCATCCGATAGTGGCGATACCAATTGTCATCGTGTTCATGTTCTGCTTTGGGTGGATCGTGTATCGGCTTATCATTAAGCGCGTGATCGATAATGACATGTTTGTTTCCCTGTTAGCGACATTTGGCCTTTCTTTGTTTTTACAACAGGTGATTAACCTAATATTCGGTCCGGAAGTACAGACCTTAGATTCACACTTTGGAATTATACTGCTTGGCGATTTTGTTACTATCCCAAAGATTAAAATCGTGTCTCTGGTCATAGCTGCTGCATTTGCAACGGCTGTCGTTGTGTTCATGAAAAAATCTCGTATGGGCCAAGCCATTCGCGCAACTGCGCAGGATGCGAGAGCCGCACGTGTTCTTGGGATTGATACTGACAGGGTTTATGCCTTCACTTTCGCCCTTAATGCAGCAATCTGCGGTGTTGCTGGAGTGCTGGTTTCGATGATCTGGTCCATCCAGCCTTTCTATGGGATCATTTTTTCTCTTCGCACATTTGCTATCGTCACAGCAGCCGGTTTGGGTAATCTCCCTGGCGTGATCGGCATGAGTTTTGTCCTTGGTTGGTTTGAACAGTATTCAGGCGTTCTAGCGGGCGCAGAATGGCAAATTGCGGCGTCTGTATTTGTATTACTGGGTGTTCTTGGGTGGCGGCAGGTCCAGGCGCGTCGTCACAGACAGGTAGTGAGATAATCATGCTTAACGAAAAACTTTCTTATATTGGGCTTGCTTTGTTCGGTGTTGTTGGGCCGCTATTGTTCCCTGATTATACGCTGCAAATAGCGATGCTCTGGATAATGGTGTTGATGGCATCGACCTGGGATATCACCGGCGGTCAGATGGGGTACAACTCGCTTGGCAACATTACCTTCTTTGGTATTGGTATGTACGTCTCGGCGTCGATACAGGTATCAATGTTTTACGACTTGGCTGAGTACACAGCCTCCTATGGCGCCATTAAACCTGTTTTCACTGAAGCACAATATTTTGGCGGACTCTTTCTAGGCATCTTGGCTGCCGGACTGGTTTGTGTTTTGGTGGCATTGGTTTTGGGGCTGGTTGTATTTGGCTTGCGTGGACCATATTTCGCGATTGGTACACTAGGCGTGGCTGTGGCAGCGCGTGAAATCGTTACTACAATGGATACAGTGGGTGGCGGTGCCGGTATTTCCATGCCGTTTTTGCCTTTACCAATCGAGTATCGGTCACTCTTTTTCTATGTTTTGTGTTTCATTTTGGCTGTCCTCGCACATTTTACGATCCGATATATATTCTCCACTCAATTTGGTCTGGCAGCAAACGCCATCCGTGATGACGAAGACAAAGCCGAAGCTATGGGCATTCCAACACTGCGTTATAAGCAGGTCGGCTGGGCTGTCGCCGCATTTTATATGGGTTGTATTGGCGCAGTATTTGGGAATATGAGCGGTTATATCGAGCCTCAGAACATAGCATTCCCGTTACCCACCTTTGGTATCTTCATGGTCGCAATGGCTTTATTGGGTGGCAAAGGAACTCTTTGGGGCCCAGTCATTGGCGCCATCGCGTTCCATGTGGTCAAAGAGACGACATGGACGTATTTGCTCGATTGGCAATATATCGTCCTCGGAGCGGTTTTGATTGTAAATATCGTGTTTTTCCAGCAAGGCATTATGGGCTGGTTGAAAACCAAGTTCCCCGAAAAATTTGGTATTGTTGTAGACCAAAAAGCTACAGCCGCAAAAGGAGATGCCTAATGACTGCGAATGTTATTGAGGTAAATAACGTCTCGAAATCTTTTGGTGGTGTTCATGCAAACGTAGACATCTCCATGACAGTTGAAAGCGGATCAATTACCGGAATCATCGGTCCAAATGGGTGTGGTAAAAGTACCCTGTTTAACTCGATTGTCGGGTATCACCCTATCGACAACGGTTCTATCAAGTTTGAAGGTTCCGAAATATCAAACCTGATGGTCGGCGATATTGCCCGCTTGGGCATGCTCCGCACTTTTCAGCAAACTAGGATTTACGGCGAAATGAATTGTGTGGACAATATGCAGATTTCAGTGTCGCACCGACCAGAATCTCGCTCGACCATGTTTGCCAGTCGTCGCGGCGAGATCCTAGAGCGTGCTGAACATCTGCTCGAATTCGTCGGGCTGTATTCAAAGCGCAACCTGATTTCAGGTGACTTGTCGTTCGGCCAGCAAAAGCTGCTCGAATTCGCGATGGCGTTGATGAATGAGCCAAAGGTCCTTCTGCTTGACGAACCGACAGCCGGGATCAACCCGACCCTGATCAATGGTCTTATCGACCGCTTGAGACGGGCCAATGAAGAGCTTGGAATCACATTGTGTGTGATCGAGCACAACATGCGGGTGATTATGAATCTGGCATCGCATATTTATTGCCTGTCAAACGGCAAGATGCTGGCTGACGGAAAACCTGAAGCACTACAGAACGACCCACGCGTGATTGATGCGTATCTTGGAGGGCACTGATGGCGAAAGAACCCGTAAAAAAGACCGCGAAAAAAGCCGCAGCCAAAAAAGCTGTAGCCAAAAAACCAGCGGCAAAGGCGGCAGCGCCGAAAAAGGC
>JAYOFA010000004.1:0-21740 GCA_038116935.1 Puniceispirillum sp. (SeqCode) | reverse complement strand
CCAAAAAAGCTGTAGCCAAAAAACCAGCGGCAAAGGCGGCAGCGCCGAAAAAGGCCCCCACCAAAAAAGCATCAGCTAAAAAAGCTGTAGCCAAAAAAGCTGTGGTCAAGAAGACAAGTGCCAAAAAAGCTGTGGTCAAGAAGACAAGTGCCAAAAAAGCCGTCGTTAAAAAGCCACCAGTGAAAAAAGCCGCGGTCAAAAAATCGGCCGCGAAAAAATCAGCTGGTCGTGCCAAGAAAAATGTCAGCGGCTACGGTAGTGGTAGTGTTGATGTGGTGATGTCGGTTGATCAGGTGGCGCGCGAAGCAGCATCGATCGCGGCTAAGGCACCGGGCGTCAAAGCGCTTGATAAATTGGTCAAGGGCGATGCCTTCCTGAGCATTGACGCGTTGCGGGCAGGTTATGGCAAGATGGAAATCTTGCATAATTTCACCCTCCGCGTTGGCCGTGGTCAGTCCTTGTGTCTGATCGGACCAAACGGTGCTGGTAAATCAACCGTGCTGCACTCGATCTTTGGGTTTACCAACATCTTTTCCGGATCAATCATGATCGATGGCAAAGATGTGACACGCCTGACGCCGTCGCAAAAACTGGCGGAAGCGGGTATTGCCTATATTTTGCAGGATAAATCAGTGTTCCCGCTAATGACCGTTGAAGAAAACCTGCTGATGGGTGGGTTCTTGAAGAACCGTCCGGCGGAGGCCAAGCAGGCGGCGGAAATGGTGTTCGACAAATATAGCCGTTTGGCTGATCGTCGGGACAAGCCGGCTGGGGTTCTTTCCGGGGGTGAGCGTCGCCTTCTGGAAATCTCACGTGCGCTGGTGATGCAGCCGCAAGTGTTGCTGGTGGATGAACCATCGATTGGTCTTGAACCACGCTTTATCGATATGGTCTTTGAAATCCTTGAAGATCTGCAGAAAAAAGATGGTAAGACGATCGTCATGGTTGAACAGAACGCGAAAAAAGGCTTGTCCTTTGCCGATATCGGTTATGTCTTGGTTTCTGGTGAAACCGCGATTGCCGATGCCGGTGATGCGCTTCTCGAAAACCCGGATGTTGGCCGGTTGTTCTTGGGCGGTTGATCCGCATTACCAAGCCACATCGAAACCAAATTCAAACACCATGGGGTTCACGCTCCATGGTGTTTTTTTGCCATATAGCATGGCCTAGATCGGCGTTGCACAATTGATGGTCGTCGCGCCAATCTTGTTGCGTGCAAGACATGCCTCTGTTAGGATTTTGGCATCATTATCGTTTTTAGTTGCCAATGTGGCGGCTTTTTTCAGGATTGGCCATGATATCCGGTGAACGCCCGTGGTTGTTGTTGGTTGTGGTCAGCGGGGCTGGCATTCTCGCCTTACTCAGTTTTGCGTTATGGCCGGTATTTTTAACCACCTTGGGTCCAGCGTGGGGGCTTAGTAACGCTGATATTGGGTGGGTCAGTGGGGCTTATTTCGCCGGCTACCTGCTGGCGACGCCCATTCTTGTCGGGCTCACCGATCGGGTTGATGCACGGCTGGTATTTATAGGCGGCTGTGGGTTTTCGGTGGCGGGCTGTTTGTTGTTCGCGCTGACCGCGCATGATTTCTGGTCGGCGTCATGGGCGTGGGCCGTTGTTGGTGGCGGGCTTGCCGGCACCTATATGCCTGGCCTGCAAATATTGAATGCGCGCTTGGACGAGCATCACCGAATTCGCGCGGTTCCGTGGTATACAGCTTGCTTTGGTATCGGCACAGGGGGGTCTTTTGCCCTGATGGGCTGGCTTTTGATGGTCGCCGATGCCCGCGCCGCGGCGCTATTGGCGGCCGGGGCCGCGTTGATTGCTGGATTGGTGGTATTGTCCTGTGTCGGGCCGAAGGCTAGTCCCCCCGCGCCGACCAACCACCGCAAACGGCATCCGCTTGACTTGCGCCCGGCTTTTCAAAAACCGGTGGCGATGGGTTATATTTTGGCCTATGGCACCCACACTTATGAGCTGTTTGCCTATCGCACCTGGAGCTTTGCGCTGCTGTTGTTTCTGGCGTCGCAAAGCGCCGGCAAAATTGGGGTTGGGATGATCACTGCGATTGTCAGTTTGATCACTGTGACCGGCATGATTGCGTCGCTGGTTGGCGCCAGCCTGTGCCTTCGGTTTGGCCGCCATCGGGTGATCGCCAGCATCGGCATTGCCAGCGCCGCGCTTAGTGTGCTGGTTGCGATCAGCCTTCATAATGGCTTTTGGCCGGTGGTGATCATGCTGTGGGCCTATAATGCGTTTATTATGCTCGATTCGGGTTCGCTGACCACCGGTACGGTCGAGGCCGGGGATGCGACCGACCGCGGCGCGTTACTGGCGGTACATTCAATGATTGGGTTTGGCGGCGGGGCTCTTGGCGGCCCGATCATTGGCTATGTCCTCGATCATAGTGGCGGCGCTGATGCCCTGGATGCGTGGATGTGGGCGCTGCCAGCCATGGGCGCCGGATCCGCGATAGTATTTCTTATCCAATTTTACTTTTGGCGCCTCAGACGGCCGTGACCGCCATCGCGGCGCTGCCCGGTGGTGGCGTGCCGACTTGGCCCTTTGGTGCCACGCTTTTGGTCCTGACGTGCGCGGGCCGGCGCCGCGTTGCGCGTCACACGCCCAGCTTTACCAAAAGGCTTGTCGCCGGCCGGTTTCTTGTCAGTTTTGGTGCTGCCTCGCGCAGTGGTAGCTGGGCTACCACTGGGCCGCGGGCGGGCTGGCTTGCCGGTTTTATTACCCCTAGCGGCTGGCTTGTCACCAAAATCGGGACGTTCATGGAATACCGGCGGGGCGGCAAAGGCGGCTTTTTTGGGCGCGCGCTGCGGTTTGGGCTTGCCTGGCTTGCCAGCCTTCGCATCAACCGGCTTGGCCCTAGCAGGCTTTGTCCGTGGCGGTTTGCTCTCTAACGGCCGGGCCATTTTTTGACCTGCGCCGCGGCCCCGTTCCGGCTTGGCGCGGCGTGGATTGCTGCTGTCTCGTTCACGGCGCGGTTTGCTGCGTGCGCCTTGCGGTGGGCGCTGTCGCCGCCGTGCCGGTGCCCGTTCAGCAACAAATTCGGTGACAGGGGTGCCATCGGGGGTAAAGATTTCAACCCGTGCGCCGACATGTGACACGACAGCGGCAAGCTTGTGCTGTTCATCTGGGGCACAAAATGAAATTGCCGTGCCGCCAAGGCCAGCGCGTCCGGTTCGCCCGATGCGGTGAATATAAGCCTCTGGCGTATCGGTCATATCAAAATTGATCACATGGCCAAGCCCCGCAACATCAATACCGCGGGCAGCTACATCGGTGGCGATAATCGCGCGCAATGTTCCCGCCCGAAAATTACCAAGTACCTTTTGCCGGATCGACTGCCGCATATCACCATGCAAGGCATCGACAGCAAATCCGCGGACCTGCATGAATTTAGCCAGCGCATCGGCGCGCCGACGGGTCCGCACGAAAATCAGCACTTGGCCAATATCGTCGCCATTTAGCACGTCACACAGCCGGTCACGTTTTTCCCCCTCGGCAAGCAAGGTCACATGCTGTGTAACCTTATCGGCAGTCACCCCGGTTTGCGGTGCCTTAACGCGTACCGGGTCGACCAAGAACCGTGCCGCCAGCTTTTCGATTTCGGGTGGCATGGTCGCTGAAAACAGCATCACCTGACGCGGGTGTGGCAGGCTGTTGGCAATGCGTTGAATGGCTGGGTAAAAGCCAAGATCAAGCATATGGTCGGCTTCATCCAGCACAAAATGGGTAATTCCGCTGGGGTCGAATGCCCCGCGATTCATCAAATCTTCTAGCCGTCCCGGGGTTGCCACGACAATATCGACACCGCGCCGCAAGCTGCGAATTTGCCCGTCATAGCGGGCGCCACCAAACACCGCCAAATGACGGATATTCAGCTGCTCCGCCAAGTTCCGCAAATTGGTTTGGATTTGTGTCGCCAGTTCGCGCGTTGGGGCAAGGATCAGCGCATGCGGCGGATGCCCCGCACGAACCGCTTCGCTTTGGCCAAGCATCGTCAGGATTGGTAACAGGAATGCCGCGGTCTTTCCGGTTCCCGTTTGGGCAAGCCCGATCAGGTCGCGTCCCGCCAGCAACGGCGGTATTGCCATGGCCTGAATGGGGGTCGGTATGGTCAGCCCCATTTGCTGAAGGACAGGTAGCAGATCCGGCAGCAGATCAAATTGATCAAAGGCAACAGCATCTGGCGACCCACTTGGGGTGGTGGGGGTCTGATCGGTCATAGACATTGGTTTTCTTCCGGCACAGCGGCGGTTATTTCGGGCAGCGCCGGTGTTTTCCGCGCGGCTGGTCTTGGGCGGACTTATGCGCCTTGCTTGACGATTTGTCAATCATAGCGGTCAGGCAGGTCGGATATGGCCAAAGCTGGCATTTTGCCTGAAAGTGCGGCATAAAATCATCATGGTCCCGTAGCTCATCAGGATAGAGCGACAGATTCCTAATCTGTAGGTAGCAAGTTCGAGTCTTGCCGGGATCACCATTTTATCGGGATCAGCATTTTATGAGCGCCATACCCGGTTCCGGCGTTACCATTTTTCGGGGCGATCACCTGTGCTGCCAGCGATGCAGGATGCTTGGTTTTCTGGGTGGTCTCGGCTAATCTGTCGGGGCTAAGAAATTGTGAAAAGCCTGTTTTACCTGTAAGGACATCACCACCATGATTATTGATTGCCATGGTCATTACACCACGACCCCGCCGCAAGTAGAGGCTTACCGCAACAATCAGCGTGCGCTGCTGGCAAAAGACCCAAACCATATTTTCGACAAGGGTGATATGCCTGTCTCGGATGATGAAATCCGCGAGTCGATTGCGACCAATCAGTTGAAATTGCAGCAAGAGCGTGGCACCGATATTACGATCTTTTCACCGCGCGCCAGCTGGATGGGGCATGATCTTGGTAATGCCAGTACATCGCGCGCATGGACCGAACATTGCAATGATTTGATCCGCCGCGTCTGTGACCTGTTTCCGGATAATTTTGTGCCGGTTTGCCAATTGCCGCAAAGCCCAGAGACCAACCTTGAAAACAGCATTGCCGAACTTGAACGCTGTGTGAATGAAATGGGCTTTATTGGCTGTAATCTAAACCCCGACCCATCGGGTGGCTTTTGGAAGGACCCGCGTCTGTCAGACCGCTATTGGTATCCGTTCTATGAAAAAATGGTTGAGCTGGATGTGCCGGCGATGATCCATGTATCGGGCGCTTGCCAGCATGCCCATGATACCACATCAAGCTATTATCTTGGGGCGGATACCACCGCATTTACCCAGTTGATGTTCTCTGATGTGTTTACCGATTTTCCGGAATTAAAGCTGATTATCCCGCATGGGGGCGGGGCGGTGCCATATCATTGGGGTCGCTTCCGCGGCATTGCCCAAGACCGCGGTCTTGGTGATTTGAATGAACGCGTGCTTGGTAATATCTATTTTGATACATGCGTCTATCACCAACGCGGGATTGACTTACTCTTGGATGTCATCCCAACCAAAAACATTCTGTTTGCCTCTGAAATGATTGGTGCGGTGAAGGGCATCGACCCACAGTCCGGTCATTATTATGATGACACCAAACGCTATATTGATGGGAATACAAAGCTGAGCGCCGCTGACAAAGCGGCCATTTTTGAAGGTAATGCCCGCCATGTGTTCAGCCGGTTAAAAGCATGATAGCCGGTGACGTGCCAGAGGTCACAGTCCAGAGGTCACAGTGATGTCCATGCTGCAAGGGATGTCCAAAATAAGGGGCAGTTAAGATGGCCGGGCTGATCTTTAACGACGATGATCTCGCGGTTTTGGCGCGCCGGCTAGAGGCCCCGGTGCGCCGCGCTGGTGATTGCATCATGAAGTTCTATCAGCAGTCACCCGACACTGATATCAAGGCCGACGGTAGCCCGGTGACCGAAGCTGATCGGGCCGCAGAGGCGATTTTATTGCCGGCAATCCGCGCCCTAGCCCCCGATATTCCGATTATATCCGAAGAAAATCCCGCCAGTCACAAACTGCCGCCAGCGGCACGGTTTTTTCTGGTTGATCCGCTTGATGGTACCAAGGAATTTATCCGCCCCGGGGGCAAGGGGGCTTTTACAGTCAATATTGGTCTCATTGAGGATGGGGTGCCTGTTATGGGCATAATTTATGCGCCGGCACTGGACCGGTTGTTTTTTGGCAGTCGCCATCGCGGGGCATTTGAAGATGGTGGTGATAACACCCCTTACATGATTGCTGTGCGGCGTCCGGTGGCCGGGGCGCGTGTTGCGGTGGCCAGTGCGTCTCATCGTGACAGCAAAACCAACGACTGGCTGGCGGCGCAGCATATCAGCAAGACCATCGCCATCGGATCGTCGCTTAAATTTTGCCTTGTGGCAGCTGGGGAGGCTGATGCCTATCCGCGCTATGGTCCGACTATGGAATGGGATACGGCGGCCGGTGATGCAATTTTGCGGGCGTCCGGTGGCCGGGTTGAGGCCGCTGACGGGACCGCTTTTACCTATGGCAAGCCGGGCTATCGCAACGGCCCGTTCTTTGCGTTTGGGGCGATTTAATCACCGAAATAATGCGCCTCAACTTGCCGACATAATGCGTGATAAATAGGAAGGTGCATTTCTTGAATCAGCGCGACATCGTTTGACGGTACCGTGATCACAACGTCACATAGCGCGCGCAACGCACCACCGCTTTGGCCGGTTAGGCCGATGACCCCAAGGCCACGGGCGCGCGCTGTTTTGGCCGCGTTAATCACATTCGCTGATTGACCCGATGTGGAAATGGCCAGTAACACATCACCGTCCCGCCCGATCCCCCAAACCTGTTGGGCAAAAATCATGTCGCCGCCAATATCATTGGCGATGGCGGTAATCAGGGCGCTGTGACTAACCAGTGAAATCGCCGGTAGCCCATATTGTAACTGATCGGCGATCGCGGCATCGTCACTGTCGCCAAACTGGGCCCGGTCATCGGCCGACAGGCGGCGCGGCAGGCAAAACCCCTTCATCAATTCACCAACAATATGTTCACAATCGGCGGCGCTACCACCATTGCCGCAGATCAACAGCTTGCCGCCATTGTCAAAACTCTGGATCAACAGGTCGATGGCGGCATGCAGGTTCTCAGCCTGGCCAAAGAGGTCGGTTGTCGGGCCTCTGTTGTCGCGCATTGGCTTGTCCTTTCGCTTGGGTCGGCAAGGATATCAATGAACGGCTATAGTTGGCAATTGTCAATGAGCCGTGTCTGGCCCATCCAGACCGCGGCAAACAGACGATCAGTGCTGGCCGGGTGACGTGATGGTTGTAAATCAGTGGCACGGCGGAGGTCAAAATAATCAATCCTGTCAAAGCCGGCGCTGATCAGCGTGGCCTTGGTTTGGTCAAGCACCTGATCAATGGCTGTGCCGTCATTGAGTGCCGCTGCCGCGGCGCGCATCTCCGCGTAAAGGGTCGGGGCTATGCTGCGTTGTTGCGGGGTCAGATAATGATTGCGTGACGATAGCGCCAGCCCGTCGGATTCGCGGATGGTCGGATGACCGATGATATCGATAGGTATATCCATATCACGCACCATTTGGCGAATGACAGCCAGTTGCTGAAAGTCCTTTTCGCCAAATATCGCGCGATCGGCTGGCACATGCGTGAACAGCTTATGCACCACGGTGGCCACACCGGCGAAAAAATGCGGCCGTGTTTCACCTTCCATCGGCAAGGCCACACCGCCAGGCACGATCATGGTGGCGTGGTTGTCGCCATACATATCGGCCGGTGCATAAATCGCATCGGCACCGCCGGCGGCACGGATCGCGGCGCAATCTGCCTCGAACCGTCGCGGATAGCTGTCGAAATCTTCGCTTGGCGAAAATTGTGTCGGATTGACATAAATACTGACCACGGTACGCGCTGCAATTTGGCGGGCTTTTTCGATCAAGGCCAGATGACCAGTATGAATGCTGCCCATGGTTGGCACCAGACATACCGCGTCACCGGCCGCTTGCCAGTTGCGGGTGGTCTCCATCATCTCGGTTTTGTCACGTAAAATATCCATGATCATGGCTTGTTCTGTCAGGTTTTTTTCGGCCAGAAGAGATGATCGTCGGTTGGAAAGGTGCCGTCAATCACTGCATTGCGATAGGCATTGGCCGCGGTGCCGACGTCGCCCTGAAAGTCGGCAAATTTCCGGACAAATTTTGGGCTGAAACTGTCATATAGACCAAGCATGTCGTCGGTAACCAATATCTGCCCGTCACAGGCGGCCGAGGCGCCAATACCGATTGTCGGAATAGCGCATGTGGCCGCAATCTGTGCCGCGACCGGTTCGATGATCCCCTCCATGACAATGCCGAACGCACCAGCCGATACCAGCGCATCGGCGTCTTTTTGCAGCTGTTGAGCTTCAGCATCGCTACGCCCGGTGATCCGAAACGCGGTGCCGGCGACCGCATGTTGGGGCAAAAGACCGATATGACCAAGCACCGGTATCCCGGCGTCGACAAGGCATTTGACATGCGGGGCAAGGTCGGTGCCACCTTCCAGCTTGACCGCATCGGCACCGGTTTCGGCGATTATCCGGCTGGCGCTGGCCAGCGCTTGGGCCGGGCTGTTTTCATAGCTGCCTGCCGGTAGATCAATCACCACAAGCGCGTTTTGCCGCCGCAGCATCACCGCCTGTCCATGCCGGATCATAATATCAAGATCGATGCCGGTGGTCCCGTCCATGCCATAGAGCACCATGGCGAGTGAATCACCGACCAGAAGCATGTCGCAATAGGGGTCAAGCGCATGCGCCATCGGTGCCGTGTAGGCCGTCAGACAAACAATTTTGCGGCTGCCTTTCAGCGCCTTGAAAGCGGCGATATTGGGGCGGTCTGGCATGGCGTTACATCTCGGTCAAACGGAATGGAGTCGTCATATATTGGCTTTGCTAGCGTAACACAAAGCAATTCAGGTTAGTCGGTTTGCCTAGCATAAATCGTTGCGGTCGGCGACGGATATTTTCGACAGTTGGTGGGCGCATGCTGTCTTGACCATCAGGCAGGCGATGCCTAGCATGGCGGGCAGCCTATAGCGCCGATTCCGGCCCGGTCCACACCCACCAATCGACAGCAGATAAAGGAATGTCATGACCCGACCGATTATTATTATGGCGGCGCCGAATGGTGCCCGTAAAGTCAAGACGGATCATCCGGCCCTACCGGTCACGATTGCTGAAACCATTGCCGAGGCCAAGGCGTGTCATGCGGCGGGCGCCAGCATCCTGCATGCGCATGTGCGCGATGATGATGGCAAGCATGTGCTTGACGCCGGTCTTTATCGTCAATTGATGGACGGGTTGCGCGCCGCGGTGCCGGATATGCTGATTCAGATCACCACCGAGGCGGTTGGCATTTACAGCCCACAGCAACAATATGATTTGGTGTTTGATCTAAAGCCAGATTTTGTGTCGGTTGGGTTTCGTGAAATGATTGGCGATAACAGCAGCGATGCCCGGGCCTTGGCGCGTGATTTTTACCATCGCAGCTATGATAGTGGCATTCACATTCAGCATATTCTCTATGATGTCGATGATCTGCACCGGTTCCGCGCGGCCAAGGAAGATGGTGTTTTGCCAGCGGCGCGGCCGCATGTGCTGCTGGTTCTGGGGCGCTATAATGTCGATTTTCAATCTGATCCGGCCGAGATGAAGCCGTTTCTTGATGCAGGCCTTGACGATATGGCCAGCTGGTCAATCTGTGCCTTTGGCTATCGCGAATTTGATGTGATGACGGCAGCCATTGAACATGGGGGCCATTGCCGGGTTGGCTTTGAGAATAATATGTATCTCAAAGACCGCAGCTTGGCCCCGAACACCGCCGCATTGGTCAACCAGCTGGCAACAACATGCCGCCCGGCGAGCCGTGCCGAAACGCTCGACCTTTTCCGGCTTTAGGGGAGGCGGCTGAAACCGCCGCCGCCCCCAGTTGAAAAAACCATTGGCGGCTATTCAGCCGCCTCGCTGTCCCAAAACTCCATTGGCGGGCAGGCGCAAATCAGGTTGCGATCGCCAAGCGCATTATTTACCCGGCTGACCGGCGGCCAATATTTATTGGCTTGGCGGTTGCCGTCAGGGTTGCCAGCCATCTGGCGACTATAGGGGTGGGTCCAGTCATCGCGCATAATGTCATCGGCGGTATGGGGTGCATTGACCAACGGGTTGTCATCTTGTGGCCATGTGCCGTTTGCCACTTTGTCAATTTCACCGGCAATCGCGATCATGGCATCACAAAAGCGGTCTATTTCAGCCAGTGATTCGGACTCGGTCGGCTCAATCATCAATGTGCCGGCAACCGGAAATGACATGGTTGGCGCATGAAAACCGAAATCGATCAGCCGTTTGGCGATATCTTCATTGCTGATGCCGGTTGCGTCTTGCAACTGCCGGATATCGATAATGCATTCATGTGCCACCCGGCCATGACGTCCGCTGTAAAGGACCGGAAACACCCCAGCCAGCCGGGTTGCAATATAATTGGCTGATAAAATGGCCATGGCAGTGGCGTTGGCCAGCCCGTCTGGTCCCATCATCCGGATATAGGCATAGGTAATCGGCAAAATACCAGCCGACCCATAGGGGGCCGCGCTGACGGCGCCAACGCCATCAAGCGGCGCGCCCGGCAAATAAGGCGCCAGATGCGCCGCCACCCCAACCGGACCAACGCCGGGGCCACCGCCCCCATGCGGGATGCAAAAGGTTTTGTGCAAATTCAGATGGCTGACATCGGCACCAAATTCCGGCAGCGCACAATGACCGACCAACGCATTCAGATTGGCGCCGTCAACATAGACCTGGCCGCCTGCCGCGTGGACCATATCACAAATCTCGGTGATTGCTTCTTCAAACACCCCGTGCGTTGACGGGTAGGTCAGCATCAAGGCGGCAAGATGATCGCGATGCTGGTCAATTTTTGCGGCCAGATCATCAAGATCGACATTGCCTTCTTGATCACATTTGACAACGACAACCGTCATCCCGGCCATAATTGCCGAGGCCGGATTGGTGCCGTGGGCCGATGATGGAATCAGACAGATATGCCGCTGTTCCTCGCCATTGGCCTGATGATAGCGGGCAATCGCCAACAGCCCGGCAAATTCGCCTTGGGCACCGGCATTCGGCTGAACCGACATCGCCGCATAGCCGGTACAGGCACATAGCATGTCTTCCAATCGGGCAATCATCTTGCGGTAGCCGGCGGTTTGCGCGGCTGGCGCATAGGGATGGATCGCGGCAAATTCAGGCCAGGTTACTGGTATCATTTCAGCCGTGGCATTCAGTTTCATCGTGCAAGACCCCAGCGGTATCATGCAGCGATCAAGGGCGAGATCACGGTCGGCAAGGCGGCGCATATAGCGCAGCATCTCGGTTTCGGTCCGATAATGATGAAACACATCATGCGTCAAAAACTGACTGGTGCGGGTAAGGCCGGTTGGAATGGCACTATTATTGGCATCGGCGGTGCTTACCACCCCACCAAGCGCGGTGATCAATTGATCAAGCTGGTCATCGGTGGTGGTTTCGTCAAAGCTGGCCGCAACCGCCCCGTCAACTGACCGCAGGTTAAATCCGGCGTTGTCGGCGGCGGCGATCAGCTGGTCCCGGTCCTGTGGAGCATCAAGAACCACGGTATCGAAAAACGCGTGATGCCGGATCGTACGGCCGCCAGCGCGCATCCCGTTGGCAAAGCGGCAGGCGTGACGATGCGCGTGTTTGGCAATCGCCTGCAACCCCTCTGGCCCATGCCAGACAGCGTAAAAGCTGGCCATGATCGCCAATAAGGCTTGTGCAGTACAGATATTCGAGGTGGCTTTTTCGCGCCTTATATGCTGTTCGCGGGTTTGCAGGGCAAGCCGGTAGGCCGGCCGTCCTGCCGCGTCACGCGATACGCCGACAAGCCGGCCGGGGATGGACCGCTGCAATGCCGCGCTACAGGCAAAAAATGCGGCATGGGGCCCGCCAAAGCCAAGCGGCACACCAAAACGCTGGGCGCTGCCAATCACCATATCGGCGCCCATTTCACCCGGCGGCGTCAGCACCGTCAATGACAAGAGATCGGCCGCCACCACCGCCAGTGAACCGGCATCATGAAGCCGCGCAATCTCGCCGCGCAGGTCACGGATGGCGCCACTGCTCGCCGGATAGCTGAGAAGCGCGCCAAAACACCCGGTCAGATCGGCGTTGTCCGCGATGCCAAATACCAGCTCAATACCCAATGGTTCGGCCCGGGTCCGCAAAATGCCGATCGTTTGTGGATGGGTGTCGGGGTCAATCAGAAACCGCGTTCCCTTGGCCTTGTGGGCACGGCTGGCCAGCGCCATCGCCTCGGCCGCAGCGGTTGCTTCATCCAGCAACGAGCCATTGGCAATATCCATTGCCGTTAGGTCAATGATCATTGTCTGGAAATTCAGGATCGCTTCCAACCGACCTTGTGAAATTTCCGGCTGGTACGGTGTGTAGGCCGTATACCAGGCCGGATTTTCCAAAATATTGCGGGTGATCACCGGCGGCGTGTGACAATTATAATAGCCCATGCCAATCAGCGATGTGCGGACCGCATTTTGGGCGGCATAGTCCCGCAATTCGGCAAGTGCCTGCTCTTCCGACAAGGCGGGCGGCAAATCCATAATGTCGCGACGACGAATTTTACCCGGGATTACCTTGTCCAGCAAATCAGCCACTGATGGGCTGCCAACCACGGTTAGCATATGCGCGATATCGGCGTCATTCAGACCGATGTGACGGCTGGCAAAGGCCGCTTGCGGGGTAGGGGGAACAGACATGTCAAATCCTTTCAGCACAAACAAAGGCAAATGGTCGTAAACCGGCATGATGCGGTGATCCTGCCGTTTCGGATTATCCGATCATCGTGTTACCCGATCATCGCGTTATAGGCGTCTTCATCCATCAGTGAGTCGAGATCGCTGGCATCACTGATCTGCAGTTTGAAAAGCCAGTTATCCATCGCTTTGTCCGGCGTGATGCTGGTCAGATCATCAAGCAGCGCGGCATTGACCGCGGTGATCTCGCCGCTGGCAGGCGTGTAGATGTCCGAGGCGGCTTTGACCGATTCAAAGACGGCCACCGCATCACCCTTGGCAACGCTGGCACCGGCTTCCGGCAATTCGATAAACACGATATCGCCAAGCTGTTCAACCGCATGCGGCGAGATGCCAACGGTACAAACATCGCCCTTCAAACGGGCCCATTCATGGTCTTCGGAAAATTTCAACATGGTCTATACTCCTCGTGATGATCAAAAGAAAAAGCGGCGTCAGCCGCGAACATAGCGATGTGGGACCAGCGGCAAGGCACTGACCGTTACCGGGGTTTCGGTGCCACGGGTCACCGCATCCAATACGGTGCCGTGGGCGGCGACTGAAGCATCAACAAGACCAAGCGCGGCAGGCCTGTCGAGGCTTGGGGCAAAGCCACCGGAGGTGACCCGGCCAACGCTGGCCCCGTTATGCGTCAAGACGGTGCCGTCGCGCACCGGCCGCGGCCCGATCGGCAACAGGCCAACAAGACATTGGGCTGGTCCGTTAGCCAATTCCGTCAAAATTGGGTCTGCGCCGGGGAAATCGGCGGCAAGACGGCGTTTTTTCGACAGCGCAAAAGTCAGCCCGGCCATGACCGGGGTGATGGTCTCGTCAAGTTCATGCCCCCATAATGGCAGGCCAGCCTCCATCCGCAACGTGTCGCGCGCGCCAAGCCCGGCCAGCGTTACCTTGCCACTGGCAACAAGGCGGGCGGCAAAATCAGGCGCGTGGTCGGCCGCGAGCGAAATTTCAAACCCGTCTTCACCAGTATAGCCTGACCGGGTGATCAGCAGATCGATTCCGGCAAGGGTCGCTCGCCGGATATCCATGAATTTGAATCCGTTCAAATCCAGTCCTAGTTTGGCCAAGACCGGCGCCGCATCTGGGCCTTGAAGGGCCAGTAAGGCCCTGTCGTGATGATGCTGAAGCTGTGCGTCACCGGTAAGGTGACGCCTGATATGGGCGATATCATGGCCCGCGCGGCCGGCATTGACCACCAGATGAAACGCCCCGTCAAAGCGGGCGACCATCAGGTCATCAAGGACCCCGCCATCTTCGTTCAAAAACAGTGAATAGCGCACCCGACCATCGGCAACAGCACTTAAATCAGTCGGCGTCAAAGCTTCAAAACAGGTGGCCGCGGCGGTACCGGTCAGTTCCAGCTGGGCCATGTGCGATACATCGAACAGGCCGGCCCCGTGCCGTGTTGCCAGATGCTCGGCCTTGATGCCATCACGATAGTGAACCGGCATATCCCAGCCGGCAAAAGGCACAATGCGGCCGCCATGGGCATTATGAAAGTCAAATAAGGCGGTGCGTTTGTTTTCCAACAGCTTGTCCCTCCGGTCGCCAAAGATGCGGAATGCCCCTCACATGGCATTCGCCCCATCTGTCGCGGAACCTGAGAGATTAGCCATCGTCGCGGGTGATCCCGGTTTTCGCCGAATGGTTGTCCCCGTCGGTGTACACTGCCGTGTACTTTCCAGAGTGCTCACATCAAAAAGTACGGGTACCTGAGAGTTTCCGGGGCGGTTGCTCCTTCGGTGGTGACTTGCCGGCGTTGCGGGCCGGTCGACACAGCTCTCCCTTTTCATGTATCGAGCCCAAAAACAGTAATCGGCTTCATCATTTGGTGCAAGGGCTTTGGTGCGTGGCCACGGTAGAATAGGGGGCATGATCCGGCAAAAAAATCTTGCGGACTTGTGAAACAGGTTACTTATGGTCATATATCCACCAGTGACCATGTAACAAATGAGTGTTCTGATGCCTGATTCGTGCCCTGTCTGGAATTTGACCGACCTTTACGAAGGCATCGATTCGGCGGCCATTCAGACCGATATCCGGACATGCCGTGGTGACGCCGCGGCACTTGCCGACCGTGCCAAGGGCCGTCTTGCTGATCTGGATGCCGATAGTTTGGCAGCGGTGATCGTCGATTACGAGGCGGTACTTGAACGTCTTGGCAAAATTCAAAGCCACGCCCAGCTGGTGTTTGCCGCCAATACCGCCGATCCGGCGTCAGCCAAGCATCACCAGTCGATGCGCGAGGTCGGGTCTGAAATTGGTGCGGTGCTGCTGTTTGTCGAGTTGGAGCTGGCGCGCCTTGACCAGGCCCGTCTTGATGTTTTGTTGACAAATCCGGCGCTTGGGCGTTTTGGCCCGTGGTTACGGCGGGTGCGGGCGATGGCGCCCTATCAGCTGTCGGACGAGGCCGAAACCATGATCGCCGAACGCGCGCCGACCGGGGCCGGGGCGTGGGTGCGGCTTTTTGACGAAACCATGACCGGCTTGCGGTTTCCGTTTGAAAATGGGCGGGTAACCGAGGCCGAAATTTTGGATGCGCTATCAAGCATCGATCCGGCCCGGCGCAAAGCGGCTGGGCAGTCATTGTCGGCGGTGCTGAAACAAAATGAACGATTGTTATCGTTGGTGCTGAACACGATTGCCAAAGACAAGCAAATCGAGGATGGCTGGCGCGGGTTCAAAAGGCCGGTAGCAGCGCGCAATCTGGCGAATGATGTCGATGACGAGGTTGTCGATGCGCTTGTCAGTGCGGTGAACAGCCGCAATGCTGATCTGGCGCATCGCTATTATGCGTTGAAAGCCGGTTGGATGGGGCAAAAACAGATCGACTGGTGGGACCGTAATGCGCCACTTCCGGGCGATGACGACCGGCAGTATAGCTGGGACGAGGCCAAGAGCATCGTTTGTGATGCCTTTGCCGCGTTTGATCCGGCGATGGCGGCAACGGCGGCGCCGTTTTTCAGCCGGCACTGGATCGATGCGGCGCCGCGTGAAGGCAAAAGCTCAGGTGCGTTCTCGCATCCTGTGGTGCCGTCGGCGCACCCCTATATCCTGATGAATTTTGCCGGCAAATCACGCGATGTTATGACATTGGCACATGAAATGGGCCATGGGGTCCATCAGGTGCTGGCGGCTGATCAGGGCTATCTGATGTCCGACACCCCCTTGACGCTGGCCGAAACCGCGTCTGTGTTTGCTGAAATGCTGGCCTTCCGCCGGCTTGTCGACAGCCAAACCGACCCGGCCGCGCAGCGTTTTTTATTGGCGGGCAAAGTCGAGGATATGCTGAACACGGTGGTCCGGCAGATCGCTTTTCACAATTTTGAAACACATCTTCATGCTTCGCGTGCCAAGGCCGAGCTGACAGCCGATGAAATTTCCGATATTTGGATGCAAACCCAGCGCGACGCGTTGGGGCCGGCGGTCCGCATCGGCGATGACTATCGGCCGATCTGGGGCTATGTGCCGCATTTTGTCCATACGCCGTTTTATGTTTATGCCTACGCGTTTGGGGATTGCCTGGTGAACGCGCTATGGCAGAAATATCAACTGTCACAAGCGGCTGGCAGCGCCGACAGCTTTATCACCGACTATAAGGCCTTGTTGGCCGCCGGTGGCACGGCCCGCTATGACGCGGCGTTGGCGCGGTTTGATCTTGATCCGCGGCAGCCGGCCTTTTGGTCGCTTGGTCTTGATATGATCAGCGGCATGATCGATGAATTGGAAAGTTTGGCCTAATGGCGGCTGATCGGGACAGCATGGCGGGCGGCCAGCTTGGCGGACGGCTGCGGCGCTACGTACGCGTCACCACAACCATGGGCGGCCTTGCGGCCCGGGTTGCTGGCGAGCGCTATCTTGGCTGGGATATTGACCGGGCAAAACATGCGGCCGACCTGCGCGCAGCGCTTGGCGGGCTGAAAGGCCCGATCATGAAAGTCGCGCAAATCCTGTCAACGATACCTGACGCACTGCCAGCGGAATATGCTGATGAACTGGCCGGACTTCAGGCCGACGCGCCAGCGATGGGCTGGCTTTTTACCAAACGTCGAATGGCCGCCGAACTGGGGGCCGATTGGCAAAGCAAGTTCAAAAGCTTTAGCCGTGACGCGGTGTCTGCGGCCTCGCTTGGGCAGGTGCATAAAGCGGTTGGGTTGGACGGCACGCCGCTAGCTGTCAAGTTGCAATATCCTGACATGGGGTCGGCAATCGAGGCTGACCTACGTCAGCTAAAGCTGCTTTTCCAGCTTTATGAGCGTTACGATTCGGCCATATCCACGGCCGATATTTATGACGAATTGTCCGAGCGGCTTCTTGAAGAGCTGGATTACCAGCGCGAGGCACGCAACATGCAGCTCTATCAGCGCATGCTTGCTGATGAAGATGTTGTTGACGTGCCACAGCATATCCCGTCCTTATCGACAAGCCGTTTGTTGACGATGAATTGGCTGGATGGCACCAGACTGATGCCATTTCTTGAAACCGGCCCCGACCAAGAAACGCGGAACCGGATCGCGCGGCACATGTTCCGGGTCTGGTATGTGCCGTTTTACTATTACGGCGTCATTCACGGTGATCCGCATCTTGGCAATTATTCGATCGGCGCGGATCATCGCATCAATCTGATGGATTTCGGATCGATCCGGCTGTTCCGGCCGGGCTTTGTGGCCGGGGTCATTGAATTGTATCAGGCGTTGCGTGACAATGACCCGGATCAGGCTGTGCATGCCTATGAACGGTGGGGCTTTACCGGCCTTGATAAGGACGCGATTGAGGTTTTGAATATGTGGGCCGGGTTTATCTATGCGCCGCTTCTGGAAGACCGCGTGCGTCCGATTCAGCAAACCCGCGGGGGCACCGCGGGGCGTGAATTGGCCGGCAAGGTGCATGGCGAATTAAAGCGCATCGGCGGTATTCGGCCGCCCCGCGAATTTGTTTTGATGGACCGGGCGGCGGTTGGCCTTGGATCGGTCTTCATGCATCTAGGTGCCGAGGTCAATTGGCACGAATTGTTCCATGATTTAATCGATGATTTTGATTTAGATCGGCTGGCGTCTCGCCAGCGCCAGTTGGCCAACGAGGTCGGCCTTCCTGAGACGCTCCTCGCGCCGGCCGGCGCTGTTTGACCACGCGGTTCCGCGGTGGCTGATTATAGCGGTTCGGCAAAAGAAACGGGCCTGACAATCCTGTCAGGCCCATTTCACGGTCTAAGATCGGCCTAGCGGCTTGTCAGGCTGGCCAGCAGCTGGTCCAACGAATCTTTCGCATCACCATAAAGCATGCGCGAATTATCCTTGAAGAATAGCGGGTTTTCGATTCCTGAATAGCCACGGCCTTGGCCGCGTTTGGAAATGATCACCTGTCTGGCTTTCCACACCTCTAGCACCGGCATGCCGGCAATCGGGCTGTTTGGGTCGTCTTGGGCGGCCGGGTTCACAATGTCGTTTGCCCCCAAGATGATCACCATGTCGGTATCGGGAAAATCAGCGTTGATTTCGTCCATTTCCAGCACAATGTCATAAGGCACTTTGGCTTCCGCCAGCAGCACATTCATATGACCCGGCAGACGGCCGGCAACCGGATGGATGGCAAAACGAACATTTTTGCCCTGATCACGTAGGCGGCGGGTGATTTCGGACACTGCACCTTGGGCCTGGGCCACAGCCATGCCATATCCCGGGACGATGATAATCTCTTTCGCATCGGCAAGGTCGGCGGCAACGCTGGCGACATCGGTGGCAACCATCTCGCCCTCGACCTCTTGTGCGGGCCCGGTGGCCGTACCAAATCCGCCAAGGATCACCGACAGAAAATTACGGTTCATCGCCCGGCACATAATATAGGACAGGATCGCCCCGCTTGAGCCAACCAGCGCGCCGGTAACGATCAGCAAATCATTACCAAGCAAAAAACCGGTGGCGGCTGCCGCCCAGCCCGAATAGGAATTCAGCATCGAGACCACAACAGGCATATCGGCGCCGCCAATAGCCATCACCAGATGCGCCCCAAACACAAAGGCAATCGCGGTCATCAGATACAGAGTCCAAATGCCGGCATGGTTCAGATACATGGCGCCAAGCCAGACACAGGCTAGAACCGCAATAAGGTTTAGAATGTTACGGCCGGGCAGGGTCAGCGGCTTGCCATCAATAGTGCCGGCCAGTTTGCCAAAGGCGATGACCGAACCGGTTGTTGTGACGGCACCGATAAAAACGCCGACGAAGACCTCAACCTCATGGATGATTTTTTCAGCCCCGGCAAGACCGGTTGGTGGTGCCAATTCCGAATTGATGCCGATAAAGACTGCGGCGAGGCCGACAAAACTGTGCAGGGCGGCAACCAATTGCGGCATGCCGGTCATTTCAACGCGGCGCGCGACAATAGTCCCGATAATCGCGCCGATGGCAATCATCGGCACCAGCCATTCATAATGCGTGACAGCAGGCCCCATGATGGTGGCGGCAACTGCCAGTGCCATGCCAACAATGCCGTACCAAACGGCACGTTTGGCGCTTTCCTGATTGGACAACCCCCCAAGTGACAGAATAAACAACACACTTGCGGCGATATAGATTGCGGTGACGATATTAAAACTCATTGAACGCAAGCCCTCTTAAAATCAGCTTTTCTGGAACATCGCAAGCATGCGCCGCGTAACCATAAAACCACCTACAATATTGATCGTTGCGATCAACACCGAAATACTGGCCAGAATCACCACGATCTGATTGCTGGATCCGATTTGCAGCAATGCGCCAAGAATAATAATGCCGGAAATGGCGTTGGTAACGGCCATCAACGGCGTATGAAGCGCGTGACTAACATTCCAGATCACCTGATACCCAACAAAGCAGGCCAGCGCAAAAACGATGAAATGCTGCATAAAGCTGGCCGGGGCATAATGGCCAATCAGCAGCATGAATAACCCACCAACGGCCAGCAGGCCGATTTGCTGCCGACCAGCTTTACGCCGGGCCGCCAGTTCAGCCGCCTTTTTTTCTTCAGCGGTCAATTCGACCGGCTTTTCAACCTTGGTCTGTTTACCAATTGCCGCGACCTTTGGCGGCGGCGGTGGAAAGGTGATATCGCCGTCATGGACGACGGTTGCGCCGCGGATCACATCATCTTCCATATTGATCGTGATCACCCCGTCTTTTTCCGGCGTCAGATCATCCATCATATGGCGGATATTGGTGGCATATAGCGTCGAGCTTTGCGCTGCCATGCGGCTAGGGAAATCGGTATAGCCGACAATGGTGACATCATTTTCGGTTTTGATGACGTCATTCACCACGGTTAGGTCACAATTGCCGCCCTGTTCGGCAGCAAGGTCAATGACCACTGATCCCGGTTTCATCAAGCCAACCATTTCAGCAGGCCATAATTTTGGTGCCGGGCGGCCGGGGATCAAGGCGGTGGTGATAACAATGTCGATCTCGGGGGCCTGTTCCCGGAACAGTGCCATTTCCTTTTCAATGAATTCTGGCGATGCCGGCTTTGCATAGCCGCCTTCACCGGAGCCGTCTTCGTCAAATTCAAGCATCAAAAATTCGGCGCCCATCGACTCGATCTGTTCAGCCACTTCCGGGCGCACATCAAAGGCCCGCACAATCGCCCCCAATGACTGGGCAGCCCCGATTGCCGCCAAGCCGGCAACGCCAGCGCCAATCACCAATACCTTGGCTGGCGGCACCTTGCCAGCGGCGGTGATCTGGCCGGTAAAGAACCGTCCAAACTGGTTGCCGGCCTCGATTACCGCCCGGTAGCCGGCAATATTGGCCATTGATGATAGGGCATCCATTTTCTGGGCGCGGCTGATGCGCGGCACCATATCCATGGCAATCGCGTTGGCGCCCGCCTTTTTGAAGGTTTCAAGAAGGTCAGGGTTTTGTGCCGGCCAGACAAAGCTGATCACCGTTTGTCCGGTACG
The DNA here is from genome assembly GCA_038116935.1 of Puniceispirillum sp. (SeqCode). Classification (GTDB taxonomy): domain Bacteria; phylum Pseudomonadota; class Alphaproteobacteria; order Puniceispirillales; family Puniceispirillaceae; genus UBA3439. The sequence goes on along the minus strand of JAYOFA010000004.1, from coordinate 939 downwards.
AAGGCGCTTTTGTTCGGCGGCATCAACCGCGCGTACCTTGACAATGATATCGGCGGCTTTCCATAAATCAGCGGCTGATTTGGCAATTGTAACCCCGGCGGCCTGGTAGGCGGCATCGGTAAAGCCGGCCGTAACACCGGCGCCGGTTTCGACCATACAGTCATAGCCCAGTTTTTGCAGTTGTCGGGCGCTGTCTGGTGACAGGGCAACGCGCTTTTCACCTGCAGCCAATTCTTTCGGTGCACCAATAATCATAGGTTCAGATCCATCATGCTTCATTTGCAGCGAATTAGAGGTTTCTGTTTTGGCCGATCGGTTTTGACTATGCAAGCCAAAACCGTGCTAATCGGCTGTTGAACGCCACCGCGGCGCTATCGATAAGCGGGGGAGGTATAAAAAAACCGCCAATCGCTTGGCGGTTTCCTGAATGCGAGGTTGATCCTGTAAAAATCAGATCTAATACCCCTCGCGTTCCAAGCGTTTGCGCATCAATTTGCGAACGCGGCGGGTCGATTCAGCCGCTTCACGCGCGCGGCGTTCAGATGGCTTTTCATACGACCGGCGGTTCTTCATTTCGCGGAACACGCCTTCACGTTGCATTTTCTTTTTCAGAACACGCAGCGCTTGATCAACATTATTGTCTCTAACGGTGACGTACACGTCTTTCACATCCCTTCTAAAGATATCTGTTGTGCCGTTTTGAGTAGGGCATGGGTGTATCACAGCCGCGATAGCATTGTAAACCCATATCCCGGCTATTTTTACACGGGTTTGTTATGCTGTCGGGGTAGAAAATGCCGACCAGTTGCCTATATTGTAACCAAGATACCCGTCGGGCGCGTTCGGCCGACAGGCAGTGGAAAAAGGATCTTACGCGTGACCCAAGCCCATGATCACAGCAGCACGGCTACCGCTATTTTGCGGGCATCGATGATCCAT
>JAYOFA010000003.1:106193-126817 GCA_038116935.1 Puniceispirillum sp. (SeqCode) | reverse complement strand
CCCAAAAAACAAACCTGTCAACATCCATCATCACTTTCGCTTCCCTGCCCGCAATTTGTAGGGTACTGATGAAATCCAACGCCGGTAAAATGACACGGCACCTATGAATGAAAACCGGCGATGATCATGGGGAGTGGTCATGAAATATGGTGATTTCAAAAAACTGACATCAATTAAAACGCCAGCGGCATTCAAAGCCCATCTTGACAGCCTCGGCCTGGGCATGCCGTGCGATGAAACCATCGAGCATGCCGATTTATCACCATTGATGACGCCGGTTAATGTGGATGGCATGGCGATTGGCAACCGGATTACCGCCCAGCCGATGGAAGGATGGGACTGCACAAATGATGGCGCCCCAACCGAGGCCACCTCGCGGCGCTGGGCCAAATTTGGCCAGAGCGGTGCCAAATTGATCTTTGGGGGGGAAGCCGCCGCTGTTCGCCCCGACGGCCGGGCCAACCCGCGACAACTGATCATCAATGACGCCACCAAGGGCGCGATAGCCGCCTTGCGCGAAACCGCACGCCGCGCGCATATCGACAGGATGGGCAATGACACGGGCTGGATTACCGGCTTGCAACTGACGCATTCAGGCCGATTTTGCAAACCGCATGATAACACCCGTTTTGAACCGGCGATCCTGTATCGCCATCCGATTTTGGATGTAAAATTTGGAACAAGCGCCGCGCATCCGGTGATGAGCGACGATGATATCACGCGCTTGATCGATGATTATATTGCCGCCGCTCGCCTCGCCTATGATATCGGCTTTGACTTTGTTGATCTGAAACACTGTCATGGCTATCTCGGCCATGAGTTTTTAAGCGCCAAGATCCGCCCCGGACCCTATGGCGGGTCGCTTGAGAACCGGACCCGTTTCTTGGCTGACATCGTCGCCGGCATTCGTGCCGCTTGTCCGGCGTTAAAACTGGCGGTACGGGTAAGTGCGCTTGATCTTATCGCCTTCAAAGCTGGACCGAAGGCTGATGATCAGACCGGCCCGGCACCGGGCATCGCCGTCAGCTATCCAGCCGACAAGCCCTATGAATACGGGTTTGGCACCGACCGACATGACCCGACCCATTTTGACATGACTGAATTGTTTAAATTGTTCGATATCTTCAACGCCTTGGGCATCACACTGGTCAATGTGACCCTTGGCAGTCCTTATTATAATCCGCATATCGTACGGCCAGCCGCCTATCCCCCCTCTGACGGTTATGCCAGCCCGGAAGACCCGCTTGTCGGCGTCATGCGCCATCTAGAGATTGTGCGCCAGATCAAAGCGGCCCGGCCGTCATTTCATCTCGTTGGGTCTGGCTACAGCTATTTACAGGAATATCTGCCGCATGTCGCGCAGGCGGTATTGCGCGCCGGATGGACCGATTTTGTCGGGCTTGGCCGTATGATGCTCAGCTATCCGGATATCATGCTTGATGCGGTTAATGGTCAGACCATGCAGCGCAAGAAGTTCTGCCGTACATTTTCGGACTGCACCACCGCGCCGCGCAACGGGCTGGTTTCCGGCTGTTTTCCGCTAGACCCCTACTACAAAGAGTCGGACCAGTTTGATACGCTTGCCGCGATCAAAAAGGCAGCCAGCTAGCGGCAGGTAAAAACGGGGTTTGAAGCGATGCCATTTTTGACTTTACCAACAAACGACGGGCATTTGACACGCTTTGATCTGAGCGAACCGCGCGATTTTCGCAGAATTGCGATGCAGCCACTGCCACGCCTCGCCTATGCCGCAGCGCATGTTGTTGCCGACCCGCGCGCCATTCATGATCCCTTTATTGATGTTGCCATTGACTGGGACAAAACGCTCGATTACCGGCGCTATTTGTGGGGCTTGGGGCTTGGCGTGGCGGAAGCGATGGACACCGCCCAGCGGGGCATGGGGCTGGACTGGTCCACATCGCTCGAATTGATCAAACGGTCGGTTGACGCCGCCACAGACTTTGGGGGCAACGCCCTATTGGCATGTGGCGCCGGCACCGATCATTTACCTGCTGACCGGTCATTGTCGATAGATGATGTGATTGGCGCCTATGATACGCAATGCGGGGCGGTCGAGGCGCTTGGTGGACGGATCATTTTGATGGCAAGCCGAGCGCTGGCAGCCTGCGCCAAATCACCCGATGATTATGGCCGCGTTTATGATCATATCTTGGGCCAGGTCAAGGCGCCGGTGATCATACATTGGCTTGGCGAGATGTTTGATCCGGCTTTGGCCGGCTATTGGGGCGCCGACGAGCCGATGGCGGCGATGGATGTTTGCCTTGATGTTCTGGCAGATAATGCCACAAAAATTGACGGTATTAAAATCTCGCTTTTGGACGATCAAAAAGAAATCATCATGCGGCGGCGTTTGCCGGACGGCATCCGGATGTATACCGGTGACGATTTCAATTATCCCACCTTGATTGCCGGGGATGCGGCCGGTCATTCCGACGCGCTACTTGGCATTTTTGATGCGATCGCCCCGGCTGCCAGTGCCGCCCTTATCGCCATGGGCCGCGGTGACATGGATCGGTATTTTGACATTCTTGAACCGACTATCGCCCTATCGCGCCACATTTTTGCGCCGCAAACGCGGTTTTATAAAACCGGAGTTGTCTTTATGGCGTACTTGAATGGGCATCAGGATCATTTTGTCATGGTTGGCGGGCAGCAAGGCGCACGCTCGGCACTCCATCTGGCAGAATTGTTCCGTCTTGCCGATCAGGCTGGGCTGCTATCAGATCCTGACCGCGCCAGCGCCCGCATGGCAGCGGTGATGGCAACCTATGGTATCGAGGCCTAATCCCCGATCACCTTACCCCATGCCCGATAGCACCGTCACAAAACGACACCATTAAAGCCATAGTGCTGTCATATTACAGGTCAAGTTTAGGGTGGTGATTTTAGTACAGTTCCTCCCTAAACATGGTCAGCCCTGTGGCTGACCATTTTTTTACCGTACCGGCCATTTGCCGGTGCTAAGCTGATCGCTGCTGCCAGCACTGCCAAAAAGGACAACAAGATGTCACCACTTCACGCTGCCATTGATCAGGCAAAAGATGTGATGTCCCGCCACCTTAATGCGTTAAATGCCCAAAATGCTGCCGATCTGGCCGCCACCCTGCATTTTCCGCATTACCGGCTTGTCGGTAGCACGCTTACATGCTGGCAAACGCCCGATCATTATTTGGATGATTTTCACGCCCGGGCCGGTGCCAGCTGGTCGCATACCATGTGGCACACATTAAAGGTTGAAAAGAGCAGCCATGACAAAGTGCATATGCTGGTTCGGGTCAACCGCTTTGATCATAACGATCATGTCATTGCCGACTTTGACTCACTATGGGTGATCACCCATCATGCTGGCAAATGGGCGGTTCAGTTCCGATCAAGCTTTGCACCCCTCTAATCTCGGCTGTGCATCAAGAATCAGCCCGGCCCGGCCTGATCAAGATCACGCACTCTTTGTCGGGCGTCCGACAACGCCTGTTGACGCTGCCACATTGTCGCGTAAAGACCACCACGCGCCAACAAAGCGGCGTGCGTGCCACGCTCGGCGACAAGACCGTCATCAAGCACAATAATTTCGTCAGCATCGGTAACCGTGGACAGACGATGCGCAATCACCAATGTGGTCCGGTTGCGTGATACCACATCCAGCGCCGATTTGATCTCCATCTCGGTGCGGGTATCAAGCGCCGATGTCGCTTCGTCCAAAATCAGGATCGGCGGCGATTTTAGAATCGTGCGGGCGATGGCGACGCGCTGCTTTTCACCGCCGGACAGCTTTAGCCCTCGCTCCCCAACTTCTGTATCAAAGCCTTGCGGCAAACCAGCGATAAAACTGTCGATCTGGGCATAGGCGGCGGCGGCGGCCACCTCGGCTTCACTGGCATCAAGCCGACCATAGCGAATATTGTAGCCAATCGTGTCATTGAAAAGCACCGTGTCCTGCGGCACCATGCCAATCGCCGCCCGCAAACTATCCTGGCGCACCGTCTTGATATCTTGGCCGTCAATCGTGATCTGCCCCTGACTAATGTCATAGAACCGGTATAAAAGCCGCGATATAGTCGATTTTCCGGCCCCCGACGGTCCGACAATAGCCACTGTTTTACCGGCCGGCACGTCGAATGAGATGCCCTTCAAAATGGGTCTGTCGGCAGCGTAATGGAAATGCACATTATCAAAGCGTATTTGCGCCGAATCCAGTTGCAACGCCGGTGCATCCGGCATATCGGCCACCTCGACAGGCGAATCCAAAAGCCCAAACATCACCTCAAGATCAGTCAAGGACTGCCTTATTTCACGGTAAACACTGCCGATAAAATTCAGTGGGTGCGCCAACTGGATCAAATAAAGCTGGATCAGCACAAAGTCACCAATCGTCTGGTCGCCACGCTGAACCGCGGCAGCTGACATCAACATTGATACCATCATCCCGATCGAGAAAATCGTTGTCTGACCAAAATTGAGCCATCCAAGTGATGTTGATGACCGTACCGCCGCCGACTCATAGCTTTGCATCGATCGGTCAAAACGCCGCGCCTCGGCCGCTTCATTACCAAAATATTTAACCGTTTCAAAATTGAGTAATGAATCGACTGCCTTTTCATTAGCTTTGGTATCAGCCTTATTCATTTCACGCCTTATAACAGTTCTCCAATTACTTGTTTTTATTGTAAAAATACTATATAAAAAAACTGTTACAGCAATCACAACAACATATAACCAGCCAAAATAATAAAAGAAAATCCCGGCATAGAGCCCGAATTCTAAGACCACCGGCAAGCTGTTCAAAATCGTATAGCGAACGATCCCTTCAATGCCTTTGGTGCCGCGTTCGATGATCCGCGACAGGCCGCCGGTCCGCCGCCCAAGATGGAACCGCAATGACAGGCGATGAATATGGGTGAAGGTCTTGAAAGCCAATTGCCGGACCGCATGCTGGCCGACACGGGCAAACAACGCATCGCGTAGCTGGTTAAATCCGTTGGTCAGCACCCGCATCACCACAAACCCGACAACCAGCATTAGCGGCGTCAGCAAAAACAGCGGCATATAGGGCGCATCAAGCGATGTGCCAGCCAACACATCGGTAACAAATTTGAAGAAAAACGGGACCAGCGCCGTGGCCAGTTTAGCCAACACCAAAAACACCAAGGCCCAGAACACGCGCAATTTCAAATGCGGCTGATCACTTGGCCAGATATACGGCCATAATTTCAGCAATGTTCGGGCAATCGGGGGATCTACTGGTGGCTTACCTGCCGGGATTTGCTGCATTCAGCCCACCTTTGTGCTACTTTCGCCGCGATCAACTCATCGATGGTTGGGTAAAGCCCAACCGCGCTGCGTTGGGATGCGTTGTCCCAACTGGACGATCTGTGTAGCATAAATATAGGCTAAAAATGGCGAAATTTAATGGGGCCGGTTACATGAAATTTTTTGTTTTGGCATCTGTGGCCGCGATGTGGGTATCAACGGCAGCGGCGCATCAATGTGTTTTGGCTGGTAACAGCGCTGCCGATATTTCTGCCTACAACGCCTGCAAAGCTGATCTGGCACAAGGCAGCACCGGACATGATCATCATCAAGCCGGGGCCCGGATCACCGCGCTTGAGGCTGAAAATGCGGCCTTGCGCCGCAAACTTGACCTGGTCAAAGGCCGGTTATTTGAGCTGCTACAAGATGTGGCACAGTGATCCAAAACCCAATCACAGCCTGGCCTTACCCCCCAAATAAATCCACCCCACCGAGACCTGTCTTATGCCCCTTCCCGCTCTGTTAGAAAATCGTCTTCGCGTGCCGGTGGTGGTGGCCCCAATGTTTTTGGCGTCAGGGCCAGATTTGGTTTTGGCCTGCTGCCGCAGCGGTCAATGATCGATTGATTTGTAGAGCGCCAATTCGCGCCAATAGGTTTCGGCAAGCGCATTCGCATCGTTAATCCGCAAAGCAAGGCCACGAATAAGTGCGCCACAGATAGGGTCGGCTTCACGGATCTTGGCCAAAAACACCGCTTCTTCAACCTTGATCAACACAGATTTGGTTTTGGCCCGGACCGTCACTGTCCGCGGCGCAGCGGTAATAAGGCCGACCTCGCCAAACAATTCGCCTTCACCCAAAGTGCCTAATATCATACCTTGTTTGCTTTCCAGCTGAACCGTCCCACTATGCACCAGATAAACGCAATCGCTGGGGTCATTGACCGCGTAAATCACATCGCCTTCGTTGAAACTGGTTTTGACAAGCTGACTAAGGCGCGTTTTTGGCATGATCGGAAACTCTTGGGGCATAACAGTGGCTGTTGTTACGCTAGGATATGGGGTTTTTGTGGTCATTCAGCAAGACTTATGGCGCGATACCGCATCATACATCGTAATGTCCAGCTTGTATTGTCACATGAAATGAGAATACTGACATCATGATCAGATTATTTCATGCGCTTTATACCGGTCTTGTGGAATTACCCCAGCAAATGCGCTGGACCTACGTGCCGCCGCTGATGGTGTATCTGGCGGCCGGCATTTCCGGCCTGACCGCAATTGTCGGCACGTTTTTTATAAAAGATTATCTAAATCTGTCTGCCGCGTTTCTGGCCAGCCTTGGCTTTTGGGCGGGGTTGCCGTGGGCCTTGAAAATGCCGCTTGGCCATCTGGTGGACCTGATCTGGAAACATAAGAGCTATATGGTGGTCTTTGGCGCGATGGTGATCGGTGCCAGCCTGTTGATTATGTATGGTCTGATCGGCCACACCACCACCATGGCATCACTGATGCCGGTTGAAAGCTGGTTTGTGATCAGCGTTATCCTTGGTCCTGTCGGCTATGTCATCCAAGATGTGGTCGCCGATGCGATGACCGTCGAGGCTGTCCCGGAAAAAGACGATAAAGGCCGCCCGCTGGCCGCCGATCAGATCAAAGCGATGCATACCACCATGCAAACGCTGGGACGATTTGCGATCATTGGCGGCACCGTACTGGTGTCCTTGGCCAATGTGGTTTTATTCGCCGATAGCGACACCCTTGGCAGCGACGACAGAATTGTGCTCTACGCCGATATTTACCTTTATGCATTGTTGATACCGACCTTGTCAGTGGCGGGGATCGCGCTTGCAAGCTGGCAGAAATCAGGACGCCTCAATGCTGACCTTGCAACGCAAAAAACACCAGAAGCGGTTGTTGTGAACTGGCCCATTCTGCTTGGCAGTCTTGTCTTTGTCATATTCTCGGTGGGGATTGGCACCACCAACATCGCTTTTTCACAGGAAATTGTATTTGCGGGGTCTGTGGCCATTATCCTTTATTTGATGCGCCGGTTGATCGTGGTTCTTGACCCGTCCCAACAGCTGATGATTGTTGGCACGGCGATCATCATTTTCGTTTTTCGCGCGATGCCTGGCCCGGGCCCCGGATTAACGTGGTTTGAAATTGACGCGCTGCTGTTCAACGAGCATTTTCTGTCGGTTTTATCATTGATTGCCGCGCTGTTGACACTTGTCGGTATCGTGCTTTTACGCCCGTTCATGGCACAAAATTCGATTGCCCGTATTGTGGTGATATTGTCGATCGCCGGGGCGGTGCTTTTCTTGCCAAGCATCGGCATGTATTACGGCCTTCACCACTGGACAGCGGCGCATACCGGCGGTGTGGTCGATGCCAAATTTATTGCTATCATCAATACCGCGGTCGAATCGCCGCTTGGTCAGGTATCGATGATCCCGTTGCTGGCGTGGATTGCGCGCAATGCGCCACCCCATATGAAAGCCACATTTTTTGCGGTATTTGCCTCATTCACCAACCTCGCTTTGTCCGCCAGCGCGCTTGGCACCAAATATCTCAATCAGGTCTTTGTTGTCACCCGCGAAGTCAAAGACAAAATCACCGGAGATATTGTGACGATGGCCGATTATTCCGAGTTGGGGCTTTTATTGATCACCGTGTTGCTGATCACACTGATCGTGCCGGTGGGTACGGTTATGTTCATTCAGCAAAGCCGCTTTAGAACAAGCGACTAGCCCAAATCCTACCAGCAAAATCCCACCAGTCAAAGCCTACCGGCCAAGTTACTAGTCTGGCGATGTAATGCGCACAGGCTGACCGTGCGGCGTGGATAAATAAGCGGCACGCCATTGATCTTCGACCGCCTGCAGCAGTTCCGGCGTGATCGCATCATGGCGTTGGATGATCGTGACCAGCGTTTCAAGCCAGACCAGGTAATAATCATCCGCCCCATCAAGCGCTTCATCCAGCTCTACAGCCCGTGCCGCGCGCGCGGCCAACAGCTGTTCACCAAACTGGCGGGTCCAGTCCTCCCACCGAAACAGCCCCGCCTCATTCAATGCCACCGCCAATGCAAAGGCCTGGGCATGCCATGGCATTTCAAACGGCTTTTCAGCCACAGGCCGGACCATCACGCTGTCTCCAGATAGCTTTCCCAACAATCAATGATAACGGTATCACCATGCCCCGTATCACTGTCAGGCCATAAATCAGCGGCCAAAAATTCAACCGCATAGAGCGGTTCGGGCGCCTCGCCCAACTGGTGGGCATTGCTGTTTGGCAGGGCGTGCGCCCCATGCGCAAACAGCACCACACCCGGCTTGTTCGCCGCATAGAGCGGCAGGCGTGTGTGACCCGGATGCGCGTGAAGCGTGTCGACCGGGTGCCGCGTTGTCACGCACGCCCCAGCCGTGAATTTAGCCGCACCATCATACGGCCGTGCCGACGGTGCGCCACGCGCCAGTATCACCGCCACATCCGGGGCGCGCATTATATTGGCTTGGATCGGCTGGAGCGGGCCTTGATAGCCATGGACGAGTTCATCACGACTAACAAACCCGTTGATCACAAACAAGTTGGTTAAGGCCGCAAGCCATTTTTCATAATAGGTAAAATGCTGGTAATCCTGCTGCGGCAGGCTTTCGCGCCGGAACCGGGAGATGTCAATATTCCAGACACCCATGCCACCGGCTGCCACGGTTAAGCCAAGCACGCGCTTATGCCACGGCTTCTCAAAGATCGGATCGTCCGCCTTGTCAGGGATCACCGGCCCGCCAGACTGCCCCCCCATATCATGATGCGGGTTATAGGTTTTCTTGGCTATCATCGTGCGCCGTCCGGTGCCTGCGGCAAACCGGTGCCGATCATGCTGTTGCGCGTAACCCAGCCAGCAAGACGATCGACCGGCAAACCGACCGTTTCGGGCGGCTGCATCGGCAAGACAAGATAGCGAATTTCGGCTGTTGAGTCCCAGACCCGTATCTTTTGATCGGCCAGCAGTTCGACCCCGAATTCGGCCAAGACCTGCCGTGGTTCGCGAACCGCCCGCTGCCGATAGGCATCAGACTTGTACCAAGCTGGCGGCACACCAAGAAGCGGCCACGGGTAACAGCTACATAAGGTGCAGACCACCATATTATGGCATTCACGGGTGTTTTCAACGACAACGACATGTTCACCTTGCCGCCCGCCATAGCCAAGCTCGGCCAGAATACCGTCGGTATTATTGACCAACCTGGCCTTGAACGCCGGATCAGCCCATGCACGCGCCACAAGCCCTGCCCCGATCCGCGGTCCTATATGATTTTCATAAAGATCAACAATCGCATCAACCGCCGCCGGATCGATCAATCCTTTGCGTGCAAGGATTGTTTCCAACGCCTTGACCCGCAGCGCCGGTTCAGGCGGTAACAGCGTATGGGCGTGATCATCATGATGGTCATGTGGCATGCCGTGGACCATACCACCAACCGGCCCTGCCGGTCCAGCCTTGTAGGTGGCTCGCATCGCCCGGTTTTCGCATAGACCCAATCCTATCTCTTGGCATATGCAAAAAAGCCGATATTCTGACAGGCAGGTTTTATCGACATAGTGGGCGTGCCGCTAAAAAAGCAGAAAAAATGAAGGGATTTACCTATGGAATGCAGACTTGACGGAAAAAGCGCGATCATCACCGGCGGCAGCGCTGGCATTGGTAAGGCCATCGCAATCAATTATGTGACGTCGGGCGCCAATGTTGCGATCGTTGCCCGCCGCCAAGACACATTGGATGCGGCCAAAGCCGAGATCGAATCCCACGCTGGCAAAACCGCCAATGCGGGCAAGGTTATGGCTATTTCCGCCGATATTCGCCATGCTGCAGATTGCGCCAGTGCTGTCGAAAAAACCTGCCAAGCCTTTGGTCAGGTTGATATTTTGGTTAATAATGCCGGCACATCACAGCGTGGCGACTTCCTCGAAATCAGTGATGATTTGTGGCAGGATGACCTTGATCTGAAATTATTTGCCGCTATTCGCTTGTCACGGCTGGTGATTCCGGCCATGCGAGACCGCAAATGGGGGCGTATTATCAATGTGTTGAACCTTGGCGCCAAGGCACCCAACGGTGGCGGCGCGCCAACCGCGGTCAGCCGGGCGGCTGGCATGGCACTGATGAAAATTTTGGCCAATGAAAATGCCCCGCACAATATCTTGGTGAACGGCTTGTTGGTTGGCCGGATAGAAAGCGATCAGTGGGAACGGCGTCATGCCGCCGATGATCGTGGGCTTAGCCTTGACGAATGGTACGCGGATGCCGCGAAAAGCCTTAATATCGGCATCGGCCGGTTTGGCACCGCCGCTGAATTTGCCAATATGGCCACATTTTTGGCTTCTGATGCCGGGTCCTATATCAACGGTACCGCGATCAATGTTGATGGCGGCAGTTGCCCGGTCGTCTAGACCGATATCTGAAAAAATTGGTCTATGGCCGGCCGCCAACCGCATCCGGGCGGGGCGCGCGGCGGCGGATCCGTTCGCGGTGGAATGAATAGACACCCATCCCAATCACCAAGGCAGTGCCACCCATCGTGGCACTGTCCGGCAAATAGCCAAAAATAACATAACCGTAAATAATCGCCCAGATCATGCCGGTATAACGGAAGGGTGTGACAAAGCTGACATCACCCCGGCGCATCGCCATCACCGCGAATAGATAACCAGCGGTGATTGACAAGGCCGCGATAACCGAAAACACCAGTTCGCGGCCGCCAACATCGACCCAGCCTTGGTTGACGGTGACAACACCGCCAAACAGCCAAACCGGAATAGCCGCCATCAGCGCCACAAACAACGATGGCACTGACCTTGACAGCTTTCGTGTGATCGCATCGCGCACCGTCACAAACAACACCGACAACAGCGCAAGGCCGGTAAAGGCGTTAAACCCCTCACCGCCCGGCCGCACAATGATCAGCACACCAACAAAGCCGATTAAAATGGCTGTCCAACGACGCCATCCAACCGCTTCACCCAGAAATAACGCAGCAAACATCGTCACGGTCAATGGCAGCGATTGCAAAATCGCGGTGACATTGGCCAGCGGCATATAGGCAAGAGCATTCAAAAAGCAGATCGTTGCCGCTAATTCGGCAAAGGCCCGAATAATGACAATACGCCAATCTTGCCATGTAATCTTCACAAACAGGCTATTGCGCGCCCAGGCGATAAGCAGCAACAACGGTACCGCCACCGACCCGCGAATAAACATGCCTTCCTCGACTGATATCGTCTGAAAGACAAATTTCATCAACGCGTCATTTGTGACAAATGCCAGCATGGCAACGATCATCAGGATCGCGCCATAAAAATTTTCAGACCGTTCCATTGCTGCAGAACCCTCCAAAGCGGTCACACCAGCCGCGCATTGCCCAGCTGACGTCCGCTTATGCGCTCAATTTTGCTAAAATACAATGATCAAGATAATTCTGAACAGCCTTACCAAATACGCAAAAATAATCGGTATTTTTATGATATTTGCAAAAGTTATTTACCGTTTGATATCTCCCAAAAAGACCGCAATAGAGCTATCTATAGGGGTGAGCATCGCAATTCATGCAATAGATAGTGCTTGATCTGCTGTTGCAACCATTATGTAATCCCATGGAGGGATCCGATGTCAATTCGTCCGGTTAAAATGTCAAGTGAGGCGCAACCTACGATGGAGGGGGCTGGCGTTCATCTGCATCGCGTATTCGGTTTTGGTGACACCAAACCCTTTGATCCTTTCTTGATGATGGATGATTTTCGCAATGATGACCCGCTGCTTTATGCGCGGGGCTTTCCGTGGCATCCGCATCGCGGCATCGAGACCATAACTTATGTTCTTCATGGCACTGTTGAACATGGCGACAGCCTTGGCAATGTCGGCACCTTGTCCGGTGGTGATGTGCAATGGATGACGGCTGGTTCTGGCATTATTCATCAGGAAATGCCGCAAGGTGACGCTGCAGGGCGCATGCATGGCTTTCAATTATGGGCCAATTTACCATCGGCACAGAAAATGACGACGCCGCGTTATCAAGACATCAAAGGCAAAGATATCACCGAACTGACCGATGATGATGGCACCCATATCCGGATTATCGCTGGCGATTACCGCGGCTATAAAGGGCCGGTCGATGGCATCGCGGCTGAACCACAATATCTTGACATCACCTTGCCGCCGCGCACTTACAAACGCTTTCCGTTTGACACCCGCCGGCAGGGGTTTGCCTATATCTTTGAAGGCAGCGCGCGTTTCAAAGACGCGTCATCGCCGTTTGGTGTGAAAGTTGAAAAAGAATTCAACGGCGAGGAGTTGGAAATCCGCGACCTGTCAGGCAACCGTACGCTTGTGGTGTTTGATGCTGGCGACGAGGTCGCGGTGACATCAGGCGACCAAGGGGTGCGTTTTCTGCTAATTTCAGGCGCCCCCTTGCGCGAGCCGGTGGCATGGCATGGGCCCATTGTGATGAACACCCGCGAGGAATTGCATACCGCAATGCGCGAATTGAACAATGGGACATTTATCAAAACCGGGGCTGCTGGCTGGTAATCAACAGCCCAGTTTTGGGCAAGAGGGTAAAAGATCTTACAGTACACCGCCATACCGGTTGGGCCGGTCAAAGAGGGTAATCCATGCGTAAAATCCAGACTCAAGGCGTTCATCATATCACACTTGTCGGCGCCGACCGTCAGACCTCGATCGATTTTTGGCAGGGCGTTTTGGCCATGCCGTTCGTGTTTGAACAGCCCAACCTTGATGATCCGGACCAAGGCCATCTGTATTTTGATCCGGGTGACGGGAGGTTGATCACGATCTTTACCGATGAAAACCGTATCGCGCGCCAAACCCGGCTGCCGCAAGATCCGGGCGCCGTGCATCATCTGGCTTTTGCCGTTTCACAAGCCAGCTTTTGGCAAATTACCGACCGGCTGGATGCCCGCAAGATTAAACATTCAGGGGTCAAAGACCGGGGATTTATGGACTCGATCTATTTTCGTGACCCGCTCGGCCTGCTGATTGAACTGGCCTCATATCGGTTTGACCCACCGCAGGGGTTGACCCACGCCGACGTTCTGCATCGGGCCCATCAGGTGCGGGTGGCGGCCGGCGCTAACGCGATTGAACGCGTGCATGTCGCGGACGCGATTGAAGAGCTTGTGCGCGACACCCGCCCATCCCTCTAGCCCGCATAACAAAGACCGGGCGGCATGCAGTTTGCGCGCCAGTCGCACTCATCCGTCTTTATCGGTTGGTAGGCGCGGTTTACGAACGAATTGACGACCGGTTTGCAAGGCCGCTTTACCTAATTTGCCGTGAACCCTATCAATCGCGGTCTCTAGCTTGTCGCGGCGGTCATCTGCAACCGCATTTAGCCCCGGTATCTGGGGATCATGATCTTCAGAAAAGTTACTAACACCAATACCTAAAAGACGGAATGATTTATGTTTTTCTGATGCTATACGCATCAAATCATGTCCTGTCTCAAACAGCTGATAGGCCTGGTTCACCGGCGCTGGCAAGGTGCGGCTTCGGGTGATAATCCGGTGGCTGGCCGTTTTCAATTTGACGGTCACGGTCAGGCCGGCCAAGGCAGCGGCTTTCAAGCGCCCCGAAACCGTCTGGCACAATGTCTCCAATTCAGCCTCAAGATCACTGAACCGGCTGATATCAGTCTCGAGTGTGGTTTCTGATGACAGGCTTTTGGCCGCACGGTCCGGCGTTACCGGACGTGGATCAATACCTTTGGCGCGGTTGATAATATCGCTGCCATGCGCCCCGACGATCGATGTTACCAGCCGGCGGTCTGCATCAACCAGATCACCGCATGTTGAAATGCCAACGGCATGTAATTTGGCGACCGTCGTTTTACCAAGCCCGTATAACACGGACACCGGTTGCGGGGCCAGCCAGCCACGCGCCTCATCCGCGCCAAGCACAAAAAACCCGTCCGGCTTGTCTTGCTCTGACGCCATTTTTGCGAGCGATTTATTGACCGACAACCCAACCGACACCGTGATCCCGATCTCTCGGCGGATATCGCCTTGAAGGCGATGTAACATTTCAGCCGGACTGGCGCGGTGCAGTTTTTCAGTGCCTGCCAAATCAAGAAACGCCTCATCAATCGACAATGGTTGGACCAACGGGGTCAAGGCGTGCATCTTTTGCCGAATCTGTCGGCTGACAGCCACATAATGCGCCATGCGTGGCCGGATCACCACGGCATCGGGACATTGTTTCAGCGCCTGCCACGCCGGCATCGCCGAGCGCACCCCAAAGCGGCGCGCGATGTAGCACGCCGCCGCCACCACGCCGCGGCGGCCGCCGCCGACAATCACCGGTCTGTCGGTGAGCGCCGGATTATCACGTTTTTCCACCGCGGCATAAAAGGCGTCACAGTCGATATGGGCGATTGTCAGGCGAAACAGGTCGCGATGTGCCCGTATATTGCCTGACCCGCAATCAGGGCAGGTCTCAGGCGCCACCGGCGCCCCAATATGGCCGGTCAGCCCACAGGCCCGGCACAACATCGCAAATGACCGGCTTGGCGGGGGCATCACACCCCGCGCCATAGCGGCTGATGATTAGGAAAAACTGACCGCCCGCGCATATTGATTTGGCACCGATGACGTGGACCGCAATGCCTTGGCAGCACGCCATGTCCAATGCGGATCGCGCAAAAATTCCCGCGCCAACGCCACCATATCAGCTTGGCCAGTACGGATAATGGTCTCGGCTTGCAGTGGTTCGGTAATCATGCCAACGGCCATCACCGGCATATCGACCGCATCTCGGATCTGTTTGGCAAGATCGGTCTGATAGCCATAGCCAATCTCCAATTTCTGTGCCAGCGAATTACCACCGCTTGACACATGCATTGCCGCACAGCCAGCTGCCTCTAGCGCCTTGGCAAACGCAATCGTGCCATCGACATGCCACCCGCCATCAACCCAATCACTGGCCGAAACCCGGACCAATACTGGCATGTCGGCTGGGACAACGGCCTTGACCGCATTGAACAATTCAAGCGGAAAGCGCATACGGTTTTCAAGCGACCCGCCATAGTGGTCAGACCGCTGGTTGCTGATCGGCGACAAAAATTGATGGAGTAAATAGCCATGCGCCGCATGCAGCTCAATCGCATCAATCCCCAATCGGACCGCTCGCTTGGCCGCCGCAACAAACGCATCCTTGATCCTGGCCAAACCCGCATCATCAAGTGCTTCAGGCACATGCCAGCCATCGGCAAACGCAATCGCCGACGGCCCATAGGTTTGCCATGCCCCCTCTTTCAGGGCATTACCGCCTTCCCAGGGTCGTTCAGCCGATGCTTTGCGACCGGCATGCGCCAGCTGCACGGCTATTTTGCTATCACCAACTGATTTACAGAAATCAACCACACGCTTCATCGCCGCTTCATTAGCGTCGGAATAAAGACCGACACAGCCGGGGGTAATACGGCCGGCAGGCTCTACCCCGGTGGCCTCAATAATCACCAGCCCCGGGCCACTCATCGCAAACTGGCCCAAATTGACAAGATGCCAGTCATTCATGGTCCCCTCTTCAGCCGAATATTGGCACATTGGGGCAACAGCAATCCGGTTCGGTAGATCAAGTCCGGCAAGGGTGATGGGGGAAAACAGCATACTCGACATAAATAAAAACTCCTGTAACTGGCTTACTGGTACTGGCTTTATATAACCGGCTGAACGGTAACGCGGCGGACGGCGTTGCCAGATAGCTTGTGATACGGCTTTCTATCTCTATCACGAGCCGTCTCGCAAAAAAAATACTTATCTTTGCCTTAATCAGCCCAGGCCGCCGCATTGGATCCCAGTTGCGGTGTTGGCAAATCCCAGCGTGGCATCGTCTCCGATAGTCGGAGCACCGGTCCCAAATGCCGGATATGGCCAAGATGTGTATCCGATTCGACCCGTAGCGCATCAACTTCAGCCGCTGCCACATGTGGGTCATCCGGCAGATGATCGGTCTTGCCTTGCCGATAGATCATCATCGCGGTCTGACAAAGTGACACCCGCACATGATAGCTGCCACCCTCGCGGGCGCGCCGCCCAAGGGCAACAAGCGCCCCGAACGCACCAAGATAGCCGGTGATGTAATCATTGGCGGCGGCTGGCAACAACCGTGGTTGATATGCGGGACCGGATTGCACCCCTTCGGCGGCAATACCGGTCATGATCTGGGCGATTTGTTCCCATCCAGCACGGTGGCTGAACGGCCCATCAGCACCGTAACAGCTGATCGAAACATAGATC
Source organism: Puniceispirillum sp. (SeqCode) (assembly GCA_038116935.1). Lineage (GTDB taxonomy): Bacteria > Pseudomonadota > Alphaproteobacteria > Puniceispirillales > Puniceispirillaceae > UBA3439. Next base: position 110,234 of record JAYOFA010000003.1, on the reverse strand, counting down.
AGCCCGGGCCGATGCGCGGCCAGCGCCTCTGGCCCAAACCCAAGTCGTTCAATCGCCGCCGGTCGATAGCCTTGCGAAAACACATCGGTCGTGGCGACAAGATCAAGCAATTGTTGTTTTTCATCAGCCTTGGTCAGGTCAAGAAAACAACTGCGCTTGCCATGGCTGGTATCGCCAACATAGGGCCACACCTGCGGCACATGTGAGGCTGCAACCATCAGCACATCTGCCCCATGCTCGGCCAAAGTGCGTCCGGTGACAGGTCCGGCCAAAATCCGCGTCAGGTCAAGCGCCCGAATACCGGATAGCGGGCGCGGCCCGACCAGCATCGGTTCGGGATCACTGTCGGCGATTTTAATGATCTCGATCACCGGCTTGGCCGCCAGCACCTGTCCATGCGCTTCACGCATCCATTCATCATGGCTACGGATCATGCCGCCGCACAAGCGCGCCTCATCAATTGCCGCCTCAAGATCCATGGCGTCCCATTTTGCCACCGCCTTGGCTATCGATGCGGGGTCAGGATCGGCCTGCAATAGGTCAAGCATCCGCCGGCGCAAATGATCAAGCCCAAAATGCGGCAACGCCCAGCGCCCATCCTTGGCCTGATAACAGCCTGTCAAACCGCGGTTGGCCTCATGCTGCGGGTCAAAAACATAATCATAGCCGCCCTGCGGGTTGCGTGCCTCCAGATATTTGTTGCTTCGCAACGCCGCCGCCGCCGCCCGCACATCGATCGACACCTGCTGCCGGCGGCCGGTCTTCATATCCCATAAATCATTGATCGCCACGCCAATACCAGCCAGCACCGATGCAGCCGTTTCGGCAATCCGAAACCGAGTCTCCAAGACCGGATCGGCGCCGCTAACTTTTACTTCACCTGCGGCTGGATGTGGCAAGCCACGAATAGACATTATTTCATCAAAAGCAGACATTTACTGGCCCTTTTTATGTTTTTTTAACAACGTCATTTTCACCTGTGCGATCAGCGGCGTCCCGACAAAGCCGGGTCACGACACCCGCCGCACCGCCTGTTCCCGATAGAATGAATAAAGCCCAGTCACCACAATTAGCAGGCTACCGCACCATGTCCACATATCTGGCCATTCAGCAAAAATCATCACCCCAAGCAGGATTGCCCAAACAAGGCCAAGATAGCGGAACGGCGCCACAAAACTGAGATCACCATGCCGCATCGTTGTCACCTGCAACAAATAGCCGCCGGCCACCGCGACCGCGCATAACAACAAAATCAGCCACTGACCACTATCGACCGGCTGCCAAGCCGTGATTGCGGTCATCACACCGCTAAACAAACACACCGCTACCGCCGTGAATAAAGCAGCGAGCAATGCCGGAATGCGGGTTGGCAAATAACGCGTGACCGCATCATTGACGGTAGCAAAGCCAACCGCGGCCACGGCCAAAAGCGAATATAAATTGAAATCGGCATGCCCCGGACGAATAATCAATACCACCCCGATCAAGCCCATGATCACCGCAGACCACCGCCGCCACCCAATAACCTCGCCAAGAACCAAGGCTGCGACCATAATCAGCGCCAACGGTACCGCCTGCATGACAGCGGCGACATTTGCCATCGGCATATGCGATAACGCCAGCAAGAAACAAGCGGCCATGCCGATCTGGGCGGCACCACGGACCAGCAATATGCCAATATCACCCTTGCCGAGGCGAACCGACAGACAGTTTTGATACCAAGCAACAGCACCGATCAACGGCACCGCGAGCATACCGCGCAAGAACATCGCCTGAAACACCGACATGTCGGCAAACAGAAATTTCATGAAAGCATCGTTGGTGACAAAGGCAATGCGGCCTGCCGACATCAACAACGCACCTTTTGCATTGGCCGACACCATCGCCCACTCACCCCAAAAAACGCCCCCCCTATTAGGCGGGCAATTCTTGGTTAAGGCAACAGCTTTTCTATATAGGCCGGCAACCCGAACGCCGCCTTGTGAACCGCTGGGGTGTAATAGCGTGTTTCGATCCCGGATGCGGCAAAACGTTCGCCAAGCTGTTCGACAGTAACAGCCCTACCAGCTGGTGAATGACTACCCCAGCCAAATGCCATAGGGCCGCCTGCATAGGTCGGAATGCTGCCAATATAGCACCCCCAATCGGCGAACAGCTGCTTGAAGGCCCGCATCGTTCCGGTCAGTTCATCCGGCTGCATAAAAGGCACACCATTCTGCGTCACCAGAATGCCGCCTTCGGCAAGCCGGGCGCGCGCGTGATCATAAAAACTGTCGGTAAACAAAACCTCACCAGGCCCAATCGGGTCGGTCGAGTCGATGATGATCACATCAAAATGCTGGTTGGACTGGGCCATGAAATCGGCGCCATCCGCAATCACCAGATCAAGGCGCGGGTCGTCAAATGCCCCATCCGAAAGGCGCGGCAGATAGGTTTTCGAAAATTCTACCACACCAGCGTCAATTTCAACCATGGTGACATGATCAATGCGGGCATGACGCAAAACTTCGCGGGCCATTCCCCCATCACCACCGCCGACAATCAACACCCGGCGCGCCGCCCCATGTGCCAGAATCGGCACATGGGTCAGCATTTCATGATAGATAAATTCGTCGCCTTCGGTGGTTTGCACCACGCCGTCAAGCGTCAGCACACGGCCAAACCGGTTATTCTTAAACACCTGTATATGCTGAACGTCACTCTGGTTATCATACAGCACTTCGTCAATCTTCAACGACTGACGGTAATCGGTATGCAGCGTTTCGTCGAAAAACCGGCTCATAGGCACGCGGCGACGATGTCTTCACCGCGCAACAATTCCTTGACCCGAACATCTTTCGTATCAAACGCGTTAGCCAATACATCGACCGCTTTCCACGGCTGTGCATCACCACACATAAAGACGTCAAACGCCGCATAGCCGATCTCTGGCCAAGTATGCACCGATATATGGCTTTCAGCCAGCACCGCCACGCCCGATACGCCTTGCGGCGAAAATTTGTGGGTGTGGATATGGAGCAAGGTTGCCCTACATTCATCAACACATGACCGAAAGGCGGATTGGATCCGTGCCTCGTCGTCAAGGCCAGTGCCATTGACCACTTCAATAATCAAATGCGTGCCGGCGAAAACCTTACCATCACGATGTACAAAATGATCCTCGCGCGACAAATCGCTGACAAGTTCCAACTTTTGCTTGTTTTTGACAGAATCATTTGAGGCCACATTGCAGTGACCGGCGTCGAAATCTTCCGCTTGGGTGCCCGTTGCCAGACCTATCCCCAGTTGGAAAAGGTTGGCGTTGTCCATGACGCACCCCTTTCAGAACCAGTAGATGAACCAGCAATGCCTTAGCGCCCCCCACATCAGCTGTGAGCTGGGATCGGTCATCGCAACGCCGGTCGTTTACGGCTTTTGACCATTCATGACAAGTAAAAAAATTAGGATTCTCTAAAATTTATTTCAACCGATTGTGACTTGACCTTGTCACTAGGGTCAGGCTACGGCTAGCGCCATCACCCGCCAGCACCGGCTGACCGTCAGCAAACGCCCGTCAGCCTTGAAACAGGTGGCTGCAACACCCATTTCAACGGCGACGGAATAGAGACGCGAGGCCAGCATGAAAGATCTAAAAGCGTTAGGCAAACCATCAAAATTGCCAAACAGCCCCGAGGAGGCAGAGCTGGAACGGGTGCCAAACCCGCATCCGGACTGTCATTTTGTTGCGCGTTTCACGCAACCCGAATTCACCTCGCTCTGCCCGGTAACGGCGCAGCCTGACTTTGCCCATCTTGTGATTGACTATATCCCCGACCAGTGGATGGTCGAATCCAAATCATTCAAACTGTATCTGAACAGTTTTCGCAACCATCAAGCGTTTCACGAGGCCTGTACGGTCGATATTGGCAAAGAGCTGGTCGAACTGCTGGCCCCGCGCTGGTTGCGCATTGGTGGCTATTGGTATCCGCGCGGCGGTATGCCGATTGATGTATTTTGGCAATATGGCACGGTGCCGGACAATGTCTGGGTTCCAGATCAGGG
>JAYOFA010000003.1:0-106093 GCA_038116935.1 Puniceispirillum sp. (SeqCode) | reverse complement strand
CACATAGCTGCACAGCCGGTCAACGCCAAGGTGCAATAGCAGCGTCATAACCGCCAGCACCAGCAAGGCCGCAAACATCAAATCAATCTTGGCCCGCCCATTTGCCAGCAGCATCAGATAGCCAAGCCCCTGTGAGGCGCCGACCCATTCGCCGATAATCGCGCCAATTGGCGCATAGACGGCTGCCAACCGCAACCCCGACGCCAACCCCGGAATCGCCGCCGGAATACGGATATGCCGCATAATCTGCCAACGCCGCCCCTGCATAACGCGCCCAAGGTCAAGCATGCCACGCGGTGTTTGCATCAACCCGTCAAAAAACGCCGATGTGACCGGAAAATAAATGATCAACAACGCCATGATCACCTTTGGCCCCAATCCGTAGCCAAGCCACAAGGTCAAAACCGGCGCCAGCGCAAAGACCGGCAACGCCTGACTAAGCACCATCATCGGCCGCACAACAAGCCGTGCCAACGGTGACATTGCCAAACCAATCGCGGTTGCCGCGCCCAATATTGCCCCAAGGCCAAGGCCGATCAATACCTCGGTCAATGTAACCATCGCATGCCCGGCTATCAGCGCGGCATTCCCCCACAACGCCTGGCCAACCCGCATTGGCGATGGCAGAATAAAGGCCGGCAAGTCAGCCAGCACAACAAGCGCCTGCCACAGCCCAAAAATGATCCCCACAACCACGCCGACACCTACCAGACGGGTCATGGCATTTCTCGCAGCACGCGTAAAAGCTGCCCCTGACAGGCCAAGACATCTGGCGCATCATAGGGCCTGATCACCGGTGTTGGTGGCGGGTCTATCGCGGTCAAACCCGACCGCCCCATCACATAGACGGTTTCACCAAGCCGCGCCGCCTCGCCAGGATCATGGGTGATAAGACATACCGTTCTGCCGGCAAAAAGACGCGCGGCCAATTCCTGCATCTCGGCTCTGATACGGGCATCAAGGGCGGAAAAAGGCTCGTCCAACAACACCACCGGCCGATCTTCCATCAAGGTCCGGGCCAGCGCGACCCGCTGGCGTTGCCCGCCAGACAAGGCACCCGGCTTTTTATGCCCATGATCGGCAAGACCAACCTGGGCTATCAGCACGTCTGCTCTGGCTATATCGGCGGGTTCTCGGCGCACCCGGCTGCCAAGAAGGACATTGTCACGCACGGTTAACCACGGCATCAGATTATCCTGCTGTGCCATCAACGCGACCCGGCCATCAAGATTGATGTCATCATTGGTACTGACGGTCCTGTCACCGTCAATATCGTCGTCAAGGCCGGCCAAAATACGCAATAAAGTAGATTTACCAACGCCGGACGGCCCCAGAAGACAGGTCCATTGCCCGGCCGGTATGGCGAGGCAAAGACCTCCAAATACCGTTACCCCGCCAATGATCGCACTGCCGCGAAACTCAATTGCCGGTGCGCGCATTTCTGCGCCGGGTAGACCGGTGGCCGCTGTCACCGCCCAAGCCCCATATCCCAGAAGCCAATCTCTAGCCGGGTAGCGGTGGCAAAGCGATGACAAAGCCCTGCCCAGCGGGGACTGGATTCGGGCTGATCCCCAATCCGGCGGGCCACAGCCCCGTCGATCAATGCCCCGACATCACGGCAAACTCCTTGATAATCGGCGCCGCCATAGGTGTTGATCCAGTCGGCATAGCGTCCCTCCACCTGACCCGCTGCCAAACGCGCGCCGATTTCCCCATAACCAAGAACGCACGGGGCCAACGCCGCCATCAAATCAAGAAAATCGCCACTATGACCAGCATCAAGAACATAGCGCGTATAGGCAATATTCTGCGCCCCCTCTTCGGCAGCGAATAATGTAGCCTCGTCCAATCCGGCCGCCGCACAAATGCGGATATGAAGGCTGATTTCGTCATTCACCAGCGCATTGACGGTGGCCGCCGCCGCCCGCATTTCATCGACCGTCCCGGCTTTGGTAACGGCCAAGGCCCACGCCCGTGAAAAATGGATCAAGAACAGATAATCCTGCACCAGATAATGCAAAAAGGCAGATTTTGGCAGGCTGCCATCGGCCAGACCGGTGACAAAGTCATGTGCCACATACTGGTCCCACAGCGTGCCGGCCGCCGCCCGCCATTTAACGAAATTTCGGCCATAATCGTTCATTTTTCACCAAGATCAATTGCCAGTTCTTCTACCGGACGGGTTGTTTTCAACATGCCTGCATCCTTCAAAAACCGCTCAAACCGGCTGTAACGCCCCACGTCAAGTGCCTGTGGCCGCAACGCAAAGCGCGGTAATGTGTCGACCCAGGCGCGGGCGTTTAACTCGTCATTCAGTTCGGCTGATGTTGATTTGAAAATATCCCAACTGTCTTGTGGATGATTGACAATATATTGGGTGGCCAATTCGGTGGCCTGCAAAAAGCGCCGCACCACATCCTTGTTCATCAATTTCGGGTTCGCAACATAGATCAGCTCGTCATAGGCCGGCAGCCCTTCCTCTTCTAAATAAAAACAGCGCCCAGCCACCCCTTCAATATGCATCTGGTTTAACTCAAAATTACGAAAAGCACCAATCACCGCGTCAACCTGACCCGACATCAAGGATGGCGACAGCGACCAATTTACATTGACCAGCTCGATATCGCCCATAGCCAAACCATGTCGTGCCAGAATTGTCGACAGCAATGCCTCTTCGACGCCGGCCACTGAAAAGCCGACCTTTTTCCCCTTCAAATCGGCAATGGATTTGATCGGCCCCTTTTCCAGCGTCAAAAGACAATTCAACGGGGTCGCAACCAAGGTACCAACGCGGACCAGCGGCATCCCCTCGGCAACCTGAAGATGAAGCTGGGGCTGATAAGACACCGCAAGATCGGCCTTGCCAGCGGCAACCAGCTTTGGCGGATCAGCCGGATCGGCCGGGGCAATCACCTCAACCTCTAGCCCAACATCGCGGAAATATCCCTTTTCTTGGGCAATAATGATCGGCCCATGATCCGGGTTGACAAACCAATCAAGCAACAGCGTCACCTTGTCTGAAGCATTTGCCTGGCCAATCATAAAAATTATCATAAATACAGATATATAAAATCTCATCTTAATCACCTTTCTTATTCATTTTTAGTCGCACCAAGCGCCACAAGCGCTATCGGACCGGGCCAAAATTCAGTCATTGTTTCGGCGGCCGCCCACGCCCGCTGGCCGCTTTGACAGCACAAGACCACGCGGGCCGCATTCGCAATTGGGACCGCTGGCGTGATATCGGCAGGCGCAATTCGCCGCGCCTCCGCGCTTACCAGCGGCCCTTCATTTTCGTGACGCAGATCAATCACGAAATCATCCGCGGTGATGTCACTCTTGCCGATAAAACGGGGGCCTGTTTCGGGCTCATCGGCAGCGTCAAACCGGAAGCCGCCAAACCGGTTGGCGCTCGCATCATAGGTGATCAACTGCCCAAGCGGTGACGGGTTAAGACCGGTTAAAATGGTCAGCGCCATTTGTGCTTGTAGCCCACCAATAACGCCAACCACTGGCCCAAGCACCCCGTCATCGGCACAACTGCCAAAACGGCGTGGCAAATCCGGGAACACGGCACGCAATGATGGCGCTGCCCCGCAAAACCCGCCACAATAGCCTGACAAACCGACCACCGACGCCGACACCAGCGGCAACCGCCCGCGGCAATAATCAGAAAGACTATAGCTGACGGCAAAACTGTCGGCACAATCCAGCACCAGATTAACCCCAGCCGCCTGTTCGGCAATCTTATCCGGCGTCAAATAGGCCGGTACTGGCGTAATCTGGCAATCAGGGTTCAATGCCGCCATATGGCTGGCGGCCCGTTCTGCCTTGGGCCGGCCGATGTCATCATCACGATAAATGGTTTGCCGGTGCATATTGCTAAGGCTGACAACGTCGCCATCGACAAGACGAATATGGCCAACCCCAGCCCCAACCAGATATTGCAGCACCGGACTGGCAAGCCCCCCGGCCCCCACCACCAAAATACGGGCAGCCGCCAGTTTTTGCTGGGACTGGCTGGCATCCGGCAATACAGCTAACTGTCGGTCATAGCGTGTCATCTTGTTGTACGCACCCAGTCATCAAGTCGCAATTCGGGATTGTCATGCAAGGTGATATCGGTCACCACCGATACGATATCGGCGCCGGCATTAAACACACCACCGGCGCGCTCTACCGTCATGCCGCCAATCCCGACAAGCGCGATGGCGCCAACGAGCCGTTTCCATTCGGCTACACGGTCAAGCCCTTGTTCGGTCCATTTCATCTTTTTCAGGATGGTTGGATAGACCGGGCCCAACGCAACATAATCAGGATCCAGCCGCAGTGCCCGGTCCAATTCATCATGGTCATGCGTACTGATCCCCAGCTTGATACCGGCCCGGCGGATCGCCGCGATATCAGCATCGTCAAGGTCTTCCTGGCCAAGATGCACCCAGTCACAGCCGATATCGATGGCCAATTGCCAGAAATCATTCACCACCATCACCGCGCCGGCGTCATCACACAAACGCTTTGATGCCTGCAACGCCTGTTTCAATGCGTCACCCTCCAGCGATTTAATCCGCATCTGCACCAGCTTTACGCCGCGCGGCAACATGCGTGTCAGCCAATCAGGATGATCAAAAATCGGGTAGAACCGGTCCAGCGTCATGTCAAAAATGCCTTTCCGATCAGTGGTGTCGACGGCGCGGCCATATCGCGCGGGGTCATTGGGTCGGCACGCACTGCCGCCTGTCCGGCCTCAATGGCCCGCGCAAAGGCCACCGCCATCATCACCGGATCACCTGCTTTGGCCACCGCTGTGTTCAACAACACCGCATCAAAACCCATTTCCATCGCTTGCGCTGCTTGAGATGGCACCCCAAGCCCGGCATCGATGACCATCGACACATCAGGGAATTGCGCACGCAAACTGCGTAATCCATAAGGGTTTATCAACCCAAGCCCGGTGCCGATCGGCGCCCCCCACGGCATCAGCACCTCGCATCCGGCATCAAGAAGGCGGTCGGCAAGCACCACATCTTCGGTGGTATAGGGAAACACCTTGAAACCATCGGCAACCAGTTGTCTTGCCGCGTCAACCAGTCCAAACGGATCAGGCTGCAAGCTGTCAGTATGGCCGATCACTTCCAGTTTGATCCAGTCGGTCTCAAACAGCTCGCGGGCCATCTTGGCCGTGGTCACAGCCTCACTCGCCGAATGGCACCCAGCGGTATTTGGCAGAACATGCACATCAAGATCTCGGATCATCGACCAAAATGCGGTACCGGCGCGCGCTCCGGCAGATTCGCGCCGGACCGAAACCGTGGCCACCGACGCCGCGGATTGCCGGAAAGCATCGGCTAAAATTGCCGGCGACGGATATTGGGCGGTGCCCAACATAAAGGGCGTTGCCAAGCTGGTGCCGTAAAACTGCCGCATCTTAGCCCCCCTGCCGCGGTGCGACAATTTCAAGGGCATCGCCAGCGACCAGCGCGGTATCATCACGTTGGCTAGCGGGGACAAACACCCCATTGACGGCTGTCGCCACTTTGGTATCGCCATAGCCAAGCTTGGCCAGCACCGCCGTTACCGATCCGGCCTCGATCTCAACCGGATCGCCATTAACCATTATTTTCATCCATAACCTCCGGAACCACACCCTCAATCATAAAATCGGCAACCATCTCAGCAAGCACTGGCGCAAGCAAAAACCCATGTCTAAACAATCCGTTGACATAAATCCGCTGACCACGCCGGCGCACCCGTGGCAGATTGTCTGGAAAGGCTGGTCGCGCATCGACGCCGATTTCAAGAATCTCGGCTTCACCGAATGCTGGGTGAAGCGCATAGGCCGCCGATAATAATTCAAGCACCGAGCGGACTGTCGCCCGATGGCGGCTTCCAGATTCGATCTGTGTTGCCCCCAACATGAACACCCCATCACCACGCGGCACAAGATAGATCGGGATTCGCGGATGAAGGAGCCGCACCGGACGCAATAAGTCAACCTCGGTTGACCGCAACATCAACATCTCGCCTTTGACACCGCGCAAATCGGTCAGCGCGTCAGCCGCCGACAAACCACGGCAATCAATTGTCGTGCCGGTCGCGGCATAAGGCTCTGCCGCACCGTCTGGCATCACGGCCGCCTCGGTTTCTATCGTCACCCCGCGCGCGGCAAGACCCGCAACCAAGCCAGCCAGCGCCCCGCGTGGGGCCAAATGCGCCTCGGTCGGAAAAAACAGGCCGCGCCGCGCCCGGCCGACCAACGCTGGCTCTAACGCGGCAATGGCCTCACCATCGACCCATTCATGGGCGGTGGTACGTCGGGCAAACCGGTCCAATTCGGCGGTATCGCGACCAAGCGTCAACACCAAAGAGCCGTGACGCACAACCGGAACATCGTGGCGCTCCCACCAGTCAGCCGCCCGTTGCCCGAGCCGCACAACCGGCTCTTCTGCTGTTTCTCCTTCGCAAAATGGCGCCAGCATGCCACCAGCCCACCATGAACAGCTATGGCCAGCGGGGGCGCCATGCCGGTCAATAATACGGATCGGCACACCGCGACGCGTCAACGCGCTAGCCACACACAACCCTGCCACACCGGCACCAATGATTGTTGTCAGCGCTGCGGTCATTGCCGCGACCATAACGCATGAAAATGATGCACCGGCCCGTGCCCTCTGCCGATAGCCAAGCTGTCAGCGGCCGCAATCGCGCCATGAAGCCACGCATGCGCAGCACCGACCGCATCGGGCAAATCCAGCCCTTTGGCAAGGCCGGCGGCTATCCCCGACGACAATGAACAGCCGGTGCCGTGAGTGTTACGGGTATCAAGGCGCTGTGCCTCGAACCACATGTTATCACCGCCGCTGCTAACCAGAAGGTCTTTGCACAGCGCGCCTTCGGCGTGCCCGCCTTTCATCAGCACGGCTGCTGGCCCCATCGTTAACAGCCGCTCTGCCTGCTGCATCGGGTCAGCTGGCACATCGCCGCCAAGCAAACGCACCGCCTCGGGGATATTCGGGGTCAACAAACTGGCACGCGGCAATAGATGCTCGATAAGACTAGCCACCGCCGCGTCAGGCAACAGCGCATCGCCCGATTTGGCCACCATCACCGGATCAAGAACAATCGGTCCGGCATAACCCGTCAGGCTATCAGCAACAGCCCTGATCACGTCAGCGCCGCCAAGCATCCCGATCTTGATCGCATCGATGCGGATATCATCAAGCACAGCCGCAATCTGCGCACGAATCATCGCCGGCGATACCGCCTCGACCATCGTGACCGCCCGCGTGTTTTGCGCGGTAATGGCCGTCACCACACTGGCGCCATACACACCATGGGCAGAAAAACTTTTCAGATCAGCCTGAATGCCGGCGCCACCACCACTGTCGGACCCGGCAATGGTCAGGGCAGTACCAATTCTGATGCTATTTTCAGCCTTTATCATTCGCCTTGTACCCCAATCATGATTCCCGGTTGGGCTGGCGACAACAGGAAACGGGGATTATCATGCTTGCACATGTCGGCGTTCCGTTCCCTACGCCAGCACTAACTGGATCAGGTTCTATGGGTTGGCTTACCAGCCTCTCAGCGCTGCAACCGTAAGACACGGCCACCTGCACCCCAACAGATCCCCTATCCTAGCCAGCAGGCGGCCCGCTGACAAGGCCCAAAAAAAGCGCCTGAACAAACGACCGCGCACGCGAAAGAGATTTGCCGCCCCACTCTTATTAAAGCAAATATTTTCTATTATTAAACGCTAGTGGATATTTCTCTTTCAATCATGCAGATCATACCTTTTTTACGCACAAAATTTTGCTAAATTGTAGGCAGAACACAATTATCTGTGAAATGGAGATATGCCCCGTGGAAAGCTTGGCTGATCTGCGTGATCTTTACGGCGTAACCACCCTTGTTGTCGGTGCTGCGCTTGCCGCCGGCGCTCTCTTCGGATGGCTGGCCGAACGATCGGATTACTGCGCCCGATCCGCGCTTGATGAGCTATGGCCCCGCGATGACGGCACTGTACCACGCGCGCCAAACCAGCTGTGGCAATTGACGGTGGCCTCCTTGGTGGCGATGGCGGGGGTCTGGCTAGCAACCGGCTTGGATCTATTTACACTGGACGGAACCGGCCTTGATGCGCCCCCGCTTGCGCTTGTTGGGCTGTTCGGCGGCAGCCTGTTGTTTGGCGCCGGCATGGCGCTTAGCCGCGGTTGCATTTCGCGCCTTCTTGTGCTGTCTGCCCGCGGTAACAGCCGCGCGGCAATTACCTTGGTGTTTACCGCACTATTTGCATGGGCCAGCATCAGCGGGGTGTTGGCGGCGCCACGGTTATTTATGTCCGGCCTGATGCGGTTTGAGCATTCACCGGCGCTTTCGGCCCTATTGATCAGCGGATGGATCATCAGCCTTGGTGTGATGCTGGTCATCGCATGGCGCCGTGGCGGGCCGGATCAGTTGCTTCGGCGGACGGGGATGGCCGCGCTGATCGGCCTTTTGGTCCCGGCCTGCCTGTTTATCACTGCCGGTCTTGGCGCCGATGACTTTGAACCAGTGCCCGTTGAGGGGCTTCGCTTCACCGGGCCGCTTGTTGATACGTTCAATTATGCGGTGTATTCGACTGCGTTTAGGATAAAATTTGGCGTTGCAATTGTTGTTGGCACACTTGTCGGCGCGGCTATCTCGGCAGCTACAGCCAGGCGCATCAAAATCGAGGGCTTTAATCAGGCCCCGCATCCGTTGCGCTATATCTTGGGGGCAGCGTTGATGGGGGTTGGCGGTGTTCTGGCCGGCGGCTGTACGGTTGGGTGGCTTTTGACCGGCGGCGGATTGTTGCATGGCGGCGTGTTAATTGCGTTTACCGGCTTTGCTCTTGGCAATTTTTCATTGCGTCTCATGCGGTTTAATGGCCTGCTGTCCGCCGATACCGCCCCACACCAAGCCTGACACGGATCCGATCAACACCGGTGTGAACGTTAAGGAGAGCGCCATTTTGCCACCGAAAAATCTTGTCAAGGTCGTTCTGTTTGACACGTTTGGCACCATCGTTGATTGGCGCACGTCAATCACCAACGAGATAACTACAATCGCCGCCCAAAAAGGCCTGACCGATTTTGATGGCGATGCATTTGCCCGCGCGTGGCGGGCCGGCTACGCCCCCGGCATGGCTGCTGTTACCGCCGGACAGCGGCCTTTCGTATCGATTGACGTCATCCATCGCGAACGGCTTGACTCCATTTTGCCGGCATTTGGCCTTGGCATACTGACCGAGTCTGAACGGGCTGACCTGAACAACGCCTGGCACCGCCTGTCGCCCTGGCCTGACAGCTGTGCCGGTTTGGCACGGATTAAGGCCAAATTCATGATCGGCCCGCTATCGAACGGTTCCCTCCTGCTGCTGGCACATATGGCCAAACGTGCTGGCCTGCCGTGGGATTTCATTTTTTCCAGCGATATGCACCGGGCGTTCAAACGCGACCCGGCGGTGTATCAGAACGCCATTCGGCTTCTCGATCTGGCGCCGTCCGAAATCATGATGGCCGCCGCGCATAATGACGATTTGGCCGCTGCACGCGCCGCCGGCATGCAAACCGCTTATATTAACCGGCCAACCGAATATGGTATTGACCAGCGCGTTGATTTTGCGGCCACCAGCGACTGGGATATTATCGCTAGTTCGGTGCCGGACTTGGCTGACAAGCTGCATTGTCCAGCGCTTTAGTGATCCGGCGCGTCATATAGAAGGTGACCATCAATGACAAAAAACAAACCTGCCTATATTCTGGTCGACACCAAAATCACCGACCCTGTCGCTTATGAGGATTATAAAGCCGCCGCCAAGCCAATTGCTGAAAAATTCGGTGGGGTCTATCTAACGCGTGGCGGGCCAATGGATATTGTTCAGGATGATTTATGGACCCCAACACGGCTGGTTTTGGTGCGCTTTCCCTCGATGCAAGCGACACATGATTTTTTGAACAGCCCGGACTATACCCCGATCAAACAAATACGGCTGGATAATTCAGCCGCTACGCTGGTTGTTTTTGAAGGGATATGACCGGACGATCAGGTCAGGCGCGGCGGTCATTTTCAAGCGCCAATTGGCAATGTGTCAACCGCGCAAAGCGGTAATCGGCAAACCGCTGATAACAAAACCGCGCACAGGCTTTGATGCCCGGAATCGATACCAAAACAGCCAACAGCCACCAATAGTCAAGCTGCCGCCAAATCAGCAAAAACGCATCAACGCCAACATGCCAGCGGCCTGCCGCATCGCGGGCATGTAATTGGCGTAACGCAGTCGATTCAGAAATGCCAAAAGGCGTAAGCGGCCCAGCATCACCGGCGATATCAACCCAGTCGAATAGGCCGAGCGGGGCAACACGCCGATAATAATCAATTTCTCGTCGGCATAGGCCGCATTGCCCATCATAGAATACTGCAATCATATCACTACTTTTTATGACTATATCTGCCTTACCGATATGGGGACAAACCACCGCGCCTGCAAGACCGCTGGTCTACACCCAAGACCCAGCGCCGTGGCTTGCCTATTTTTACTTTACGTCCCGGTCATTTTCATGACTAATTTACCAGTCTTCTATTCATTGATTTATCGACAGGCATAATGATGAACTTGACCGATGAAGAAAAGGCCATGCATGACGGGGCAATGGGACCGGCACAGCAATGGGCGATTGACCACCAGATCAAAGTTGGCCGTTTTTTTGACGCTATCGATATGGTGCCGGTCAGCCAAGCCCATATGATGGCTGACCCAGAATCCTTTGGCGATGCCGGCGTCGCGTTCATGGAAGATATGGTCACAGCTGGTGCCGCGGTAACGATCCCGATGATTACCGATCCGCGCGGGGTTGATCTCAACCATTATCGCCCGCTTGGCCAAACCGAAACCATGGCCGATCTTGAGCGCCGCTTTATCGCCGCCTGCGAGGCGATGGGCATTATGATGACCAACACATGCGTCAATTATCAGACCATCATGCCGCCGGTTTTGGGTGACCATGTCGCCTATGGCGATACCGGGGTTGTGATCTATTCAAACAGTGTCTGTGGCGCCAGGTCAAATTTTGAGGGCGGGCCGTCAGCATTGGCGGCCGGACTGACAGGCCGCACCCCACGTTATGGCCTTCATCTCGATGCAAATCGCCAAGCCACCAAACGCTACAAGGTGATGGTGCAACCGGCAGATTTGACCGATTGGGGCGTTCTAGGTGCGGTTATTGGGCGAATGGCAGGCTCATACTGGGAAGTGCCGGTGATCGAAGGTATCAGCCACGCGCCGACATCGGATCAGTTAAAACATTTTGGCGCGGCAATGGCCAGCTATGGATCAACGCCCCTGTTTCATCTTGTCGGCATCACCCCGGAGGCACCAAATCTGGCGGCGGTTGGCGGTGACCACCTGTCAGCAACAGAAATTGGCGATGCCGATATCGCAAGCCTAAGGTCACAATTCGGGCGTAAAGGTGACAAGGTCGATGTGGTGGTATTTGCCGCGCCGCAATTGTCGATTGTCGAAATGGAACAGGTGGCGCGCCTGATGGATGGGCAAAGAATGGCGGTCCCGGTGATTGTGTGTACATCACCGCAAACCTTTGGTGACGCCAAACGCATGGGGTTCGTCAGCCGGATCGAGAGCAGTGGGGGAACGGTGCTGGAGGGCACCTGCTTTTACAATCAATATGCGCGTGAAATTGGCGAAGCCAATGGGTGGGTCAGATTGCTCAGTAATTCGGCCAAGATTGTCAATATTTTAGGTGGCTATGGGTATCAACCTGCTTTGGCCAGCATGGCCGATTGTGTCGCCGCCGCCGCCGCGGGGGAAATTGTCTGATGCAGATTTTGAAATGCCATATCGGGGTTGGCCCAGCGGTCACCGGCGAAGCCTTGGTCGCCGACGACAATTTTTCGGCGCGGTATGATCTTGACCGGATCAAAGGCGTATTTTCCCGGCCACAGCATAAATTGGCGGGCCAGTCCTATCGCGACAAAATTCTCGTGCTAAATACCGCCAAGGGCGGCGTTGCGACAGCGTGGATGCTCTATGAAATGCAATCGCGCGGTATCACGCCAAAAGCTATTTTATTCAACAATGCCAACACGATATTGGTGCAGGGTGCCGCTATGGCCGATATGGCCATGTGCGATCGCTTTATCGATGGCGATGTGACCACTTTGATCAAGACCGGTCAGATGGTTGCGGTTGACCCAGCTGCCGGAGAAGTCCGTATTTTATAAGACCGTCGCGTCTAAAGCGGCCCTAATGCATATTCAGCCGAACCAACCTCGGCCCCATAATCCGCGCTATCATCATGGCTGCTGGCGTCACTTGTCCAATTCGCCTTTTCAAAATCTTTATGATATTCGGCGTTGAGTTTGGCAGCGATCTGCATCACATCGGGGCTAACCTGTGCGGCCATCTGGCTAAGCATCACCTGCAACGCTTCATCGCGCGACAGGCCAAGCCCGACAAGAACCCGCACCGTGGCCTCGATAATATCGACAATCATATCGGTCGACAGTTTTTCCGACATAGCCTCCTCCATTACACGCATGTCTGAGGCAGGAGATGCAAGATCAAGGCCAAAAGACCGAAAATCGCCAATTTACTGGCCAGTTTTAATATAACGCGCCCGCTTTTTGGGTTTTAACAGCGCGGTATCAACCATCACAAAACCGTCGGTGCAATGGTTAAAATGCGGGTCAATATTGAATCCGCAAAAGCGAACGCCGCCAGCCAGGCACACATCCGCATATTGTTTGTAAAGCGTTGGTATTTTCAACCCCATAACCGCAAGACGCTCTTTTAGCACCGCCTGCTCTGCGTCAAAATCCCGACCTGGCATAATCTGGCGCAACAGGTCAACCGATGATGGCTCAATCAAATGGGCCATGCGCGGCCGCACAAGGTCTTGCTCATCGTAGAAATGTGTACTGTAAAAATGGACAAGATGGTCGCGTGCGCTGCGGCTTAATCGATTAGACAAGGAAACTGGACCAAATAGATACCGGACGTCTGAGTTCACCGCCAGATAGGCACCAATACCCTGCCACAGATAATCAAGGCTACGCCGTCCCCAGTAATGGGGCTGCACAAAGCTTCGCCCTAATTCCAGACCTTGGTCCAGACATGGCATGATGTCCGGGTTAAAATCAAAAAGACTATGCGTGTACAGATTGGCCGGCGCACGGTCCTGCCAACGCCACACCTCACCAAGCCGGTAAGCCCCCGCAATTTCCAGCGCGGCGTCATCCCACAACACAAGATGACGGTAATAGCGATCATAGACATCAAGGTCTTTATGCTGGCCCGTGCCTTCACCAACTGCCCGAAATGTCAGTTCGCGAAGCCGCCCGATTTCATCCATAACTGGCTTATTGTCGGCAAAATCGACAAGCAGAATATGCATATTGTCTGCTGTTGTGCCCAATCGTTCAGCCTGTTGCAAATGCGCCCGCAAACTTTGCCTGTCGACCGGATGAATAACAGGTTTGCAGATCTCAAGAATCGGCGGCCTGCCCTTGCCGATACGGTGCAAATGTCGCGCCATAAGCTGGGCTTTTTCGCCCCGGCGCAGCGGCAATGCATGCAGGGTCTCAGCCTCAATTGGCGCGCCGATTGTCAACGCGATTTTGCCGGTAAACTGGGTCATTTCGCGTGGTAACATCAGCATCGAAAGGGATGCACTGAGTTTTGCGGTCAGATAGAATAATGCCGAATTCCGCGCTTTGATATGGATCGGCACCACCGGTGCGGCGGTTTTTTCGGCAATCCGAATAAAACCGGACAGCCATTTTCGGTCACGAATGCCATGCACCCCTGCCCGGGAGACTTCACCAGCCGGAAAAATAATCACCGCCTCCTCATTTGCCAACGCGTCCATAATCCGACTAAGATGCGCTTTGCTTGTGCCATTGCCAAAAACATCAACAGGCAAAAATACACCTTTTAGCGGATCAATATTCAGCAATAGCTCATTGGCGACGACCCGCACATCGCGCCTAATGCTGCCAACCAAGCGCAGCAGGGCGAGACCATCAAGGCCGCCAAGCGGGTGATTAGCCACAATGATTACACGGCCGCGCGCCGGTATATTGCGAAGTTCACCGTGACCAATATGACAATCAACCGCCAGCTCTTCAAAGACCGCATCTATGAAATCGAAATCATTGAAAAGTCGATTTTGCTCCAAAAACCGGTTGATACGGTCTTCGGCAATCAATGTGCGCAGCGCGGCTTTGGCCAGTTCCTGTATCGAAGATGGCCACCGGCGAAAGGATGCAACCTTTTGCGCGAGAACGGCACCGCTGTCGATCGGTTTCATCAGATTGCCGCTATCATCAAGCATGCCCAGCCTCCACTGGTTTGACTATATACGATGCCAGCATTACAATTTCATGACATTTTCGCGGCGGCGATCGTTACGCACGGCTGATAGCTGGTCGCCTCGGCCTTTAGGGGGCTGGCGGAAACAATACCGGCGATGCCGCAGCATCCCATGGCGCGTATTTATGCATAACCCTGGCAAAGCGAGCGCTGGTCAAAAATACCGAAAGCCAGCGATCAAGATGCGGCCAGGGCTGCGCGTCAAACCACAGCGGATCGGCTATACGAAACTGACGCACAAAGGGTAGGCTCGCAAAATCCAAAAGTCCAGCTGCTGCCCCCGACAAGGCCGCCTGCCCTGACAAGATCCGGTCAAGATCAACCAAAAACGCCGCCCCGCTGTCACGATGCATAACAGCTGCAGATTTGTCATATCGGCTGGCATATTTGTACCGGTCAAGATGCGCTTTGAATGGTCCGTCAAGATGGTCAAGAAAACGTAAAGCGGCGTCTTGGTCACGCTGCCATACGGCAAGCCACCCGTCCGGGTCAGACTGGGTCAGCGCCCACATCATGATATCACGGCTTTCATCAATGACCGTACCGTCAGCCAGTTGCAACACCGGCACCGTCGCCTTGGGTGATGCGGCGACAAAGGCGGTTGGCTTGTCACGCAACAGGATTTCCCGCAACACAACCGGCTGCCCGCTAGCGGCAATCGCCAGACGTGCCCGCATCGCATAGGGGCATCGACGAAAGCTCCACAAAACCGGCAGTGACGCCATCGGCCTATGCCTCACTTAAATGTGCAACAATCGCAAAGTCCGGCCCCGCTAGGCGGAACGCCTTGGCAAACCCAAGCACCAGCACCGCGGCGTCGGGATCAAGCCGTAACATATGAAAATCGGTAAAATTCCGGATCAAGTCCATTGTCGGTCCATGGGTCGCGGTAAAGGCATCGCACAAGCTTGCAAAAAGGGCATCATCACGCGATATTTCGGTCGCCGTCGCGGTGAATTTCAGCCGGTTCCGGGCCCAAATATTCTGGCTGTCGGTTTCATCAGCGCAAAGCAGGCAGGTCGTCACCCCACAGGCCAGAAGGTCGCGCACATGCTGCGACAGGTGGCTGGTATATATATACAGCCCGTCATCGCGCCGAATGAATGGTGACACACCAATCTGCGGTGTGTCGGTGTTGCCGCTAACCGCAACAATCATCGTTTTCATGCCTAAGATACGGTCGCGCGCTGCCTCGATTTTTGCGCGCGACATGCCCGATGATGTTTCAAATGCACTTTTCTCCGGCATCAACAACCCTTTCAGAGACGCCACGCCAATCGGCCGGCCTGATCCCCCGCTTGACCATCCTATCTAACATCTTTGATCCGCCGGTTAAACCTATCAGCCGAGAAAAGACCCAAGATCGGTGACTGGCCTGCCCACCTTTATTCGGATATGATAGCGCAAATTGGGGATGTTTAATGAGCCAGACACAAATCGACGTCGAAATTTATGCCGATATCATTTGCCCATGGTGCTATATCGGCAAACACCGGCTTGATGCGGCATTTGCGGCGCGGCCACAGGTGACACCACGCTATATCTGGCGCTGTTTTTTGCTGAATCCATCAATGCCTGAAGATGGTATGGACCGACAAGCCTATCTTCTTGGCAAATTTGGGCATGCAGCCAATGCGGTCTATGGCCGGATTGCCGCCGCCGGCCTTGATAGCGGTATCAGCTTCAATTTTGATGCGATCAAACGCACGCCAGATAGTCGTCGCGCGCACCGTTTTATTTTGGCCGCCGCCGCCGCCGGTGTCGATTTAAGCGAGATATTGTTCAAAGCCTATTTCCTCGATGGCGTGGATATTGGCAACCCGGACGCGCTGGCCAGCCTTGCCAGTGCGGCAGGGCTTGACCTGCCGGCTGACACCGCAACCGATCAACGGTTTGACAATCAAATCAATACCGACCTCGGCATGACCCGACAGTTACGAATTGACGGGGTCCCATTCATGGTATTTGGAGGACAATATGCTGTAGCGGGCGCCCATTTACCCGACCACATCATCCCGGTGATTGACGCGGCAGCGACCGCAAAAGCCGACACTTAAAGAAGGGCAACCAACTCCTGCAACACCACGCGGCAGGCGGGAATCTGCATATCGGCACGCGGCAAAGCCGACACCACCACCAAACGATGATCAGCACGAAGCTGTACACGGCCGGCCTGACCGGCAATCCAGCCGATCAACTGGTCAGGACGATCAAAATGATTGTCTTTGAACGCCAATGACAACCCTTTGGGGCCGGCATCGATTTTTTCAACATTGGTCCGGCGGCACATTTGTTTCAAATCGATCACCGCGAACAAATTCTTGACCGAATCTGGTAGCGGGCCAAAGCGGTCAACAAGTTCTGCCAGCAAACTGTCAGTGTCTGACGGATCGGCAAGGCTGGCAATACGCCGATATAACGACAATCTGACAGTCAGATCCGGGACATAGCTTTCGGGTAGACGTATCTCGACACCAAGATTGATTTGCGGTGTCCATAGCGCCTGTTTTTCATCACGCTCGTCGCTGCCGGTGCGGGCGGCATCAACCGCCTGACGCAGCATTTCCTGATACAGTTCGACCCCAACCTCGCGCACATGGCCCGATTGTTCATCACCTAAAAGATTGCCAGCCCCGCGAATATCCATGTCATAGGACGCCAGGGTAAACCCAGCGCCGAGCGTATCAAGCGTTTGCATAACCTCAAGGCGGCGCCGCGCATGCGGGGTCAGCAAGCGGTTTGGATCCGATGTCAAATAGGCATAAGCGCGCTGCCGCCCACGGCCAACACGGCCCCGTAATTGATACAATTGTGACAAGCCAAACATATCGGCTCGATGAATGATCATGGTGTTGGCCGACGGAATATCAATGCCGGATTCGACGATATTGGTCGACAGAAGAATATCGGCCTCGCCATCGGCAAACCGTGTCATCACCTGATCGAGTTCGGTAGCTGGCATTTGCCCATGGGCCGACAAAATCCGGGCATCTGGCACCAGCGCCCTGACCCTATCATACACCCGCTGCATATCATCGATCCGCGGGCAGACGACAAAAACCTGCCCCCCACGGAACATTTCACGCTGGACCGCCTCGCGCAGCACCACGCCATCCCACGGGCCAACAAAGGTGCGTACCGCCAACCGGTCAACCGGGGGAGTCGCGATCAACGACATGTCCCGCACGCCAGATAAAGCCATCTGCAAGGTACGGGGGATTGGTGTTGCCGACAGTGTGAGCACATGGATGTCGCCACGTAATTCTTTTAACCGCTCTTTTTGCCCTACGCCAAAATGCTGTTCTTCATCAACAATCAACAATCCTAAATTGTTGAAATTGATTGTTTTTGCTAAAAGTGCATGTGTACCTATCGCGATTTGCACCTCGCCGCTGGCCATGTCGGTGCGCAGTTGTTTGGCCTCGGTCGCTGGGGTCATTCGTGATAGCACGCCAATCTTGACCGGAAAGCCATTGAACCGGTCGACAAACACTTTGCCATGTTGACGTGCGAGCAAGGTTGTTGGGGCAACCAGCGCCACCTGATACCCAGCCATTGCCGCAATGAAAGCCGCGCGCAATGCCACTTCGGTTTTACCAAAGCCAACATCGCCACAAATCAACCGGTCGCTGGCACGACCAGACGCCAGATCGACCATCACATCCTCGATGGCATTGCTCTGATCTTCGGTCTCGGTAAAGGCAAAACGCGCACAAAATTCGGCATAGCTGCCATCTTCGGGAACCAATGATTCGGCCCGCGCGCGTTGCCGTTGGGCAGCAATTTTGATCAATTGTTCGGCCATGATCTTGACCCGGCCCTTGATCCGCGCCACCCGCGCCTGCCATGCGGCCCCACCCAACCGGTCAAGCTGGGCGTCAGTCCCTGCATTGCCATAACGCGACAACAATTCAATATTTTCAACAGGCAAATATAATTTGTCGCCACCAGCATAAACCAGATGCAAGCAATCATGATCACCGCCGGCACTATTGACGGTGATCAGCCCGTCATAGCGGCCAATACCATGTTCGGCATGCACGACCAAATCACCGGTTTCAAGGGCACTGGCTTCGCGTAGGAAATCGTCCCCACGGCCCCGTTTGGCGCGGGGGCGCGACAGCTTTTGCCCAAACAGGTCAGGTTCGGCAAAGACCAGTAGCTGATCCGTCTCGAAACCAGCGTCAAGCGGCCATTGCATCAGGTAAAGACCGCCGCGCGTCGCGGCTGTCAAATCGGTTATTTGTGACGGGCGCGGCGCGTTATCTAACGCCGCGAACAAATCGGTAAGACGGCTTGCCGCGCCGTGGGAACTGCAGGCCAACACCACCGGCCGGCGGCTTGTTCTGGCCTCTTCATCGACCCGCGACACAAGATCGGCAATCATAGTACCGCTATCGGCACGGGCAAGGCGGGGCACCGGCCGCCCGCCAGCATCAAAATGTAAGGGGTCCGCATCCGGGGCGATATCTACCGGTGCAAAAGCATAAAACCGCCCCACCTTGCCGGCCGCCAGCAGGTGGTCCCCCTCATCGCGGGTCAGATACAAATGTTCAACCGGTAGTGGGCGATAGGGACTTGCCGGATCATCATCGCCGTGATTGGATCGTGCCTGATAAAAATCCTCGATCTGGTCCCAGCGCGCCGTCATTGCCGCATCCGCCTCATGATCGAGCATCACCGTCCAATCGGCGCAATAATCGGCCACCCGTTCCATATGATCATGAAACAGCGGCAGCCAATGTTCCATGCCGGGGTGCGTTCGCCCGTCAGATACCGACTCATAGAGCGCATCGCGGCTGGCGGTTGCGCCAAACTGGGCAAGATAGCCGGTCCGAAACCGGGCAATTGTCTCAGGTTCAATCGCGAATTCGGCAACCGGCCGTAAAACCAGGTGATCACATGGCCCGGTGGTCCGTTGGGTCGCCGCATCAAACCACCGGATCGTTTCAACCTCGTCACCAAAAAAATCAAGCCGAACCGGCGCATCCAGCCCCGGCGGAAACACATCGAAAATGCCGCCACGAACCGAGAATTCACCGGTTTCGCGAACCGTGTCGGTGCGGAGATAGGCATGTTGTGCCAAAAAGGCGGTAAGCGCCCCGGGGCCGCCCTGCCCGGCATGCCGTAATGCGCCCGGCCGAACAACAAGACTGCTGTCGGCAAAATAGGACCGAGGCGGGACCCGCTGAAGCCAGGCATTGACCGTGGTCAGCAACAAAACGCCAGCATCACCGCCGCCCGTGGCCAGCTGAGCAAGCGCATCAACCCGCCGGCCGACAAGCCCACCTTGCGGCGAAAGCCGGTCATAAGGCAGGCAATCCCATGCTGGCAGTTGCAGGATGCGGGTAGACGGCGCCACCGCCATTACAAGGCCCTGCATCGATGCCAAACGGGCATCGTCACGGGCGACATACACCAAATGCGCACGGTGATTAACCGCATGCGCCAACGCCAGCGAAATCACCCCTTCAGGCGCCCCCCAGACATCTTTTCCTAATTTAATTTTATTGATGTTTTTCATTTATTTATGCGTTTTTATTAAATTCTTTAATTAGATGAAAAACGGGGGTGTCATAGACCTCGGGGACCGGCTCGTTTCCCATCACCCATGCATAGATAGCAGGATCACCAGCAGCCAAAATCGCCTCAAAATCATCAAGACCGGCAGCGTCGAGATTTGGTAGATGCGTTTTGGCAAAATGCCCTAGCAGCAAATCCGTCTCCTTCATGCCGGTATAGCTCGCCCGATAAATTAACCGGCGGACACGGTCGGACACGTCCTGACCGGACTGGGCTTGAGATGGTGTCGGCATGATGGTGATCTCCGGGATAGCGATTGGCTGATGGGATAGCAGATAAGCCGTCCCGTGCCTAGCCGCAAGCTGGTTTCCCCGCCATAGATCATCCCCGCCATAAATCACAACGGGCAAAGATCATAACCGGCAAAGATCATCATTTGAGCGACGCGCCGCTTTTTGTGATAATCTTACCCCGTGGCGGGTCTTGCACCTTGCCGATGATTGCACCAAAGATAGGTAGGCCTGTTGCACCCCAAACGCCCCCCCCAGATTTTTCAGCTATTTGCCGCCACAACCAGCCTGTCCGGTGTTGGCGCCAAACTGGCCGGCATTCTGGAAAAACGCATCGGCACCCATGTGATTGATGTGTTGCGCCACCTTCCGATCGGCCTGATCGATCGCAGTCAGCGCCCTGCCTTGACCGAAATTCACGACGGCATGGTGGCTACGTTCGATATTTTGGTGGTCAAGCACGATACGCCACCACGCGGCACAAGGCGCCCATATAGGGTGTTTTCTGAAACCGATGGCGGCACGCTTGAGTTGGTGTTTTTCCACGCGCGCAATGACTATATCGCCCGGCAATTACCTGTTGGGGAACGACGCCTTGTCAGCGGCCGTGTCGAACTGTTTCAGGGCCGCGCGCAAATGGCGCATCCGGATCACATCATCACTCTGGATGCGGCCGATAAGATGCCGGTTTATGAACCGGTTTATCCGTTGACTGCCGGGCTGACACCGAAAGTCCTGCAACGGGTGATGCGCGATGCGCTTGACCGCATTCCCGACCTGCCCGAATGGATTGCACCAGACCTTGTGACCAAAATGGGGTGGCCGGATTTTGCGACCGCAATGCGCACAGTTCACGCGCCGCGCGATGCCAACGATCTTTTGCCAACCAGCCCGGCACGATCACGCCTTGCCTTTGACGAGCTGTTGGCGAATCAAGTGGCGCTGCAATTGGTGCGTCAAGATGCGGCCGATAATATTCCCGGCCGCGCTTATTCTGGCAATGGCTGCTTGACCGCGGCATTGCGTGACAGCCTTCCCTACAAGATGACCAACGCCCAAGACCGCGCCATCGCCGAAATCACTGCCGACCAAGCGCAGCCACGCCGTATGTTACGCATGCTTCAAGGCGACGTTGGGGCCGGCAAAACCGTGGTTGCGCTTTGGGCGATGCTGACCACGTTTGAATCAGGCGCGCAAGCGGCCTTATTAGCCCCGACCGAGGTGCTGGCCCGCCAGCACTATGCCAGCATCAGCGCGCTGCTGTCCCCGCTTGGCATCGAGGTCGGGCTTTTGCTAGGCCAAGGACGCACCACCAGTACCGATGATGGCGGTGATGGCCACACACCGCGTTCGCGCAAAAACACCCTTGCCGCGCTGGCTGATGGTCAATTAGGCCTTGTTGTCGGCACACATGCGCTGTTGTCAGATTCGGTAATCTTTCATGATCTTGGGCTTGCCGTGGTTGACGAGCAGCATCGCTTTGGTGTGCGCCAGCGCATCCTGCTTGGCCAAAAAGGGGCAAATGTCGATGTGATGGTGATGACCGCAACACCCATCCCGCGTAGCCTTGCGATGACTGCCTATGGCGACCTTGATCATTCGCGCCTTGATGAAAAGCCGGCCGGCCGCCGCGAGATTGACACCCGCATCCTGCCAAATGACCGGCTTGGTGAAGTAATCGAAGGGTTACGGCGCGCCTTAGGCGATGGCAAGCGCGCCTATTGGATTTGCCCGCTTGTTGAAGAATCCGACAAGCTGGATATCGCCGCCGCTGAAGATCGCCATGCCAGCCTTGTGCGGGCTTTACCGGACTGCACGGT
Organism: Puniceispirillum sp. (SeqCode); assembly: GCA_038116935.1. GTDB lineage: Bacteria > Pseudomonadota > Alphaproteobacteria > Puniceispirillales > Puniceispirillaceae > UBA3439. The sequence continues at coordinate 84,050 of JAYOFA010000003.1, read as the reverse complement.
GATGCTGGCCCATGGCAAAATGAAGGCAGATATGCGCGACGCGGCCATGCAGGAGTTTCGCGATGGCCGGGCGAACCTTCTTGTTGCGACAACGGTTGTCGAGGTCGGTGTTGATGTGCCGGAGGCAAGCATCATTATCATTGAACATGCCGAACGGTTTGGTCTCGCGCAACTTCATCAATTACGCGGCCGTGTTGGGCGAAGCGATGTGCAAAGCAGTTGTTTGCTTTTATATCAAGGCCCCCTTAGTCAAACCGCAAGTGAACGGCTTGGCGTCATGCGTGCCACCAATGACGGATTTATGATTGCTGAAAAGGATTTAGCGTTGCGCGGGCCCGGCGAATTCTTGGGGCAGCGCCAGTCCGGTATGCCTGAATTTGTGCTGGCCGACCTCGCTGTTCATGCCGACCTTCTTGCGACCGCGAGGACCGAAGCCGCCCGCATGCTGCACGCCCCAGACAAGGCACAGCTCGACCTGCTTCTTAGCCTGTTTGAACGCGACAGCGCGGTGCGTTTTCTGGCCGCTGGATAAACCCGGCAGTCAACACCGTAAAACAGGCACACAAAATCGTAGAACACCGTCAGCCAAGAGAAACCTAAGTGTTGCGCGCCGCTTTTTTGGCCGCCGCTTTTTTAGCTGGGGGCTTTTTGCCCGTCACTTTTTTAGCTGGGGCTTTTTTAGCTGGGGTTTTTTTAGCGTGGGCTTGGGGGCTGGCTGGGACAGCTGGCTGACCGACTTTGTCAGGCGGCGTAATAATCCCGCCCGATACCACGAGCTTGACCGCGTTCTCGACGCTCATATCCATATAGACAAGGTCTTTTTTCGGGCAAAACAGCAAAAAGCCCGAAGTTGGGTTTGGCGTTGTTGGAATAAAAACATTCACGTTATTCCCATTCAAGCGACGTGCTGTTTCCCCTTTCGTCGATCCGGTCACAAACCCGATCACCCACAGGCCACGACGCGGATATTCAACAAGCACCACCTCGCGAAACGCATCGGATTGTGTGGAAATCACCGTTTCAAGGATTTGCTTGGTTGCCCCGTAAATTGAGCGGACAACCGGCATTTGGTTCAACACCGCCTCGCCAAGCCGGATCACCCAGCGGCCAAGAAACCCAGCGGCGATAGCCCCGATCAGCGTAATCAGTACAATGCCGATCACAAGGCCAACACCAGGCACATTGCCAAAAGCAGACCCTTTGACTCCGGGGATCAACGCGCTGACCTGCCCATCGATCAATTCGATCGCCGCCCAGGTGATATACACGGTTAAAAGGATCGGCGCCGTTACCAGCAATCCGGTAAAAAACCAACCGCGAAACCGGGCCAATAATCCCGGTTTTGCATTATTGGCTTGGTCGTTGTCTGTATTGATCATGCGACTATCCTTGGGAAATGCAACTTTGCCATCTTCGACTTGGCAACAGCGCTGGTTGACACTATCTGCACTCTAGTGCGGCATTTCGTCAAAATTGGCAAATGTTTTTGTAAATTCAGTACAATAGACGTAACAGTTTGCGGGCGTTCGTTACCATCTTGTCGATAAATGACCTGTCGGTAAGGCGCAGTGTATCAAACTTTAAGTTGTTTCAAAATAGCAGATTTTGCTAGGCTTGCCTGATGACAAAATACCAAAAAGAAATCGACCGTTTGGTCGGTATAATGGCGCAATTGCGTGACCCGCATAGCGGCTGCCCGTGGGATGTTGACCAAACATTCGCCAGCATCGCCCCCTACACAATCGAAGAAGCCTATGAAGTCGCCGACGCGATTGCGACCGGTGACCGTAATGCGATACGCGACGAACTTGGTGACCTTCTCCTTCAGGTGGTGTTCCATGCCCGTATTGCCGAGGAAGAAGGCAGTTTTGACCTGGCCGATGTCGCGCAATCGACCAGTGACAAAATGATCGCGCGGCACCCGCATGTTTTTGCCGATGCCGACCGTCCAACCGCTGATGCCCAAACCGGATTATGGGAAGATGTTAAAGCCCGCGAACGCGCCGCAAAGGGTGAAACACGCCTTCTTGACGGCATTGCGCGCGGGCTACCACCGCTATTACGCGCCCTCAAATTACAAAAACGGGCCGCCCGGGTTGGTTTTGACTGGCCCAACCTAGCGCAAGCTATCGACAAGCTGCAGGAAGAAGCCGCCGAACTGACCGCCGAACTTGACAAAACAGCGCCCGACCAAGACCGCATCAAGGATGAGGTTGGCGATCTGTTGTTCGCGGCTGTCAATGTGGCGCGCAAAGCCGGCATTGACCCGGAAACAGCGTTACAGCACGGCAACTCAAAATTCGAGCAGAGATTTAACACTGTTGAAGATATAGTTGTTTCTAAACACAAAAATTTTCAACATGTTGATCTTGCTCAAATGGAATCATACTGGCAACAAGCCAAAAGAAAAGCCGCTGAATAAATCCGGTCACGACGCCCAGATCGCCGCCCGCACACCGTCACAGCCGGCCTGATTCGAGGTCGCCATGAACGGCCCGTCAAGACCTGGATGGAACCGTTGTCGATGCTCCAGACCGACGCCAAACCCGCAACAAGGTGGCCACGGGGGGTTTCAATACCCTGTCCTGAACCAACAATGCCGGCGCCGTTGCGACGCACGGGTTAGTCACTATCAGGGTCCGCGTCCTGATCCTCGAATTCCTGCAGATGCACAGGCGCAACCGGCATAATGGTCGAGATCGCATGCTTATAGACAAGCTGCACATGTTGATCACGTTTCAACAAGATCGAGAAATTGTCAAACCATGTGACAATCCCCTGTAATTTGACCCCGTTGACCAAGAACACCGTTACAGCAGCATGCGATTTTCTGATGTTGTTGAGGAAAACCTCTTGCAAATTGCGGCTCTTTTCACTGGCCATCTTATTATCCCCCTAAGTCAAGAAGGTTACTATCAAAACCATAGAACCACAATGGCAACGATTAGGAGGAATTGCCAACAGCTTTTTCATCTATGTTGTATGAAAAAACCGGTGGCGCTGTGGCTAGAAGAAATCAAGCCTGACCGACAACAGCTTTTCAACCTGGGCAATGCGGCCGCGTGACACAAAGATAATGACTGTATCACCCGCTTCGATCACCGTATCGCCGCGCACCGGCATAGCAACGCCGTCACGATAGACGCCGCCAATCGCAATACCTTTGGGAATTTTGGCATTTCGTAGGGGCTTGCCAACAAGAAGCGATGATGACAACGCTTCGGCCTCCAGAACCTCGCCAAGATCTTCAATAATCGGATGTACATCACGAATTCGGCCACGTCGCACATGCTCAAGGATCGAAGATACGGTAATTTGTGACGGATTGATCACCGCGTCAACGCCAAGCGTACTGACCAGCGGAATAAAGCCAGGCACATTGACCAGCGCCACCGCATGTTTGGCACCGGTTCGTTTGGCCAACAAGGCCGACAAAATATTCACCTCGTCATCCTCGGTAACCGCAACAAATGTTTCGGTCTGATGAACGCCGGCCTCGCGTAGAATGGCGCCGTCGAGCGCATCACCATTGATCACCCCGGTATCGGCCAGTTCCTGTGCCAACGCGCGGGCCCGTTCGGGCTTTAATTCGATGATCTGGCTTGCAGTATTGGCAAAATGCGTCTCTATTTCACGCGATAGCATCAAGCCGATGCTGCCACCACCGGCGATCACCACCGAACGTGCCGCGCTCTCCTCATGCCCAAAACTGGCCATCGCTCGGTCCAGATGCGCACTGTCACACACAAAATACACCCGGTCACCGACTTGCATAGATTCTTCGCCAGATCGCGGCAAAATCACCGCCCCGTCGCGGATAATAGCCAGAATGGTCATCTTCAAATCGGGAAATAATCCGGTCAGATGCCGTAATGATGTGCCCAATGTTGGACAGGTATCGGTACACCGCACGCCAACAAGGTTCATGTTACCATCACATAGATTTTTGACGTCAAACGCGCCGGGCACCCGCAATTGGTTGCTGATTGACGCCGACACTTCCGCCTCGGGCGAAATGATATGGTCAATCGGCAGGTTTTCGGCCCCATATAAGCCGCCATATGAGGGGTCGAGATAGGCGTTGCTGCGGATTCGTGCAATTTTTACCGGGGTGTTGAAAATCGTGTGGCTGACCTGGCATGCGACCATATTCACTTCGTCCGACTCGGTCACCGCAATCAACAGTTCGGCGTCCTGCACCCCGGCCTCGGCAAGTCGATGTGGATGCGAGGCAACGCCAACCACACCATGCACATCAAACTGATCGGTAATACGCTGGATATTTTCGACTGACGCATCGATGACTGTGACGTCATTCTGTTCTTCACTCAAATGTCGCGCGATGGCCGAGCCGACAAGCCCGGCCCCACAAATGACAATTTTCATGCCTTTGATTCCTCGTCTTGCAAATTCGCGGAAATGTCTAACGCCTTCATTTTACGATGCAAGGCCGACCGTTCCATGCCGATAAATACCGCCATCCGCGAGATATTACCATCAAATCTGCTCAACTGCGTTTCGAGATATTGTTTTTCAAACAATTCGCGCGCCCCCCGCAAGGGAAGCGCCATAAACGTATCAAGCCCGGCCCCTGTTGTATTACGCGACAAATTTTGAATTTCAGCCGGCAAAAGATCAAGGCCGACCGGCAGATCACGCTCTGCCGGCGCCATAATCAACATGGTTTCGATAATATTCTGGATTTGCCTTACATTACCCGGCCAGTCATAGCTTTGCAGCGCGGCAAACACCTCGTCACTGAACTGAATGGGCCGAACCCCCAGATTTTGCGCCAGCCTTTTGGCGAAATATTTAGCCAACAGCGGGATATCTTCACGGCGATTGGCCAGGGGGGGAATCGTCAAGGGCACTACCCCCAGCCGGTAATACAGATCCTCGCGCAACCGCCCTTCGCGGATTTCGGTCGGTAAATCCTTGCTTGAGGCAGATATGACCCGCACATCAACCGTTACCTCGCTGTTGCCGCCTACCCGACGAAACCGTTGTTCATTAACCGCACGCACAATCTTGCCCTGCGTTTCAACCGGCAGGTCGCAAATCTCGTCAAAATACAGCGTGCCACGATGTGCCTGTTCAAACAAACCAACAACACGGCGATGACTTTGCAGATTTTCAGCCCCAAAAAGTTCCACATCGACCCGTTCGGTGGCCAACCGCGCACAATTTGCAACAATGAATTGTTCGTGCCCGCGCGCCGATGCGGCATGAATGGCCCGTGCGGCCAACTCCTTTCCACTGCCATTCGGACCACCGATCAACACCCGGCTGGCGGTTGGCGCCACTTTGGCGATGGATTGCCGGACCGCCCGCATAGATGATGAATGACCGATGATTTCGGCACTAAGATCATCGCGAACTCTGGCTCGCAACGCGTTGTTTTCAATGGAAAGGCGTGCATTATCAAGCGCACGCTCAACGGTCATCAACAGACGCGCTTCCTTAAATGGTTTTTCGATAAAATCATAAGCCCCAAGCCGTATCGCCTGCACCGCGGTCTCGATAGTACCATGGCCGGATATCATCAAAACCGGCAGTTGGGGATAGACTGACTTCACCCATTCCAGCAATTCGATTCCGTCCATGTCGGACTCACGCATCCAAATATCAAGAATGGCCAGCTTGGGTGGGTTGGCAAGCAATGCTGTCCGCGCTTCATTTGCATTGGATGCGGTGGTGACATCATACCCTTCGTCTTCAAGCATCATACCGAGAAGCGCGCGAATATCCTTTTCATCATCAACAATCAGAATATCGTCAGCCATTTTTGTGGCCTTTCTCATCGGGGTGGGATCGATCGGGGAACAGCAATGTCACAACCGCCCCGCCTGATGTGGCCCGACCAAGCTGCAACGCGCCACCATGATCTTCCATGATTTTACTGACAATCGCCAGCCCCAGGCCGGTGCCCTTCTGCCGCGTGGTGACATAAGGTTCCAATAGCTTGGCCAGATCCATATCCGGGAAACCGGGGCCATTGTCGGTTACCGTTAGACGGATTCCGTCCTGGTCCCTAGCTAAACCGAGGTCAATCTGGGGCTTTTCGACATGATTATCGTCAAGACTATCAATCGCATTTTGTAACAAATTGGTCAGCGCCTGACGCACCAACCCTGGATCACAAAGCGTCTTGTAGTGGTCATCAGCACTATCGACCGACAGCGTGATTACGGCTTTGTTATCAGCAAATAGAGCCGTCTGCCCACTTGCAATCTCAATCAGCGATGCGTGCTCCATTCTCGGTTGCGGCATGCGGGCAAAGGCCGAGAATTCATCGACCATTCGGCCAATATCACCGACCTGACGCCCGATAATTTCGACATATTCCTCAAATTTTGCTGCATCTTCATCCTTGGTTGGACGGTATTTCTTGCGCAACCGTTCCGATGCCAGCTGGATCGGCGTCAAGGGATTTTTAATCTCATGGGCAATGCGGCGGGCAATATCCGACCATGCCGCCTTGCGCTGGGCATTCAACAGACTGGTGACATCGTCAAAGGTCACAACAAAGCCAATGACCCGCCCTTCAATCATCTCGGCCACAATCCGGGCCCGCAATGTCATTGGCTTGTCGGCAGCCACCAACATAATCTGTTCTTCGGCAAAACGGCGGCGTTTTTGATTCATAATCGACAGCAGACGCGAAAATTCCGGCACAATATCGGCTAATTTACGCCCGATTAGGTCAGTGTCACGTTTACCAAGAAGCGTTCGTGCCGCCGCGTTGGGCAAGGTCACCGTCCCGGTCTTATCAAGACCGATCACGCCGGATGAAACGCCGCCAAGAACAGCTTCGGTAAATTCACGGCGTTGGTCGAGCTGTGCGTTGGCTTGGACCAACTGTTCTCGACTGCGCACCAATTCATCAAGCATGCGGTTGAGTGACGCGCCAAGCCTGCCGATTTCCTCAAGCTCGATATCTGCCGGCACGCGTTCAGACAAATTGCCGGCGCGCACCTGTTCGGCAACCTGAATCACCAAACCAAGCGGCCCGACAATCGCCGTTGCCAGATTAAGCCCGACCCACAAGGCCGCGATTAAGATCAACAATAGGACGATCCCGAACAGCACGGCAAAACTGACCTGAATATCAAGCTGCTGGAAGCCAAGCTGCTGATAATCTGAGGCCGCCAAACGCGATCGGTCCATCGCCTCCAGAACTTTGGCATCGATAAACCTGCCGACAAGAAGATAGGCGTCAACGTAGCTTGTCAATTTCACCACGGCACGCAATTTGTTGGTTTCGTCGGCGCGCAAAATCACCACTTCGCCATTGCGCGCCTTTTCCACCCAGCTCGTTTCAAGATTGGCAAAGGTAACCGCAAACGCAAAGCGCGATTTCGCTAAAACCTGTCCGCTACCATCAAAAATAATCGCATCGGAGAGGTTTCGTAGCGCCGCCTGATCGCTCAGGTAACGTCCCATCAAATTACCTTCGCCTGCAAGCCGGTAGGCCTCGCGGTTGATGTCATTGGCCATGGTCAGCACTTCGCCGGAGATCGACCGCGCATGTTCATCAAAATAAGATTCGGCAACCCGTACCGATTCATTGACAGCCGTTGAAATCCGCTCGGCAAACCACCCGCGCAACGAAAAATCGACAACAAACAACGCAAAGAGCGTGACGATCACGGCCGGCAATGTTGTTACACCGCCAAACAAAATTGCCAGCCGCCAATGCAATTGATGGCCCGCAAGCCGCTGCCGACGCTCGCGCCACAAGCGCCACACCTGACGCCCGACCAGCGCCCCAAGCCCGACCAATGCCAGCGCGTCAATCGCTACCAACCAGACCAGTAGGTCAGTGTCACCTGACAGATAATCGACGCGGGTCAGCGCATAGGCCGTGACCGCACCCATGATCAGTGTAAAAATGATTGACAAATAGGCCAACCGATCCTCGCGCAACCAGCCGCCATTCGTAACGCCAGCCCATGTCTTAGCGAATGACATGTTCATCTATCGCCCTGCCCTTATGTTCAATTCCTTGATCTTTTTCCGCAATGTATTGCGGTTAAGCCCCAGAATATCGGCGGCCCGCACCTGATTACCCCGGGTCATCTCCAAGGTGGCGACGATCAACGGATGTTCAACTTCACGCAAAATCCGACCATAGAGCCCCGGCGCCGGCACCCCGCCTTTCAGTGCCTGAAAATAGCGGCGGATGTGCGTATCGACCGACTCTGACAGGCTTTCACTTTCGGCAGGCTCAACCGGAGCCTGGTCAGTCAATTCGCGGTCTACCGCAGCCGCATCAACGAAATCGTCAGCATGCAACACCAGCAAACGGCGTACCAGATTTTCCAACTCGCGTACATTGCCCGGCCAATGCCACGCCTTCAGTCGCTGCAGCGCGTCAGGCGTAAATCGTTTGGCGGGCATTCCATCGGCATCGGCGCGGGCGACAAAATGGCTGATCAACGGCCCGATATCCTCGGTGCGCTCGCGTAATGGCGGTAACCGCACCGGCACCACATTCAACCGATAGAACAAATCCTCTCGGAACAGCCCCTGATGCATCAAATGATGCAAATTCTGATTGGTTGACGCCATGATCCTAACATGCGCCTCGACCGACCTGTGCGCCCCCACCGGTAGGTAGCTGTTATCCTGCAAAACGCGTAACAGCCTGGTTTGAACCGCGGCCGGCATATCGCCCACCTCGTCGAGAAACAGCGTGCCGCCGTTGGCCTTGGCAAAACACCCCTGATGCACAATCTCGCCGCTTGGACCGATCTGTCCGAATAATTCGGTTTCCACCATGTCACGCGGGACCGCGGCCAGATTGACCGCTACAAACGGCCCCGCTTTGCGGTGCCCAAGATCATGCAGCGCGCGGGCAACAAGCTCCTTGCCGGTGCCGCTTTCACCCGAAATCAACACCGTCAAATCGTTACTGACAATTCGCGCCATCACTTTGAAAATGTCTTGCATGGCCGGCGAGCGTCCGACCAACGCCGCGCCGTCTAATGTTGTGGCACCCAACGGCGGTGACCCGGCTGCCGATGCTGGCGACGATGACCCAATAGTGGCGACAGCCCGTTGCGTAACCTCGATCAGGCTTCGCAATTCAAATGGTTTTGGTAAATATTCAAACACACCGATTTGCTGGGCCTTGACCGCGGTCAGCAAGGTAGATCTTGCACTCATCACGATAACCGGCAAATCTGGCCGCCGCTGTTGAATGCGCGGCAGTAAATCCAGCGCATCACCATCCGGCAAGGCGACATCGGTGATCAGCACATCACCCTTGCCAGACTCGACAAGCTTCCACAGTCCGGCCGCGGTACCGCTTGATTGCACCACATAGCCCTGACGCGCCAGCGCCTGCTGCACAACCAACCGTACCGACTTGTCATCCTCGGCGACAAGAATAACGGCAGATTTATCAGTCATGGTGATCCCCGTCATTTGCCACATCTTGTTTGATCAAACTGTCGTCAACAGCCTTTTTTTTCGTCCGTCCAGACCCGACCGGAAAATTGAACCGAAACGCGGTTCGGCCTGGGGACGAGTCAAATTCCATCATACCACCATGATCCGCAATCACACTGGCCACTATCGTCAGCCCAAGACCGCTTCCCCCTGACCGCCCCGACACAAACGGGTCAAACACATTGTCCCGCAACTCGTCGGGTATCCCACGACCATTATCAATAACCTCGACCTGAACCGGCGCATGGGGACCGCCCTCATGCGCCGAAAACGCCATTCTGCGTCCATGAGAGTAAGATGTTATAACGGTAATTTCTGCATTTTTTTCAGTAGATTCACAAGCATTTTTAATTATATTTATAAAGGCCTGAATCAACAGGTCACGATGTCCATGAACCGGTGGCAGAGATGGGTCATAGTGCCGCCGGATACTGACATGCGCCCCGAATGACGCGCTTGCCATGCGTAGACAATGATCCAACACCTCATGGATATTTACCGCGCCGAACACCAGGCCGGGGCCGCCGGAAAACCCTTCCATGCGATCAAGCAACGCCGCCACCCGGTCACTTTCCTCGACAATCATGCGGGTTAGCTCGCGATCCTCGGCGCCAAGCCCGGTCTCCAGCAACTGAGCCGCGCCTTTGATTCCGGCAAGCGGGTTTTTCACCTCATGCGCCAGCATTGCTGCCATTGATGAAATTGATCGGGCGGCTCCCCTGAACAGCGACTGCCCCCGTAACCGTTCGGCCAAGGCGCGTTCTTGAATCGATACCAGTAATCGCGGTGGCGTATCGCCAAACGGGGTTATTTGTACATTAACCACTTTTGGCCCGATTTTTGGGTTGGCCAATTCCATCCCCTGATCAGCAACCGATAAATGCTGCTCGCGTGCCCGCCGCAACATCGAAAACAGCATCGAATCTGCGGGGATAAAACTTTCAAGCGGCACACCGATCAACAGTGACGCACTCGACTGGAAAAACATCTCGCCAGCCTGATTGAGATAGACAAACCTGTTATGGCTATCCAAGACAAACAGCGGCGTTGGCAGGCCGGACAGGATTTGTTCAGCCAACCCCTCGCCGCCAGCAGCAATGGCGATTTGGATCGATTTTTCCACCATGATTTTACCCTGCTCAACCGCCATTTGATCGCCTCCACCCGTCACGCTGCCACCAATGCCGGGTCCATCGTCTCAAAAAACCGGTCAACCGCGGCAAACACCGCGGTCGCGTCGGTGCTATTATTGGCAATATCCCGCAATTCAGCAGCACCGGGCAATCCATGCGCGTACCAGGCGATATGTTTGCGCGCCAAACGCATTGCGGCGCTGCCATAATGGGTCATCATATCATCAAGATGAAGACGCATAAGCTGGTGCCGCATCGGTATGTCGGGCGCCGGTTGTGGCGTCCGGCCGGCCAACAGATCGCCGGCCTGACCAACCAGCCACGGGCGCCCTTGGGCCCCACGGCCAATCATAACGCCAGCCGCATGGCTGGCATCAATGGCGGCGCTGACAGCGTCAAGCGAATTGATGTCGCCATTCACCACCACCGGCACATCAACCGCATCGACAACCTCGCCAACACGGTGCCAGTCAGCAGCGCCATTATACATCTGGCATCGCGTTCGCCCATGAACGGCGATCATCTTAATCCCGATATCGGCCGCCACCTTGGCCAAATCAGGGGCATTGCGCATGTTATCATCCCAGCCAAGGCGCATTTTCAACGTCACCGGTACCGACACCGCCGCAACCACCGCCGCGATGATCGCGGCCGCCAAATGCGGATCCCGCATCAGTGCCGAGCCTGACAATCTTCCTGTTACCTTGCGAGCCGGGCACCCCATATTGATATCGATAAAGGTCGCGCCAAGATCCGCGCATATGCGCGCCGCCTCGGCCATCACCGGTGGTTCCCATCCGGCTAATTGGATTGATAATGGCGCTTCAGCCAGCGCCTCGATCCGCAATTTACGCATTTCGGTACGTACATTCGCCAAAACCGCGGCGCTGGCCACCATCTCGGTAACCACCAATCCACCACCCGACCGGCGCACCGCCCGGCGAAACGGCCAATCGGTAACACCCGACATCGGCGCTAAGATGGCGGCATGTGGCACGGGAATCCCGCCAATAGACAACGACATGAACAACCTTTCGGCTTGCAAATATCGGGCGGCACAATGCACGCCCTGACCCTGACCGCCCAGATAATAGGCAGAAATTGCACAAAAATCCATCATTTTGCTGTCTTGGTTGGCTGTATGTCGCAAACTGATCCTGACAGGCTTGTTGCCGATTATCCCATAGACAAAGCCCCTGTCATTGGGGATAACGGGCGGTATGCATGATCAAGACACCACATTGCCACTCCAGCCCCGCGCTGACTGCGCCGTTATCCTTGTCGCCGGCGGATCGGGCACCCGTGCCGCCAACGGCGGTAACGCGCCAAATACGGCCAACAGGATGCTACCCAAACAATTTTGGCCGCTTGCGGGAAAACCGGTGATCAGCCATTCATTTGATGTTTTTGCCGCCCATCCTCGCATCAGCCATATCGCCGTGGTCACAGCGCCGGCTTTTACCGCAATGGCGCGCCGCCTGTGCAACGCTGATAAAAGTGTCATCTTTACTGACCGCGGCAGCACCCGCCAACAATCGGTGCATAATGGCCTTACCGCGCTTGATATCCACCTTGATGCGAAAGCCTGCCCTTATGTACTGATCCATGATGCCGCGCGCCCACTTTTGACATCGGCGTTGCTTGACCGGTTGTTAGCCGCTATCGACGGCACCACGGCGGCGGGGGCCGTGCCTGTTCTGCGGGTGTCTGACAGCTTAAAAAGCCTTGATCGCGACCTGGAGGCCAAGCATGCCATCACCGCTACCGGTCCGGACCGCGCGCGCACCGTTGCCGCACAAACACCGCAATTATTCAGACGGCAAATCATCACTGATCTACACCGCCGGTTTGCTGCCCAAGATAGCTTTACCGATGATTGCGCCCTTGCCGAGGCCGCCGGCCAAACCGTGATTGCCGTCACTGGCGATAAATCGCTGCTGAAATTGACCGATCACGATGATTTTGCCATTTTATCGGCGCTGCTCGCTGCTGAAACAAGCCCACCACGGACGGACCTGCCGATGATGATGACCGAAACCCGCACCGGCACCGGATTTGATGTACACGCTTTTGCCGATGGGCCAGGACCGATCTGGGTGGCGGGGTGCAAGATTGACCATGACCGCAGCATCACCGCCCATTCGGATGGCGATGTGGCCCTACATGCCTTATGTGATGCCATTTTCGGTGCGTTGGCTGATGGTGACATCGGCGCGCATTTCCCACCATCTGACCCGCATTGGAAAGATGCCGACAGCGCCCAATTTCTGGCCTTTGCGGCAAACCGGGTCGCCGCGCGCGGCGGGCGCATTGTTAATCTTGATGTGACGATCATTTGCGAGGCACCTAAAATTGGCCCGCACCGTGACGCGATGCGCCAACGTATTGCCGCCATTTGTGACCTGCCCGTTGACCGCGTCAGCGTCAAGGCCACTACATCAGAACAGCTTGGCTTTACCGGCCGCGGTGAAGGCATCGCCGCACAGGCCAGCGCCAGCATTACCCTGCCGGCAGGCTGATCATGACGCACCAAGACAGACTGCCGTTTCTGGCCACGTTGGCAACCCTTGGACCGATTGGGCATTTGCGCCCTGCCCCCGGCACTATCGGGTCATTGGTCGCGTTGGTCAGCGGCTATGTGATTGCCGGATTCGGCACCGGATGGCTGTTGCTTGCCGCGGTTCTGGTCAGTGGTGTTGGCATCATCGCTGCCGATCACTATGGGCAAGCGACCGGCCGCAAGGATCCCGGCGAGGTCATTATTGACGAAGTTGCCGGTCAATGGCTGGCGCTATGCGCGGCTCCGCATGATATGGTGTGGTTTTTCGCCGGATTTATCCTGTTCCGATTTTTTGATATCGTAAAGCCAGGTCCGGTGCGCTGGGTCGAAAAATGGCCTGGCGGCGTTGGCGTCATGGCTGATGATATCATCGCCGGCATGCTATCAGCCCTGTGTTTGTGGCTGGCCAGCCTTGGCCTTGCCAGCGGCCTGATAACAAGGTTTTAGCGATGGACAACAGGCACAAAATTCATCAAACCGCGCGGTCGGTTATCGAGCGCGCCACAGCCCAAGGCCGGATCATTGTCACCGCCGAATCCTGCACTGGCGGTATGGTCGCGGCGTGCCTGACCGATGTCGCCGGATCATCGGCGGTGCTTGACCGCGGCCTTGTGACCTACAGCAATCAGGCCAAGATGGACCTGCTTGGCGTACCGCCAACAACGCTTGACAGGTTCGGGGCCGTATCAGCCGAAACCGCCGCAGCGATGGCTGATGGTGCGTTGGCGGCCACGCCGGCAGCGCATATCGCGATCGCGATCACCGGCATTGCCGGCCCCGGTGGTGGCAGCAGCGAAAAGCCTGTTGGATTGGTCTATTTTGGTATCGCCAAACGGGGCATCTCTACCAAAACAGCGCAGCATATTTTTTCCGGCAACCGTGATGACATTCGCCAAAACTCTGTAGAAAAAGCATTAGATTTAATTTCTAATACACTGTAATAATTTATTTATTTTTTTCTATTTGGTTTTTATAGAGAGCGTCAGCACGCGTTTCAAAGGCCCGCACCATACGTTTGACCGCCTCGGTAAACAATGTTTCTATCACCGATTGCAGAAGCCGCGAATTAAACTCAAAATCGACGTAAAAGTCGATTTCACAGCCATCGGGATGGTCGAGAAAGCGCCAGTGATTGGTTAGATGCTTGAACGGGCCTTCGGCATAGCTGACGGTGATCACAAGATTGTCGCGATCAAGCTCTACATAAGAGGTAAAGCGCTCGCGGAACATATTAAACCCAATAATCAGTTCAGCCGTTAGTGCGGTGTCGGTCTCACTACGCATGCGCGCCGCCAGACACCATGGCAGGAATTCAGGATATTTACGGACATCGGCGACCAGATCGAAAAGATCTTGTGGGCGATGCCGAATGACACGTTTTTCACTATGAATGGTCATCAGCAGGTCATATCAAGACTGGGCTGCCAACCGCGCCTGACGAGCGGCCTGCAATGCCGCAAAATCGGCATCCGCGTGATAGCTCGACCGGGTCAACGGGGTTGAGGACATCAACAAAAAGCCTTTATCGGCACCCATCTGCGCAAAATCGGCAAATGTTTCAGGCGGCACAAACCGGTCAACCGGAGCATGTTTTGGCGTTGGTTGCAGATATTGACCGATGGTCATGAAATCAACATCTGCGGCGCGCAAATCATCCATCAACATCCCGACCTCGTCGTCGTTCTCACCAAGCCCGACCATAATACCGGATTTGGTAAAGATAGCAGGATCAAGCGCCTTGACCTGTTGCAACACCGACAGCGAATTGGCATAGCGCGCCCCCGGCCGGATTGACGGGTAAAGCCGCGGCACAGTTTCCATATTATGGTTGAACACATCCGGGCGTGCTGCGACAACAATCTCAACCGCGCCCTCTTTGCGTAAAAAGTCAGGGGTCAGCACCTCGATCGTGGTGCCAGGCGACAACTGCCTTACCGCGGCAATAGTGTCGGCAAAATGCTGTGCGCCGCCATCGGCAAGATCATCACGATCCACCGAGGTAATCACCACATGCCGCAAGCCAAGACGCGCCACCGCTGTGCCCACATGTTCGGGTTCATGCGGGTCCAGCAAATCGGGGCGGCCGGTCGCCACATTGCAAAAGGCACAGGCCCGCGTGCACACCGAGCCCAAAATCATCATTGTTGCGTGTTTTTGCGCCCAGCATTCGCCAATATTGGGACATGCCGCCTCTTCACAGACGGTGACCAAATTCAAGTCGCGCATCAGCGCCCGCGTCTCGCCATAAGCAGCAGAAACCGGTGCCTTGACCCGTAACCAAGACGGCCGGTGTGGCTGTGGCCGATCCGGGTTTTTGCGTTTTTCCGGGTGCCGTTCGGCACCTTTTCTCGTATTGACCTCGGGCATGCTGCTTTCTTATCAAACTATCGGCCGGCTGAACAACCACTATTGGCAGACGTGCATATGGTACAGATTTACCATCAAAAATGGATCGCCCGACCATAGGCATCAAGGACCGACTCATGCATGGCCTCAGACAAGGTCGGATGCGGGAAGATCGTCGCCATCAATTCGGCTTCGGTGGCTTCCAAAGTCCGCGCCACCGCATAGCCTTGAATCAGTTCGGTCACTTCCGGGCCAACCATATGGGCGCCCAGTAATTCGCCGGTTTTGCGGTCAAAGATGGTTTTCACAAATCCGCCATCGTCACCAAGGGCAATCGCCTTGCCATTGCCCGCAAACGGAAACCGTCCCACCCGGACATCATGACCTGCAGCCAGGGCGGCAGCCTCGGTCAACCCGACCGACGCCACCTGCGGCCGGCAATAGGTACAACCCGGCACCGCGCCGGGCGCAATTGCATGAACATCGGTAAGACCGGCAATCGCCTCGACACAAATGATTCCCTCATGGCTAGCCTTATGTGCAAGCCATGGCGGGCCGGTCACATCACCAATCGCGTAAATGCCGGCCTCACCGGTCCGGCCAAAGCCATCAGTTACAATATGCCCCCGATCCAGCTTGACCGCGCTGTCGTCAAGTCCCAAATCCTCAACATTGCCAGTAATGCCAACGGCCAGAATCATCCGGCTTGCCTGAAGCGGCGCGTCAACCCCGTCAAAACTGGCGCTGACGCCGTTCTTGTCGGTTGTCACTTTACTTAGTTTGACGCCGGTCATGACCGTGATGCCGCGCTTTTCAAAGGTCTTTTGCACAAAGGCCGATACCTCTGCATCCTCGACCGGCAGAATGCGGTCCAGCGCCTCTACCAGCGTTACCTTGACACCCATATCATGGTAGAATGACGCAAATTCGGCGCCAATCGCCCCCGACCCTATGATGATCAGCGATTCGGGTAGATCTCCCGGCACCATCGCCTCGCGGTAGGTCAAAATATGGGTGCCATCGGCAGCAATACCCGGCAAGGCGCGAGCTCTCGCGCCGGTCGCCACGATCACATGCCGGGCCGCAATCTGGCTACCGTTATCAAGATCAATATGCCGCATATCACCATTCTTGGCGCCAAGCTTGGCACGCGCCTCGATCACGGTGACCTTGTTTTTCTTCAACAAATGTTTCACCCCCATCGACAGGCGGCCAGCCACCTTGCGCGACCGTGCGACAACAGCGCCAAGATCAATTTTCACCTCACCAACGGTGATGCCAAAATCCTTCATCTCGTCAATCGAATGGCGTAATTCGGCAGCACGGAGCAGCGCCTTGGTCGGGATACAGCCCCAATTCAGGCAAATACCGCCAAGATGCTCGCGCTCGATCACCACCGCCGTCATACCAAGCTGGGCCGCACGGATGGCCGCCACATACCCACCAGGGCCACCACCAATCACGGCAATGTCAAATTGCGTGGCATTCATTCGCGTCTCCTTTGGTTTTTGTCAGGCGCATAATCTTTGGCGCATAATCTTTGATGTTACTAACCATGATGTTAGGGGCTATAATGTCACCGGCTGTCATGTTATCGGCCGGCGACCGATGCCGACATTACAGGAGCATGGTGACCGGATCTTCAACAAACCCCTTGAAAGCCTGCAACCATTTTGCCCCAACCGCGCCATCTACCGCCCGATGGTCGGCTGACAAGGTCACCGTCATCACGGTCGCGATATCAAGCTTGCCATCGATCACGACAGGGCGCGGCTCGCCTGCCCCGACCGCCAGAATACCGCCCTGCGGCGGGTTGATGACCGCGGCAAATTCTTTAATGCCGAACATGCCAAGATTCGAGATGGTAAAACTGCCGCCGGTATAGTCTTCCGGCTGCAAGGCGCCATCACGGGCCCGTGCGGCCAGAGCGGCGGTGGTCTGAGCAAGCGCTGCGAGCCCTTGCTTTTCAGCCGCCCAAATAACCGGCGTTACCAGACCACCATCGACCGCGACCGCCATCGAGATATCGGCATGACGAAAGCGGCGGGTGTGATCCCCTTCCCATGATGCGTTGGCATCCGGCACCGCAATCAACGCCATAGCGGCGGCGCGGATGATCATATCATTGACCGATATTTTAACACCGCCCGGGGCCTTGGCATTCAGGGCCCGACGCGCTTGAAGAAGTCGGTCAATCATGCAATCAACGGTCAGATAGAAATGCGGGGCTTGTTGCTTGGATTCAGTCAAGCGCGCCGCAATCACCTTACGCATCTGGCTGTTTGCAACAAGGTCGCTGTCGCCGCGAACATCGCTGACGGCAACGGCGGCCGAGTGACCTGCCGCAAGCGGCGTCTGGCTGCTGGCAGCTTGTTCGACATCACGCCGTAAAATGCGGCCATGCGGCCCGGATCCGGTCAATCTTTCGATTGCAACCCCCCGGTCGGCGGCGATCCGCCTTGCAAGCGGGCTGGCAAAAACCCGTGATTTTGGTGTTGCTAATGGCGCCATTGGCGGGATTGCTGCGGGTGGCGGTGTTGCAGCTGGCGGATTATTCACTGGGGCGTGTTTGGCCGGGGCCGCACTGACCGTCGCTGCACTGACCGTCGCTGCACTGGCATCGGCCAGATCTTCACCCTCTTCTGCCAGCACCGCAATCACCGTTCCAACATCAACATTCTCGCTGCCGGCCGCGACAATAACTTTGGCCAAAATGCCATCATCAACCGCCTCGACCTCCATCGTCGCCTTATCGGTTTCAATCTCGGCAATCACATCGCCAGAGGCCACCTTGTCTCCCGCGGCAACCAACCATTTGACCAAAGTGCCGGATGTCATAGTTGGTGACAGTGCCGGCATTTTAATATCAATAGCCATACTGCATTACCCCCTGAATCCGTGGCATGTGGCCAAGGCAGTGGTGACGATATCCTCGACTTGCGGCAAGGCGAGTTTTTCCAAATTGGCCGCATAAGGCATCGGCACATCCTTGCCTGTCACGCGGGCGACCGGGGCATCAAGCCAGTCAAACGCCTGCTCGAACACCTGCATGCCAATTTCCGCGCCAATACCGGCAAACGGAAACCCTTCTTCACAGGTTACCAGCCGCGAGGTCTTTTTAACCGAGTCAACAATTGTTGCGGTATCAAGAGGTCGAATGGTCCGCAAATCGATTACTTCGGCACTAATTCCCTGTGCAGCCAGCGCATCAGCCGCCGCCAACGCCCGCCCGACCATGATTGAAAAGGCGGTAATCGTAACATCGGTGCCTTCGCGCACTATTTTGGCCTTGCCGATAGGTACGATCCAGTCATCTTGGTCGGGAACCTCGAAACTTTGCCCGTACATCACCTCATTTTCGAGGAAAATAACCGGATTAGGGTCACGAATGGCGGCTTTTAAAAGCCCTTTCGCATCGGCCGCCGAATAGGGCGCCACCACCTTCAGGCCAGGGCAATGCGCATACCAACTGGCATAGCATTGCGAATGTTGCGCCGCGACCCGGCTGGCGGCGCCATTCGGGCCACGAAACACGATTGGGCACCCCATCTGGCCACCCGACATATAGAGCGTTTTGGCCGCCGAATTGATAATCTGGTCAATCGCCTGCATCGCAAAATTGAATGTCATAAACTCAATCACCGGACGCAATTCGCCAAAAGCGGCGCCGACACCAAGCCCGGCAAAACCCTGTTCGGTGATCGGCGTGTCGATCACCCGCTTGGCGCCAAACTCATCAAGAAGTCCTTGGGTAACTTTATAAGCCCCTTGATATTCGGCGACCTCCTCTCCCATGACAAACACGGCCTCATCGCGGCGCATTTCCTCGGCCATCGCGTCGCGCAGGGCTTCACGCACGGTGAGGCTTGTTGCGGTCCCTGCCAATGTGGGTTCGGCGGCAACTATCGGTGCCGCCGGAGCCGGGGGCATCTCAAGCACCGGCGCCGCCCTGACCGTTTCGGCCGGGGCTGGCGATTCAGACGCCACCGCTGGCAAAGCCGACAGATCAGCAGCGGTCTCGCCATCTTCCAGCAACACCGCAATCACCGTATTGACCTTGACATGTTCGCTGCCCGCATCAACCAGAATTTGGCCAAGCGTGCCGTCATCAATCGCTTCAACTTCCATTGTCGCCTTGTCGGTTTCAATTTCAGCAATCACGTCACCGGCGCGCACCACATCACCCCGGGCAACCAGCCATTTCGCCAAGGTGCCCTCTTCCATTGTCGGCGACAGAACCGGCATTTTTATCTCGATCGCCATCGCTTACACCTTTGCCATCAATGTTTCGTCAGTCAGCGGTACCAAAACATCTGTATAGAGTTCGGCCGGATCAGGTTCGGGGCTGGTCTGGGCAAATTCGGTTGCCTTGGTCACCACGGCTTTGACATCTGCGTCAATGTCTTTCAACCGCGCATCATCAATATCCTGATCTTTTAGCAATTCGCGAAGCTGATCGATAGGATCATGCTGTTTACGCATCGCATCGACCTCTTCACGGGTCCGATATTTTGCCGGATCAGACATCGAATGCCCACGATAGCGATAGGTTTTCATTTCCAAAATGAACGGCCCATTCCCATCGCGACAATGCGCCAACGCCTCAAGCGCGGCGGAACGAACCGCCAACACATTCATCCCGTCGACCTGACGGCCCGGAATACCATAGGCCATCCCGCGATCAGCAAGCGCCCGTCCTGCTGCCGCCCGGGTGACCTTGGTACCCATGCCATATTGATTGTTTTCAATCACAAACACGACCGGCAACCGCCACAGGGCAGCCATGTTGAAACTCTCATAGACCTGCCCCTGATTGACCGCCCCATCACCAAGATAGGTCATGCAGACATTTGGTTCGTCCTTGTATTTATGCGAAAACGCAAGACCAACCCCGATTGGCACCTGGGCGCCAACAATGCCATGCCCGCCAAAAAATTTCTTTTCCCGGCTGAACATATGCATCGATCCGCCCTTGCCACGCGAATAACCGCCCGCGCGGCCGGTCAATTCGGCCATCACCCCATCTGCATCCATACCGCAGGCCAGCATATGGCCATGGTCACGATAGGATGTCACCACCGTATCACCCGGTTTGGACGCTGATTGCAGGCCAACGACAACCGCTTCTTGGCCGATATAAAGGTGGCAGAACCCCCCAATTTGACCCATGCCGTATAGCTGGCCGGCTTTTTCTTCAAACCGGCGGATCAACAGCATAACCCGATACATGCTGACCAGATCGTCAATTGGCGGCATGTCATTGATACCCGCCGACACGGTTTTGGGCGGCCGCCCCGGCCCCCGCTTTCGCTTGCTATCTGCTTTCACGCTCATGCGTCACCTTCTTATGTTGTAACATGTCCGGGCCACAATCACCCGGCCGGCATGCTAATCCGTCAATTTGCTGTTTTTGGCGGTAACCAAAGGGCGCGGCATAACACCGCATCACCCCGGCTCCACACGCACGAAACAAGCAATAACGCAACGACGGTGCCATGCAACGTCGCTCTTCCCATAGATTTTCGCTATTTTGAAATTTTTGCAAGAAGTTTATTTGTCTGTTTTTTCTATAAAATTTACAAATAAACTGAATATTGGTTAATAGCTAAGCTTGGCCGCTTTGATCTAAAATTTCAATTCCGGCAAGTCGATTGAAATAATCACATCATTCGGCGCATAAAGCCCCAATTCACCGCGGGCTGTTTCGCTTAGCATATCGGCGTCAACCGCACCTTGGTTCAACAAGGCGATGCGCTGCTCAAGAAACGCCTTATGCTTGACAAGCAACTCAAGCTCCTCTTCAGCCAGGCCGATATTCCGCTCAAGCTGTGGTCGCGCCAGAATGCCGCGGTCCCCAGCGATGGTATGAAAGCCGAAAAAGGCGATCAACGTACCCAAGAGAAAAAAACTCCCCGCAAAGGTCAATGTTTTTTTGACAATACGCATTCCCCGCCCCTGACATCAAGGCAGCACCGCCAAAGCATCACGCGGACCCTGCCATAGGTCGAGTGAATCAAAACCGATTCACCGCGTCAAGCAAAAAGCGAATCGCCAGTATAATTGGGTTTTTGAAACTATCGGCGGCTAGGCGCGCAAAATGGTTCGACCGGCATAAAGACCGGTCCGGCCCAGCTCGTCCTCGATCCGCAAAAGCTGGTTATATTTTGCCAGACGGTCCGAACGCGACAACGATCCGGTCTTGATTTGACCAGCATTTGTCGCCACCGCCAAATCGGCAATAAAGCTGTCCTCGGTCTCGCCAGACCGGTGCGAGATGATCACACCAAAACCAGCTTTCTGCGCCATTTCAATAGCTTGCAAAGTTTCAGACAAGGTGCCGATTTGATTAACTTTGATCAGGATCGCATTACCAGCCGCCTCGGTAATACCGCGCGACAAACGTTCAGGGTTGGTCACAAACAAATCATCACCAACGATTTGCAATCGATCGCCCGCCGTTGCTGTCAGGCTTTGAAACCCTGACCAGTCATCCTCATGCAACGGGTCCTCAATCGATACAATCGGGTAACGGTTGGCAAGCTCCTGCCACATCGCATTCATCTCGTCAGTGCCAAGTTTGCGCCCTTCTCCGGCAAGGTTATAGACGCCGTCACTGCAAAATTCGCTGGCTGCCGCATCAAGCGCGATCATCACATCATCACCGGGCTTGTAGCCAGCCCCCTCGATCGCGCGGGCGATATAGCCAAGCGCCTCATCGGTCGAATTGATCGCCGGGGCAAACCCACCCTCATCACCAACGGCCGTCGACAATGACGCATCGGCAAGCAGCTTTTTGAGCGCATGGAAAATCTCGGCACCCATCCGCAACGCGTCACCAAAATGCCCGGCACCGACCGGCATCACCATAAATTCTTGCACATCAAGCGCATTGTCGGCATGCGCCCCGCCATTGATAATATTCATCATCGGCACCGGAAGAAGGTGCGCATGCACCCCGCCAAGATAGCGCCATAGCGGCATTTCAGCCGAATTGGCAGCCGCACGGGCCACCGCCATCGACACCCCCAGAATAGCATTGGCCCCAAGGCGGGCCTTGTTCGGCGTACCATCCAGCTCGATCAGATCCTGATCAATACCGGCCTGATCAAAAGCATCGGCACCAGCCAGCGCATCAAAAATCTCGAAATTGACCGCATCAACGGCCTGAAGAACGCCTTTGCCGCCATAACGATCGGCATCACCATCGCGTAGTTCGACCGCTTCATAGGCTCCGGTCGATGCGCCCGAAGGCACCGCGGCACGCCCGACCGCACCATCTTCCAGAACAACATCAACTTCAACGGTTGGGTTTCCGCGCGAATCAAGGATTTCACGCGCCTGAACATCAAGAATGGCGGACATGGGCTAGCTCTTTTCGGTGGTGACAAGATCGATGCGCGTTTCTACCCAAAAAAGGCTGGCGGCGCAACCGTCAGCGCCGCGCGCGTGTTGTTTATCCGCGCCGCGCCGCATCAATTCTGACAAGACTGTCAAGAACAGCCGGCATATCGTCAAGCGCCAGCATATTCGGACCGTCTGACGGGGCATTGTCAGGGTCGTGATGGGCCTCCATGAACAGACCCTGAACACCGACAGCCACCGCGGCGCGGGCCAGAACCGGCACAAATTCGCGTTGCCCCCCAGAGCGCCCGCCAAGGCCGCCCGGCTGCTGAACCGAATGGGTCGCATCAAAAATCACCGGATATCCCAGATCTGCCATCACTGGCAGGCCCCGCATGTCTGATACCAGCGTGTTATAGCCAAATGAGGTGCCGCGTTCGGTTAGCAAAATCGCATGATTCCCGGCGCCGCTGACCTTGGCGGCAACATGCGTCATATCCCACGGCGCCAAAAACTGGCCTTTCTTGATATTGACCACGCGGCCGGTTGCCGCTGCTGCCAGCAACAAATCGGTTTGCCGGCACAAAAATGCTGGAATCTGCAACACATCCAGCACCTCGGCCGCCGGCGCACACTGGTCAGCGCTATGCACATCGCTTAGCACCGGCACATCGAATTCAGCCTTGATCCGCGCCAAGATTGCCAGCCCGTCTTCCATACCAACCCCGCGGGCCGCATCGGCCGACGTCCGGTTCGCCTTGTCGAACGATGATTTGTAAACAAACCCCATGCCGGCCTTGGCCGCCATCGTCACCAGCGCATCGGCACAGCGGCGCGCATGATCGAGGCCCTCGATCTGGCATGGTCCGGCAATCAGCAGCAACGGCGCGGTCGCCCCACAGACAAGATTTCCGATTTTCACATCTTTCATGACCGGTCTTCCTTGATGGCTCGTTATCCTTACCGACGCTGCCAATCCCTCCGATCAGCCCCCACCGGACCAACAGGAGGCTGATTATACCAGTCGGGCTTTTTCAATTGACGCGGCGACAAATCCGGTAAACAGCGGATGCGGGTCAAACGGCTTTGACTTTAATTCCGGGTGAAATTGCACGGCAATAAAAAACGGATGGTCTTCACGCTCGACAATTTCGGGAAGATGACCGTCTGGTGACAGGCCGGAAATGGTCATGCCAGCAGCTTGCAGCGCATCCCGATAGCCAATATTCACCTCATACCGGTGGCGGTGGCGTTCATGGATTACCGAACTGCCATAAAGCCGGGCCGCCAGTGATCCGGCGGCAATATGACATTCATAGGCCCCAAGCCGCATCGTACCGCCAAGGTCATCATCGGCGCTGCGCTGTTCGGTCTGGTTGCCTGCGGTCCATTCGGTCATCAAGCCAACAAGCGGGACTTTGGTCTCGCCAAATTCGCTTGATCCCGCATCCGGCAGGCCGCCAAGATTACGTGCGGTCTCCAAAACAGCCATTTGCATCCCGAAACAAATGCCAAAATAGGGAATATTTTGTTCACGGGCAAAGCGCACTGCACGAATTTTGCCTTCTGATCCTCGCTCGCCAAACCCGCCCGGTACCAGAATACCGCTAACATGCTGCAGGTTCAAAATGGCCGCATCTTCCTGCTCGAAAAGTTCAGAATCAATCCAGTCAATATTGACCTTCACACCGGTGGCCAGCCCCCCATGCACCAACGCCTCGCCAAGCGATTTGTAGGAATCTTGAAGGCTGGTATATTTGCCGACAATGGCAATCGTTACCTCGCCCTCTGGGTTGGCCGCCTTATAGGCGATCTGCTGCCAGCGTGTCAGGTCAGGCTTGTTGTCGGCAAGGCCAAAATGCCGCATTACCTCGCGATCAAGCCCCTGTGCGTGATAGGCCAGCGGCACCTCGTAAATATTGTTTACATCGAGCGCCAGCACCACGCCCGATTCGCGAATATTGCAGAACAGCCCGATCTTGCGGCGCTGTTCATCAGGAAGCGGGTGTTCGCAGCGGCACAACAAAATATCGGGCTGAATGCCAACCGATTGCAATTCCTTGACTGAATGCTGGGTCGGCTTGGTTTTCAATTCTTGGGCGGCGGCAATAAAAGGGATCAGCGTTACATGCAGAAAACAGGTCGCCGCGCGCCCCAAATCATTGCCAATCTGACGAATTGCCTCAAGAAACGGCAATGACTCAATATCGCCAACCGTGCCGCCGATCTCGCACAGGATAAAATCTTCATCGTCATGGTTTGACAGCACGAAATTCTTTATCGCGTCAGTAACATGCGGGATCACCTGAATGGTGGCGCCCAGATAATCACCGCGCCGTTCCTTGGCCAACACTTCGGAATAAATCCGTCCGGTTGTCACATTGTCGGTGCGTTTCGCATGCACCCCGGTAAAACGTTCATAATGGCCAAGATCAAGGTCAGTTTCAGCCCCGTCATCAGTGACAAACACCTCACCATGCTGGGTCGGGGACATCGTGCCCGGATCGACATTAAGATAGGGGTCGAGCTTGCGTAACCGCACCGAATAACCGCGCGCCTGCAGCAACGCCGCCAGCGCTGCCGACCCAAGACCTTTACCAAGCGAGGAAACCACGCCACCAGTGATGAAAATATAACGAGGCATGGACAAGTTAAATAACGCATCCATGCCGCCTTGATAAGCCACAAAATGCGACTCTTCCGTGAATTTTTGATAAAACGCGAACGGCGTCTCAAAAAACCAAGGCACGGCAGGCCATTAGCCTGTGGCGATGCCTATTGGTCGGTTGGCACCACCGGCCCTGCCGGCGCGGCTGGGGTCTCTTTTAGCACCTCATCGACGATTGAGACCGGCTCGTTACCGACGCCGGCGAGAATCGCCAGAATAATTGTGGTCGTGAAGAAACCAATCGCCAAAATTGTGGTCAAACGGGTCATGAAATTGGCCGTTCCGCGCGCTGTCATGAAACCACCACCAGAACTGCCGCCAATCCCAAGGCCACCGCCTTCGCTGCGCTGCAGCAGCACCACCACCACAAGCGCCAGTGCAATCAAAATATGAATGGTCAAAACCAGCGTTTCCATGGTCGTTTTGTCCTCATTGTCGCGTCTTGCGACCGCTTATATGAACAATTGACCGCTTTTTCAACAAAAATGCCGATAAATTGCGTCTGCGCCATCCAAATCGGCGTTGACGAGGCCACTATCCCGATGACGCGGCGGCAGCGGCGCTGCAAATCGCATCAAAAGCCACCGCATCAAGGCTGGCCCCGCCAACCAGACCGCCCGCCACATGCGGCACGGCAAAAATCGCCGCGGCATTATCCGCATTGACCGATCCACCATAAAGTACCGGTATTGGCGGGGCGCCAGTCCCATTTTGGCGCGCCGGCAATTCACTGGCAATCGCCGCATGCATCGCGCCGATATCATCC
This sequence comes from Puniceispirillum sp. (SeqCode), assembly GCA_038116935.1. Classification (GTDB taxonomy): domain Bacteria; phylum Pseudomonadota; class Alphaproteobacteria; order Puniceispirillales; family Puniceispirillaceae; genus UBA3439. The sequence goes on along the minus strand of JAYOFA010000003.1, from coordinate 57,783 downwards.
AGTGAGGCCACCTCACCTGTGCCAATGGCCCACACCGGTTCATAGGCGATCAAGACCCGGCCTGACGGCACATCATGCGGCATAGACGCACGCAATTGATCGATCACCACCTGTTCAGCCTGCCCTGCCTCGCGTTCAGCCAAGGTTTCACCGACACAGATCATCACCGCCAAATCATGGGCGAGCGCCTGTTCGGCCTTCGCCCTGACCAAGGCACTGGTTTCACCGTGATCGGCGCGCCGTTCGGAATGACCAACAAGCGCAATCGCAGCACCACAATCGCGTAGCATCGCGGCCGACACGTCGCCAGTGTGCGCCCCGGCGGTATCAGCATGGCAATCCTGCCCGCCAAGAATCACATCACTGCCCTGTAACCGAATGGACATCGGCACAAGATACGGGTGCGGCGCAAACAGATAGCGCTGCACCGCCTCGAACCGGCGCGATGTAAGCGCCTGTGCCAGCACACCGGCAACCTCCAGTGACGGGTTCATTTTCCAATTAGCCGCAACGATCATAGCCAAGCCCGCACTTCAATTAACCCGTGATTTCAGATATCCGATTGTTCACCACCGTTTGCCTTCCAGCACGATTTCCCCAACAAATTAGATTTTTTCACGGCGAAAGTACAGTTTCGTCCATATTGAAGTTGCCCCGCAACGCGCCAATCTTTATTAACGACAGTAGTTTTTTCACACAACCGGCAAGCCGGCCCAAACAATAGACTATCAGACGAGATAAAATGCTACAGGCCTTGAGAAGTGGTGCAAAGTCACCAGTGATGAAGTTTTTCTTGCTGTTCTTGGCGGGCGGCTTTGCGCTGTGGGGCATTGGCGATGGCACAACCGGCCTGATTGGTGGCAGCGACAAGGCGGTTTCGGCGGGTGATGTGGCGATATCACCGCGGCGTGTGGCCGTCGAATTTGACCGTGCGCGCCGCAATTTTCTGCCAAACAACAGTGCTGAAGAAGCGCTGCGAGGCGGGCTTTTGAACGAGGTAACCGGTGCCTTGTCGCGTGACGTTCTGTTGCGGGCAGAATCAAATGAGCTTGGCCTGACTGTCACCCGCGCCATGCAACGCGAGGCGATCCGTAATGAAAACAGCTTCAAGGACGAGCTTGGGCAATTTTCAGAAGGCCGTTTCATGCAGGTGCTGGCCAGCGCCGGGTTGAACGAGGCAGATTATCTGCAGCGCGTCGACGGCGCATTATTCCGAGATCAATTGATTGGTGCTGTCGCAGCGGGAGCCAGATTCGATTCCGCCACATCGCGCGCTGTTGCCGCCTTTGATTTGGAACGGCGCAAGGTACGGTTGACCAGTTTTGCAGTCACACCCGAGAAAATTGCCACACCGGATACGGCAACTATTGATGCGTTTTTCGCTGAGAACAAAACTGCCTATCGCGCCCCTAACATGCGAAGCGCCCGCATCGCTATTGTCTCGGCCGAGATGATTGCCAAAAATCTGACCATTGCCGATGCTGATATCAAGGCGGCGTATGAACAGCGACTTGACGAATTTGTCACGCCTGAAACGCGGGATATTCGGCAGATGGTGTTTGACGATGCGGCCAAGGCCAAAACCGCGATCGACCGGTTGAAAAAGGGCGAAGCCTTTATCGCGATCGCCAAGGATATGCTAAATTGGGCGCCTGACGACACCGCCATTGACGGGGCCAGCCGTGACACTTTGGACACAGCCCTTGCCGAGGCGGCGTTTACGGCCGAAATTGGTACACCAATCGGACCGATCGAAAGCCCGTTTGGTCACCATGTATTGGTCGTCGAGGCGATCACTGCCGGCGGCACCCCTGCCCTTGGCGATATCCGCGCCGACATTAGTGATAAATTGCGTGCCGAACAGGCGATGAACCTTCTTTATGAACGCGCCAATGCGATGGAAGACGCGCTTGGCACCGGCGCCACCTTAAGCGAGGCGGTCGCAAAAGTTGGTGGCACGATTGAAACCGTTGCAAATATTGACCGGAACGGCCTAACTATTGACGGCGTGCCGCTTGGTGGCGAAATTGGTGAGCTGGTTCAAGACAGTGCCGTGTTAGAATTGATTTGGGAGACCCGCGTCAACGAAACCAGCGTGATCCAAGAAGGTACCGATGATTCGTTCTTTGTCATCGAGGTCACCGGTGAAACGGCGGCGCGTGAGCGGTCGCTTGACGAGGTAAAAACCAGGGTAATTGCCGACTGGAAGACTGTTGAAGCGGTCAAAGCGGCGCGCCAACAGGCTGATGCCGCAGCTGCAAAGAATGACGACAGCGCCCCGCTTAGCCCGGCCTTTCGACGCAATGGCAATGGCCTTGACCATCAGGCAGCCAGCCTGATTGCGCGCACCGCCTTTGGACAGACCCTTGGGACGGGTGCAGTGATCGAGACCGGGACCGAGGCCATTCTTGTCAAAACTGCCGAAATCATTCCGGCCACCGCCGATGATATCAGCACCACCGCGACACTGGTGACAGACATGCTGAATACCGCAATGCGCGATGACATGTTGAATATGGTATTGATCGCGCTGTCCGAAAAACATGATTTGCAGATCAATACCGGTGCGGTGCGGCAAATTTTGATTGGATCACAATAATCCATGCCCTCCAGCCAATCGCCATTTGACAGTTTTGCTGCCGGCTTTGCCAAGGGGCAACCACAGCTAGTCCATCGTGAATTGGTTGCCGACACCCAAACGCCAGTCTCGGCCTATCTCAAACTGGCTGGGGACAAGACCCATTGCTTTTTGCTGGAATCGGTTGAAGGGGGCGCGGTTCGCGGCCGCTTTTCTGTGATTGGCATCGCGCCTGATCTCATCTGGCGTTGCCGCAATGGCGTTGCCGAGATCAATCACGCGCCGCAAGATACCGACAAGTTTGTCGCCGATGATAAACCGCCGCTTATATCATTACGGGCTTTGATGGCAGAATCAGCCATGACCGACACGGGTGATCTTCCTCCTATGGCTGCCGGCCTGTTCGGCTATTTCGGCTATGACATGATCCGCCAGATCGAGACCATACCCGACAGTAACAAGGCGGCTATCGATATGGATGACTCGCTCTTGCTACGCCCGTCATTGATCGCAATCTTTGACCGGCTAAAAGACAGCATCACGCTGATCACCCAGATCCGCCCCGCCGACTGGCCTGATGCGGCTACCGCGTGGAAACAGGCAGATTCTAGCCTAGTGTCCGCGATCGCCGATCTTGACCGCCCGTTACCACCGACCGAATTTGGCAAGGAAGACGCGCCGCTGCCCGAACCCACCACCAATATGACCAAGGCGGCGTTTCTGGAGATGGTCAAAAAGGGCAAGGACTATATCCGTGCTGGTGATGTATTTCAGATTGTGTTGTCGCAACGGTTCAGTATTCCGTTTGGCCTGCCGGCCATCAACCTCTACCGGTCTTTACGCCGGTTGAACCCGTCACCTTTTTTGTTTCACTTTGATTTTGGCACGTTGGCATTGGTCGGATCCAGCCCGGAAATTTTGGTGCGATTGCGCGACAGCGAGGTCACCATCAGGCCGGTTGCCGGCACCCGTAAACGCGGCGCCACACCAGAAGAGGACGCGGCCAATGCAGCCGATTTAATTGGTGATATCAAAGAGCGCGCCGAACATTTGATGCTTCTTGACCTTGGACGTAACGATGTCGGCCGGGTCGCAAAGCCCGGATCGGTGCGGGTCAAATCAAACTACGAAATTGAATATTACAGCCACGTCATTCATATCTCATCGCAGGTTGAGGGCACCATTCGCGATGATCTCGATGCGGTAGACGCGCTTATTGCCGGCTTTCCTGCCGGCACCGTATCAGGAGCGCCAAAAATCCGCGCCATGGAGCTGATTGACGATCTTGAACCTGACCGCCGCGGGGCCTATGCCGGTGCGGTTGGCTATATATCGGTCGCTGGCGACCTTGATACCTGTATTGCTTTGCGTACCGCGGTGGTCAAGGACAAGACAATGTATGTGCAGGCAGGCGCTGGTGTTGTTTATGACAGTGACCCGCTGTCGGAATATGAAGAAACACGCAACAAGGCCCGCGCATTGATCCGCGCCGCTGGTGAAGCCTTGCGCTTTGCCCGCTAGCGGAGGACTCAATGGATTGGCCAACAATCCTGTCCTTCAGCAGTTTCGCGTTTGTCGCCGCCTTTACCCCCGGGCCCAATAACATCATGCTGGCCGCGTCAGGTGCCAATTTCGGATTTCGGGCCACGTTGCCACATATTATCGGCATTTGTGTTGGTTTTTGCCTGCTCGTGGTGATGGCAGGATTTGGCCTTGCCAATCTGTTTGCGCTGATCCCCGAACTCTACATGATACTAAAATTTGTCAGCCTTTTGTTCTTACTCTATCTGGCATGGAAAATTGCGACCGCGACCGCCCCTGAACAGGGCGGCCGTGCAACCCCGTTACGGCTGTGGCAGGCGGCCTTGTTTCAAATGGTCAATCCGAAAGGTATTTCGGTTATTATCAGTGCTGTCACCGCCTATACCAGCACCGCTGCAGCCCTCGCCAATGATGTGGTCATCATGCTGATTGTCTTTTCAGCTGTTACCATTGCCGCGACATGCACATGGACCGTTTTCGGAGTCGTAATCCGCGATTTTTTGCGGCGTCCAGGTCGGTTGCGCTGGTTCAACAGCCTGATGGCGCTTTTGCTACTGGCAAGCTTGATACCGATCGTGGCGGTGTAGCCGCCACCCCCGAAACCATAATAGGACCAGTTCAAATCTGCCGGAAAAGAGCAGGTTTTCAACCTGTCCATTTTCCGATAGGCTTTATCAACATTCCAGCACAACAGATAAAGCAGGACTCGTCGCGACCATGGCCGATCACCCGCGTTACATCGACACGGCAAATTTGCCTCGCGCCTTTTTTGACAATGCTGCCGAGACCGGCCAAAAACCGCTGTTTTTTGCCAAACGGGACGGTGCGTGGCACGGCATGGGATGGGATCTGGTAGCCTTGTCCGTAAGGCGGCTGGCCGGGGCTTTGATCGCCGCCGGCATAACACCACACGACCGGGTTATTGTCAGTGCCGAAAGCAGACCCGAATGGGCCATTGCCGACCTCGCAATCATGGCGATTGGGGCCATCGTTGTCCCCGCCTACACCACCAACACCGAAGATGATCACCATTATATCATGGAACATTCCGGGGCGGTTGCCATCATCACATCAGGTGGCTTGCTGGCCAGCCGCCTGGCATTGGCAGCCACGCGGGCGCCGCAGATTGGTTTGATGATCGTGATGGACCCCGATAGTGACGTCTCGGTGCCAGCCACGATAGCCGTTCACCACTGGTCCGATATTATGGCGAACACCGCGCCCCTTGCCGATCTGAACACGCATATTGAGGCGATTGATAGCGACGATACCTGCTGTCTTGTTTATACATCCGGAACCGGTGGCCGGCCCAAAGGCGTGATGCTGACCCATCGCTCTATTCAGGCCTGTATTACCGCCTCAATAGAAATATTGCAGGAAGGCCATGTCGCCGACAACCAGCGTTTCCTGTCTTTGCTGCCACTGTCGCATGCCTATGAACATACCGCCGGACTGCATCTACCGATCCAGACCCGGTCCGAGGTATGGTATTGCGAGTCGGCTGAACAGATCGGCGCCAACCTGCTTGAAGTCTCACCAACCCTGATGACCGCTGTACCCCGCCTTTATGACGTCTTGCATGATCGCATCATGCGTAGCATCCGCACTAAAGGCGGCCTGACCGAAACTTTGTTCAAGGAAACAGTCCGCCTTGGCCGCAAGCGTCTTGAGAGGCGGCATCTGTTACCACATGAATTTATTCTGGACCGCATTCTGGACCGCTTGGTCCGGCAGAAGATCCGTGCCCGGCTTGGCGGCCGGCTTCAGTATTTTATTTCGGGCGGCGCCGCGCTAAATCCGGAAATTGGCGGTTTTTTCATGGCGCTTGGTGTGAAGCTGTTGCAAGGCTATGGCCAGACCGAGGCGTCACCAGTAATATCGGCCAACCGCCCCGACCATATCAAAATCGAAACCGTCGGCCCACCGGTTGCCGGGGTCGAGGTTCGCATCGCCGAAGACGGGGAAATTCTGGTTCGTGGTGATCTGTTGATGAAGGGCTATTGGCGCGACACCAATAGCACCCGCGCCGCGATTCGTGACGGATGGCTATACACTGGTGATATCGGCGCCATTGACGATGACGGGTTTATCACCATCACCGGCCGTAAAAAGGAAATCATTGTCAATTCAGGCGGTGAAAATATCGTCCCAAGCCGGGTTGAAGCGCTGCTGACAATTGAGCCTGAAATCGAACAAGCGATGGTTGATGGTGACCGCCGCCCGTGGCTAGCCGCGGTGATTGTCCCCTCGGCGAGCGCCAACGATGCCGCGCACTCTACAGAAGAACTGGCCGAATTGATTGCCGCTGCTATCGACCGGGCCAACAGCCGCCTTTCACAGATTGAGCGGGTCCGCAGATTTGTTATTGCCGATGAAACATTTTCTACTGAAAACAGTCAATTGACGGCCACTTTGAAAGTTCGTCGGCATATTGTTCGGGCGGTCTATCAAGACCGGCTTGATGCGCTTTACACGCGTCGCTAGCGCCTTTTAGGGGACATCATTTAACCCAAGTTGAACTTCGCTTCGGACCAAGGTCGTCGCGCATCATTTCACTGAAAGCATCAGCAAAACTTTGCGATGCTTGCCGGTTTTTCTTCAAAACCGCGTCCAAAGGAATGACAATATCACCATCTTTACGCAAGCGTGGCGGGTCATAGTCGGAAAATTCAGCGACGAGCTTTGTCAGCTTTTCCAAAAGTTGGATCTCTTGTTCATATTGTGACATCTCATGTCTCCGGTTTAGCCTCCACACGATAACGGCCAAACGAACATTATTTCAAGCCGAGCCGTCAGAATTTTATTGATACTATCCGTGCGATATTTCGCTATTAGTTGTTTTTAGGCCGCATTTGGAACATTACCGAGGTGATAACCAGCGTTTGCTTGAGATATCCAAGCAGCCATTTTGAGACGCATTATGCAGGATCAGGCACAGGTAGTTGTTATTGGCGGCGGCGTTGTTGGCGCGTCAATATTGTATCATTTGACCACGCTTGGCTGCAGCGATGTGGTGCTTCTTGAACGGTCGGAATTGACAAGTGGATCGACTTGGCATGCAGCTGGCGGCATACATACCATCAATGGCGATCCGAATGTCGCCAAATTGCAACAATATACGATCCAGCTTTATCGCGAGATTGAAGCGCTGTCAGGACAGGATGTTGGCCTGCACATGACCGGCGGCATTATGCTGGCCGCAACCGAAGATCGATTCGACTGGCTAAAATCGGTCTATGCCAAGGGCAAATATCTGGGCATGGACGATCTTGAGATCATTACCCCCGCGCGGGCACATGAATTGATGCCGTTGCTTGACCCGACCCAATTTGTCGGCGCGATGTTTGATCCGATTGAGGGCCATTGTGATCCCTATGGCGTAACCCACGCCTATGCCAAGGCAGCACGCGCCAATGGCGCCAGTTATCACATCCATACCAAGGTTGATGCCCTGTCCCAAGCCGCAGACGGCACCTGGATCATCACCACCGACAAAGGCCAAATCCGCGCCGAACATGTGGTCAATGCGGCCGGACTCTGGGCCCGCGAGGTCGGCCGTATGGTCGGGCTGGAATTGCCGGTTTTGGCGATGGAACATATGTATCTTTTGACCGAGGACATGCCCACGGTGGCCGAAATCAACGCCGCCACCGGCACCGAGGTTCTGCATGCAGTGGATTTTGACGGAGAAATTTACCTGCGTCAGGAACGCGGCGGCATGTTGATGGGCACCTATGAGACAGCCTGCAAGCCATGGTCGGAAACCACGACACCGTGGGATTTTGGGCATCAGTTGCTGGAACCGGATATCGACCGCATTGCGCCGTCGCTAGAAGTCGGTTTTCGGCATTTTCCTGCCTTTCAGACCGCCGGGATCAAACAAATTATCAATGGTCCTTTTACCTTTGCGCCAGATGGCAATCCGCTTGTCGGGCCGGTCAAGGGGCTGACCAATTTTTGGGCCGCCTGCGCGGTCATGGCCGGATTCAGCCAGGGTGGCGGGGTTGGCCTGGCATTAGCTAACTGGATTGTGCATGGCGACCCCGGCTTTGACGTTTGGGCGATGGATATTGCGCGATTTGGCGATTATGCAACGCCTGCCTACACCAATGCGCGAGTTCGCGAAAATTATTCACGCCGCTTTTCAATCCGCTATCCAAATGAAGAACTACAAGCAGCCCGCCCTCTTTTGACCACCAGCATTTACCATCGGCAAAAGCAATTAGGGGCCCAATTTGGTGCAGTTTATGGGCTTGAAGTACCGCTATGGTATGCCCCTGATGGGGTGCGTGAGCAATTTTCATGGCGCCGCTCAACCGATTTTAGCGCGGTAGGCGATGAAGCAAGCGCGGTCCGCAACGGGGTCGGACTTGGCGATATATCGGGCTTTGCAAAATACGAGATTTCCGGCAACGATGCCGCCCAATGGCTTGACCGGTTACTGGCCTGCAACATACCGCCAATTGGCCGCATGACATTGGCCCCGATGCTAAAACATGATGGCAAAGTGATTGGTGATTTCACGCTGGCACGCCTTGGCAACGACCGATTTTTGATTATCGGATCCGGCAGTGCCGAAACCTATCATATGCGTTGGTTTCAACAGCATTTGCCAATTTATCAAGATGTTCATATCCGCGCTTTGGGGCTGGATATGGTTGGCCTTACTGTTGCCGGGCCACGGGCACGTGATGTATTGCAGGCCTGCACCACGGCTGATCTGTCCAATGCCGCGATGCCATTTATGGCCGTGCGTCACATGGATATAGGCATGGTGTCGGCTATCGTCGGGCGGGTCAGCTATACCGGCGATCTTGGGTACGAACTCTGGGTTAAGGCGGCACATCTGACCCGGCTGTTTGACGATCTGATGGATGCTGGCGCCGCGTTCGGTATTCGGCCTTTCGGGTCTCGTGCGTTGAATGCCTTACGGCTTGAAAAAAATTACGGGTCATGGGCCCGCGAATATCGTCCGCTCTACGGACCGCTGGACACCGGCCTTGATCGGTTTGTTGCTTATGACAAGAACATCGATTTCATTGGTAAGGACGCCGCCGCGGCAGACCGCTTGTCTGGCGGCAGCAAACGCTTGATTAGCCTTGCGGTCAGTGCGGCAGATGCCGATGTGATTGGCGACGAGCCGGTGTTTTTCAAGGGGGCGGTTGCTGGTTGGGTGACATCAGGCGGTTACGCGCATGCGTCAGAACTATCGGTGGCACTGGCTATGGTCGACAAAGATCATGCCAAACAAATCGATGGCTGGACTATCGAACTACTGGGACAGATGCTACCGGCAAAGCGGCTGGAACGGCCGCTGTTTGACCCTGCCGGCACCCGTATGCGGGCCTGAACATCCGATGCAACCGGTATCACGCTTTACGCTTTTTCAGGCGCCGACTGGCGACAGGCCATTGGCAGCCTTGGGCCTGTTGTTATGCGGCGTCATCGTGCTGGCGCTACAGGATTCGCTGGTCAAACTGATCGCGCCCCAAACATCTTTTTGGCAATTTCAGGCGTTGCGTTCGGTTGGTAATCTAAGCTTTATCATCGCTTTGGCCCTTTCTGCGGGTGGATTAAGGCTGATCATTCCGGACAATTGGCGGCCGGTTTATTTGCGCGCTGTCATGCTGGCTATCTGCATGTTTTTCTTTTTTTCCGGTGCGCCGGTGCTATCGGTGGCACAGATGGCCGCCGGTCTTTACACCTATCCCTTATTCGTGTCGTTATTAGCCGGGCCAGTTTTGGGCGAAACGGTTGGACCGTGGCGGCTTTGTGCCTTGGTGATTGGCGCTGGCGGTGGTTTCTTGATGCTTGACCCATTAAGCGAGACATTTACGGCGGCGCAAATTCTGCCAATCGTTGCCGGCTTTTTTTATGCCTGCAATATTCTGATATTACGGCGCCATTGTCGGCATGAAAACCCGCTGGCACTGACCGCAGCGGTTGCTGCATTATTCATCATAACCGGCAGCAGCGGCAGCCTGCTTTTAACCCTGTTTCCCCTCCCCGCCGACATCGCTCAAGCCATACCGTTTATAGCGATTGGCTGGCCTGAATTGACCGGATCAATTTTGCTGATCGCAGTATTTTGTTCAGTTTTGAACCTGTTAGGCAATATATACTTGTCGCGCGCCTATCAGACCGCTGACAGCAGTTGGCTTGCACCGCTGGATTTTCTTTATCTGCTATTCGCTGCATTCTGGGGGCAGATATTGTTCGATCACTGGCCTGACCAGAAAATGGTGATCGGGATGCTGTTGATTGCCGGTGCCGGCATGTTGACCGCGTGGCGAGAACAGCGCCAAAAATCCAGACGTTAATAGTATAAATCATCGCAAAAAGGGTTTTACCACGGCCGTTTGGCCGCTAGACTAGCTATCAGATAAACATGAAAGTGACAGCTACAGCCTGTTTGCCCCGGTTGTCTTTGTTAGAGGAGAGATTTTATTATGAATGCAGTGCTGACAGAATTGGCGCAAGACTGCCGTGAACTGTTGCTCGCCAACCCCGGTCCTGCCGGCCGCGAAAAAGTCGCGGCGCGTTTATCATCCGCCCTCGCCGACACACGGACTATTGACAGTTTGATCCCGCCTGGCACGGGCGAGCGCGACTTGCTGTATCAAGACCCGGATCTTGGCTTTTGCATTTTGGCACATAATTATGAGGGGGCCAAAACCTCGCCGCCGCATGACCACGGGCCATCTTGGGCGATCTATGCCCAGGCGCGTGGCGAAACCGAAATGCGCGACTATGCGCTTGTGCAAGCCGCCACCGAGACAACGCCAGGCAAAGTGGCGGTCGCCCGCACCTATAAATTGGTGCCTGGTGATGCCCATGTCTACAACGAGGGTGACCTGCATTCGCCCACTCGATCTGGCCCGACAAGCCTGATCCGCGTGGAAGGCACCGATATGAGCAAGGTCAAACGCCTGCGGTTTGAACTGGCCTGACCGGTCTATCGCCGCCCTCAAAAAAAGGCACTGACACAATGACACACGGCCTGTTTGCCACCCTCTATGGCACCAACGCCCCGTTTGCGCTGATCGACAGTCGCGAATGGCGGGACTATGTAAACGGCCATTGGTTTGGCAGCACCAATATGCCGTTGTCACGCCTGACCGCCACCATCACCCGTTTGATTCCCGACCGATCATTTCCGATCCATTTTCTGGATTGGCAGAACAAAGCCAGCGCGGTCGCGATTGAACGGCTGAACACCCTTGGCTATTGTAATATTACGATCCATCCCACCGCACGGCCGGTAGGGTTTGGCGCTGGCTTTGTCAAAGGCGAATATGTCTGGTCAAAGGCATTTGGTGAAGTGGTCGCGCATACCGCCGACCTTCCCGAGGTGACCCCGGCAGAGTATATAGAATCATGGCAAGACGCGTTGTTGTTCGATGTCAGACCAACGGCCGAATATCAATTATTCACCCTGCCCAATTCGCAAAGCCTGCCAAACAGCCTGCTTTTGGCGAATGCCGATGCGTTACGCAGCAGCGGCAGGATGGCGTTGCTTCATTGCGCTGGCCGTACCAGATCTATCATCGGCGCCTGCACCTTGAAAGCAGCTGGCTATGACGGCCCCTATGCGGTGTTCCGGGGCGGCACCCAGGCTTGGCAGCTTGATGGTCACACGCGTGAACATAATGCCGCCCGCCTGTTTGCCACCGACCATGAAAACAGCGCCACCATCGAGAGCTTTATGCAACGCTGGCATATATCATTCAGTCGCCAGACCACTGCTAATATGACTGATTTTGTTGCGGCCAACGCCACGGCTCTACGGTTTGATGTCTCGGACGATGCCGCCACCGGTCAGTTGATGGAACAGGGTATCATCAAAATTTCGGGGACAAATCTGATCCAACAGACCGACCGGTCAATCGCCCGCTATCATGTGCCTGTTATCCTGTTTGATCATGGATCAGGAAGTCGTGCTGCCTTTGCCGCCTACTGGCTTGGCGCGATGGGTTTTGAAGTCAGCGTTGTCTATCTTGACGCCCCGCTGGCGGTGGGACCAAGCAAGCAGCGCGCCGCAACCCCGTCCCCGATACAACGCCAAGCGACCGCGCTAAAGGCGGATCAGACCCTGCGATTATATGATTTCAGACCATCAGCAGCGTTTCGTGGCGGCCATATTGCCGGAAGCCAGTGGAAAAATATCAGCGAAATGGCTGATATGACACCGGATTCATCGGCTATTCTGGTTATTTGTAGCGACAGTGCTACCGGTATCGAAATTGCCGATTTATTAACCCGGCAAGGCTGGCAAATTGATGGCTTCTACGTCTGGCAAGACAGCGACTTTGATCCGGCGATGCTGAAAACCGGTGGACCAGACAGCCCCTGTGATGAAAGCAGCTTATTTGCTGGCCGGCATCACGGCGTCTTGCAGGACGCGCGCGACTATCTGGCATGGGAAGAAGACTTGCCAGCCGAGATTGACCAGCCTTTGCACCAGCTATGGGTTGATCGCCTGAGATCAGCACCCGCATCATAATGACCGCATCATCATAACTGGCGAATCGCTGCAAACCCGCCATCACCGTCGATCAGTCTGGATCGATTGGATCGACCTCAAACGCCTTGATCGTCATCGAGATCAGGCTGTAATAGCCAAGCACCCCAACTAAATCCACCGTGGATTCATGGCCCAAAATGGCCACAGCCCGTTCAAACAAGGCCGGTGACACCGCCCGTGTCAGGTTCAATTCTCGGGTAAACTCATAGACTAGCGCTTCATCGTCAGCCACAAAGTCCGGCACCTGATCATTAGCCAGCGCATCGATAATCGTCTGATCGACACCACCGGCTAATGCGTGTGGCACATGCGCCTGCCATTCATAGGCGGCATTCCAAATACGCGCCGTTGTTAAAATGGCCAATTCCGATAGCCGTGGCGGCAGCGATGAATCATAGCGGCAATAGCGGCCCAACTGCTGCGCCTGGTCAGCCAGATCAGGGCGGTACAGCCATATGGCCAACGGCCCACCAACCCGGCCACGCGGTCCAGACGCGATGGCATCATGCACCTCGCGCTGACGTGGGGTCATTGTTTCAGGCGACAGGATCGGTAAACGGGCCATGGTAAAATCTCGCTCTTTCAATTATCTACCACCACAACGCTATGGTGGTGTCATATCAGGGGCCAATTATCAAACGCAACCACAATATGCTTCAAGCCCAGCGTGCCGCATCATTAACGATCGGGCAGGTTCAACTGGCAGATTGCGCCACCGCTTTCCACCCCGGTGACACCAAAAACCCGACAAGACCAACCGTAAAGGCGCCGGCAACCACCAGATGCATGACCTCGGGTGACACCACCGCTAACCCGGCGCCGGTCGCCAACGGTCCGACCGCTGCACCAACATCGCGCCAAGTCTGATTTCGTGCCAGCGCCTTTAATTTGGCGTCCGGATAAATGCGGGCAACCGCGGCCGGAAAAAATGTCCCAAGCGCCCCACGCGCCAGCACCAATAACGCACAACCGGCCATCAGCATACCGCCGCCGATCATTGCAAAACCGACGATCGTGGTGATTATACACAGCAACAGCGGCATCCTTATGCCGACACGGTCGGCGATCATGCCGGCACATGGCGCAACCAACATCTCGCTAAGCCGCCGCGCCGCCAATATGCTGCCACCAAATAAGATCGCCATATCAAGCGACATAGATTTGGCCCACATGAGCGAGATAGACACCGTGAACACGCCATCGATGCCGGCCCCCATCCAGAAAATCAGCATATCAAGACTTTCAGGTCGGGGCAGCATACCGTCACGCGGGGCCGGCTTTTTCACCCGCGGCGGTTGTGCTGTCACATCCAACATCAGTGCCAGAGGGATCGACAGCGCCGTTGCCACACCAAGATATAAAAATATATCCCGCGGTCCCACTTGCGCGGCCGCCCAAGCGCCAACGGTCATCGCCAATAATGGCCCCACCTGTTCTACCGATCGGCTAAGACCGATTCTGGTACCGGTTCGCGCCGGGTTGACCGCCGCATAGGTCAGAGTGACCAACAGCAGCGCCGCAAATGACAGCCCCCACAACATCCGCGCCGCTATCAGCATGACCGAGCCATCACACAACGCATAACCAGCGGTTGATAAGGTTGCCGTGATCGCGCCGATGATACACAGCGTTCGCACCCCAATACGTTCGGCAATCTGTACAATAATACCATAGGCAAAAATGCGAATGATCCGGTTCACCGCCAACAGAAAACCAACCATCACCATACTGACCCCAAAAGCCGCAGCATGGACCGGTAACACGACATAAAGCAGCGCATCGCCAAACAAAGACAGGGCCAACACCGACGACGACACCCACACATTGCGTAAAATCAATCGGTCATTCATTGAGACACCTGCCATGTGATCTGGAATGGGGCAAAATCGATCGAGATAAGGCTGACCAAGATAAAAGTGAGCCTATAGAACGCGCGTCCGGGTGACGCTAACTGGCACCAGACAACATGGCAGGCTGCATCGGTGCTGGCAACTGAAATATGGAAGCTACCCAATGCCGGGATGCCAAATGATTTTTATGGGAAAAAATGGTCGGAGCGGCGGGATTCGAACCCACGACCCCTACACCCCCAGTATAGTGCGCTACCAGGCTGCGCTACGCTCCGGCCGTGGCACCGTTATACCGGCGCACCATGCCAGACGCAATCGGCTTTTTACGCTGTATAGTTTTGCCTATACTATCGGTTCGCGCGTCTAAACCGACTAAATCCGAGCACGGAGCGAGGCAAGCCGTGACTGCACCTCGGCCAAAATGGTGCCGGCATCTGCAAGCGGTCGCGTAGCGGGTGATGCGGCTTGAACAGCTGCCCCGATCGGCGCGCCACCTTCATCACTAGCACCCTTGCTGCGCAAATGTTTCTGCGCACCCTTGATGGTAAAGCCGTCATCATAAAGAAGCGCCCGAATACGCTGCAGCATCGCAACATCGTCAGGGCGGTAATAGCGCCGTCCACCGCTACGTTTCAGCGGACGAAGAGTGCTGAATTTGGTTTCCCAAAACCGTAACACATGCGGTGGCACATCAAGCAATGCCGACACTTCGGAGATGGTTTTGAATGCGTCCTTTGCCTTTTCGGTCATTGTGCCCCGTCAACACGATCCTTGAGGATATGCGACGGGCGGAATGACAGCACCCGACGCGGGGTAATCACCGCTTCAACACCGGTTTTCGGGTTGCGGCCAACGCGCTGACGCTTGGATTGCACCGAAAATGTGCCAAATGACGACAGTTTCACCTCTTCACCATTTTCAAGGCAGGCGCATATTTCCTCGAGAACCGATTCCACCAGATCTGAGGATTCGTTTCGGGACAGGCCGATATTGCGGTAAACAGCTTCGGCAAGGTCTGCACGGGTCAAAGTCTTCATAACAACAAAACGCTATCCAGTTTTCCCTAGGAGGTCAATTCACCTTGCGTGATAAAATGCTGTAAACCAGCAGTTTTTCAAAATTTTTTGAATGATGCGGTATTTAGTCAGCCCATCTGCTGCCCTCAGGCGCCTGGCCGGCCGAATTTTACAAGGGCCGCCCCCCATACCAAGCCGCCCCCAATCGCTTCCATCGCCACCATATCGCCATTGCCGATTCGGCCATCACCAACCGCCGATGCCAGTGCAAGCGGAATTGACGCCGCCGAGGTGTTCGCATGTTGTTCTACGGTCCGGACCACACGGTCATTTGGCAAATCCATCTTTTTCTGCATCGCATCGATGATCCGGACATTCGCCTGATGTGGCACCAGCCAATCTATATCAGCCGCGCGCAATCCGGCGGCATCAAGCGCCTCATCCATCACTGCAGCGAGCTTTTCAACCGCATGGCGGAACACTTCTTTGCCCTCCATCCGTACATGTCCGACATCTCCTGTTGCAGACGGCCCACCATCGACATAGAGAATATCGCGATACGCCCCGTCAGCATGCAAAACCGACGATCTAATACCCCAGTCGGGCGCATCTTCCACCAATTCAAGAACCGCCGCCCCAGCCCCATCGCCAAATAGCACGCATGTGGTACGGTCTTGCCAATCCAGCAATTTGGAAAAGCTTTCTGCGCCAATCACCAAGGCCCGACGTCCGCGACCGCCCTGCAACATCGCCTCGGCAATATCCAACGCATAAACAAATCCGGCACAGACCGCCTGTACGTCAAAGGCAATAGCGCCCTTGGCGCCAATCATATGCTGGACCTTCGTGGCGGTTGACGGAAACGTATTGTCCGGCGTTGTGGTGGCCACAATAATCAGGTCAATGTCAGTTGCGTCAAGCGCGCCATTGGCCAGTGCTGCCGTTGCGGCGGCCGTTGCCAGATCGGCGGTGGTTTCACCATCGGCAACGATATGGCGCTGACCAATACCGGTCCGCCGGCGAATCCACGCATCATCTGTTTCCACCCGGCGCGACAACGCCTCGTTAGACACCACATTGGCCGGCAAATAGGATCCGACGGCGGTCATCAAAACGGTTCGGTTATTCATTGACTAACTTTTTCTGTTCGCGAATGGCACCGGCTTTTTCGATTGCGGCGCTGACATCCGGTATAAATCCATGCTCGACAAGATTGCTGGCCACATCAATGGCATTTGAAAAGCCCAATGCATCGGTACCCCCATGAGACTTCACCGCAATACCGTTAAGCCCCAAAAATACTGCGCCATTATAGCGGCGCGGATCCATTTTGGTGCGGAATTTTTTCAAGGCAGGCCGCGCCAAAAGATAGCCAAGACCTGCCATTACCGAGCCCTTGAACGAACGCCGCAACATTTTGGCAAAAAGTCCGGCCACACCCTCGGCGGTTTTCAGGGCAATATTACCCGAAAACCCATCGGTGACGATGATATCTACCTCGCCCCGCACAAGATCAGACCCCTCAACAAAACCGACATAATTGACGTCCAGTTCCGGATGCGATAGCTGCTGCGCGGCCAAACGCAAATATTCATGGCCCTTTTGTTCTTCCGCACCAACATTCAGCAAGCCGACTGACGGATCTGACTTGTCCATCAGCGATACATAAAAGGCGCGGCCCATCAACGCAAACTGCACCAGATTTTCTTCATCGCATTCGAGATTCGCACCCAAATCAAGCATACACATGGCATGTTTTTCGGTCGGGAAGAATCCAGCAATCGCCGGGCGTGTAATGCCGGGCATCGTACGAAGCTGCAATTTGGCCATCGCCATCAGCGCCCCGGTATTGCCAGCCGACACCACCGCATCGGCGCGCTTGCCCGCGACTTCGGCAATTGCCAGCCACATAGAGCTTTCGCGTCCCCGTCGCACCGCTTGCGATGCTGTTTCTGTAGCGGACACGGCCTTATCTGTATGCAGGATTTCGGCCTGTCGTAAATAGCGGCTGCAGTCCAGCAATGGCCGGATCAGCGTTTCATCGCCAACAAACACAATATCAAGATGGGGTGACCGTGCCTTGGCAAGGTCAGCCCCTTCAATAACCGATTGTGGGGCATTGTCGCCACCCATCGCATCAAGCGCAATTCTAACCATTTTGGACAGGGTTTTTCCTCCCACCTGCTCTGGTCTTATTCTGAACGCCGGGACTTCAAAGCAGCAAGTCCGGCAAATGGATGGTCTGACAGGGACTCGTCAGCATTCAATATATCAGGCGCGTGCGGCGCCCGCGGCCAAGACGTTACCGCAAGACTTAACGACTGGGCCAACATTTCGCCAATATCAATCGCCCCGTCTTGCAAAGGCTCGGCATCATCAAGCCGCACCTCAACCTCGGCAGGATCGCCGGCCGAGCGAACATAACGCTCTTCGATCGGAAAATCTACCGTTTCGGGCACCGGGTCACCGGTCACGCCACAAGCCTGTATCACTGATGCTGACAAACGTCCTCGCACATCCCAGCAATCGCGTGCCGATTTCACAATATAAAGGTCTGCCGACAGCGCCGACACCGCAACAAAACCGAACCTTTGGGCCAATTCGTCACATTCCGCATCACTTGCCACAAACTGATAGCGCGTTTCACGGTCGGCATGAAGGCGATCAACCCTTATTTGTGATGTCAATGAAAGGCGGGGCATCGTTTTACCTGCTCAGTTGCCGCGGTTTAGCTAAAGGCTCAAACTGTGGTAATCCGGCCGTCCAGCAAGACCGCATCGTCGCTATTATCAAGCTGACCGACAAGCTCAAATATCGCATCGACGATCCCATTGTCCAGAGGGTCAACATCGCTGTTACGCCGGAACAGGTTGCGCGTCAGCGCCGCTGACAACGCGGCGCGATCAGCGGCATCAATCGCCACGACATAGGCATCAAGTCGCCCCATGAACGCCTCGGCCATCACCCGGACGCGTTTGGAAACCCCAATATCACCGGCCCCCATTTCGCGCAACGACAGATCCATATCGGCAAACATCGTATCGAACAACTGCTGGCTCAAAACCCGTCCTGACTCACCTGTCTTTTTCAAGCGGCGCATAATCAGCGCGACCACAAGGCTAAGCATGTCAAACCGGCCATCCACATCATCAGCCACCGCAAAACGATCAAAATAGACCGGCTGCCGCGCCAGGCGGATTGCTTCAGCATAAAGTTTTTCGGCGGTTTCGGTTTGGCGCCGCTGACCCCATGTCAGCAAATTGCCAACCCAAGCTTGTGCTTTTCGGTACATTGTTGCAACATCCCGCGTTGTTGACCATAAATGTTATTCCAAGCCATAGTCACAGCGCCATCTATATCGCAGGAACGCACCCATGACCAGCCTTTCAATGCCTCGTCACCGCCGCTTTCGACACCTGTTACAATCTGTCCGGTCGATTTTGATCGGCGGGGTTTGGCTGCTGGGTCTTGCCGGGTGCGGCGAACGGGTCAGCGACCATGGCCAGTTCATCAATGAAAGCGACCTCGCCACAATCACCATTGGCAGCAGCACACGCGCCGATATCGTGCAACGATTGGGACAACCCAGCTTTGAAGGCGCCTTTGATGCCAACAACCTATATTATATCAGCCAACATATGGTTGAACCGGCCGGCGGCAACAAAACCACCAAAAGCCGGGTCATTTATATGTTTACAATCAACAATCAAAACAAGCTGGAATCCATTGATTTAATGGATGAAAAAAGCGGTTTAAATATCGCGCATATCGATGATAAAACCCCAACACCGGGTGACACTTACGGGGTGATTAAACAGATTTTTTCAAACCTTAGACGCACCCGGAATCAGTAATAGCAGCAAACTGGCCCTTAGCGCATCTCAACGGTACGGGCCTGCCGCGCCAACCGGTCAAGCACCGCGTTAACAAACCCGACCTCCCCGCCGCAAGAATCGGTCAAGGCTGCATATTCGCTAACCACAGCGCGCGCCGGGATATGGGGCATCTCACGCAATTCCACCGTCCCACACCGTAAAATCGCCAGTTCAATTCTCGACAGCCGGTCTAATGACCACCCATCGACAAGCGCCGCGCCGATCACCTCGTCCACTGCGGCCGCCCCCGACTCAACAGCGCTGTAAAGCGCAGTCAAATGCGCTTCATCGAGCGTTTTCACCTTGAATGACGCCAGAATATCCGGGGCGTAATGGGCCAAAAACTCGGGCGCAAAATCCAAAGAAGACCGGCTTGTGATCAGTGACTGATAAACGATTTGAATCGCCGCAAGCCGGGCGGCCGACCGCCGCCGCACCGGAACAGGCTTCAATCCTGATCCTTGATCATGCATCGTCGTGCCCACCAAAATGGCGTTTCAGTGCCGCCATTGCCAGCGCGGCCCGTGCCGCATCACCGCCTTTGTCTTTTTGTTCAGCGTCGGCACGCGCCCAAGCTTGTTCGGCATTTTCGACTGTCAGAATACCGTTACCTATCGCCAGACCGTCAGCCAGCGCCAGATCCATCAGGCCGCGCGCTGATTCATTACAAACGGTCTCATAATGGGTGGTCTCGCCCCTGATCACACAGCCCAACGCGATATAGCCGTCGAAATGCCGCGTTCCCGCCGCCGCCATCGCAATTGCTGCCGGTATTTCCAGCGCTCCCGGAACGGCGATGCGCTCGAAGGTGGCACCGGCTGCATCCAAGGCAGCCATTGCCCCCTTTGCCTGTGCATCGGCAAGATCGCCATAAAACCGCGCTTCAACAATCAGAAAATGCCCAGCCATTATGCTTTTCCTTTATGAATAGGCTGCCAGTCGACGATCTCAAGATCGTAGCCTTCAAGGCTGACCACAGTGGGCCGCTTGTCTGACAGCAGGATCATCTTCTGGATACCAAGATCCGTCAGGATCTGTGCGCCAACCCCATAATCACGCAATTCGCGACCACGGGCCGCGTCATCGGCGAGGGCCAGCTTTTGGCTGATCGTTGCTGACAGGCTCGACGCGCTCGATTCGCGCAATACCACAACCACACCGCGCCCTGCCGCCGCAATCGCAGCCATCGCGGTGGCCAATTCGTCCCCGGCCCGTTTTTCCGATACTTCACCCAACAAGTCGGCCATCAGATCAAGCGCATGCATCCGCACCAATACTGGCGCATCATCGCTGATATCGCCTTTAATCAGCACGATATGTTCGGTTTTTGATATCGTGTTCACATAAATCATCACGCGCCAGCTGCCGCCAACCTGTGTCGATATCGATGTCTCAACTGTGCGCTGCACCAGCGATTCATTGCGCCGCCGCCACGCAATCAGATCGGCAATCGACGCAATTTTCAACCCATGTTCACGCGCAAAAACCCGCAAATCCGGCAAGCGGGCCATTTCACCGTCATCTTTCATGATTTCACAAATCACCCCGGCCGGATCGGCAACACCACAGGCGCGGGCGATATCAACCACCGCCTCGGTATGACCTGCCCGCACCAAGGTCCCACCTTCACGGGCAACCAACGGGAAAATATGGCCAGGTGTGGTGATATCGCGTTCGCCGCATTGCGGGTTGATCGCGGTTTGAATGGTATGCGCCCGATCCGCCGCCGAAATCCCCGTTGTGACCCCTTCCCGCGCCTCGATGGACACGGTAAATGCCGTTTCATGCCGGGATTCGTTACGCCGCTCCATCATCGCCAGCCCCAGCGTTTCGGTCCGCTGGCGGGTCAAAGCGAGGCAAATCAGGCCACGCCCGTATTTTGCCATAAAATTGATCGCATCGGGCGTTGCGTATTCGGCAACAATACAAAGATCACCTTCATTTTCGCGGTCTTCATCATCGACAAGGATAAATAGCTTGCCAGCGCGTGCGTCGGCAATCACATCGTCAATTTTTGACAGACCATTCTGATCGGTTGCCGTCATGCGCGCTATCCTTTGTCGGTTTCGGTGAGGCGGGCAACATAACGCGCCAGCATATCGATTTCCATATTGATCTTCATGCCGGGTTGAAGCGCGCCAAGACAGGTCACTTGCCATGTATGATCGATAATGTTGACCGAGAAAAGCGCCCCCTCAACAGCATTGACCGTCAACGACACACCGTCCAGCGCCACCGATCCTTTGGGTGCCACAAACCGCGCCAAAGACCTAGGCGCCTTGATCCACCACTGATGGCTGTCACCATGTGGCGTCAGGCTCACAAGTTCAGCCACCCCATCGACATGGCCAGACACGATATGGCCGCCAAGTTCGTCACCAACACGAAGGGCCCGCTCGAGATTGATGCGGTGTCCCACCGGCCATGCGGCCAATGTCGTAACCCCCATGGTTTCTGCCGAGGCCGCAACATCGAACCAGTTGTCACCGCGTTCGACAACCGTCAGGCAAATGCCAGAACAAGCAATTGACGCGCCGATATCGATCGCGGCACAGTCCCACGCACAGCCAATCCGCAACACCCGGTCCCCGCGGTCCGTGATCCGCTCAACCTGGCCAATCGCTGTGATGATCCCGGTAAACATGACGTTTTGACTTCACCTTGGGCTAAAGCGCCGGTTTTTCAAGAATCAACAGATGATCATCGCCGATCATCTGCTGCCGTGACAGGGTATACTTGGTTTCCGGCGAGAAAGCCATATCATTGACATGCGATATAGCGTGCGACCCCACCGCCGGCAACGCGTCACCGCCAAGAATATGTGTCGATTGCGTCCAGTAAATCAGGTTGATGGCGCCCGCTTGCATAAACCCGGTGGCAAGACCGGTGCCGGCCTCGACCAGCAGATGATTGACCCCGGCTTCCGCCAAAAAGGTCAGGGCAGCCGCAATGGCAGGCCGTCCGTCATCGCCAGATGGTATCGTCACAAGCGTTGCCCCGGCAGCAGCAAGACCCTTGCGCCGTTCCGCTGGCACGCCAGCGCGATGAAACACCGTCACCGGCCGCGGGTGCTGAAATAGCTGTGCCTGTTGCGGTACGCGCAAATCACTGTCAAACAAAAACACCGGCGGGCTGTCATCATCCAGCCCGGCATCCCGGCATGTCAGCTGCGGGTCATCGCCAAGTATCGTACCAATGCCTGTGGCAAGCGCATCAGCCCGGCTTCGCAACAAATGGACATAACGCCGCATCGCCGGCCCGGTTAGCCATCGTTTCTTCCTGTCAGCCAGCGCAATTCGTCCGTCCAAAGAACTTGCCACCTTAAGCGAACAAAAGGGTTTATTATTCTGAACTCTATAGATAAATGGCAATAGTTGATCATTTGCTTCAGTCGCGCCCACCCCGGTTGTGACGGCAATCCCAGCGGCGATTGCCGCGGCCAATCCGGCACCATCAACACGGTGATCAGGATCCTGTAAAGCGACCACAAGACGCGCAATACCAGCGTCGATAAGGGCGGCAATGCAAGGCGGCGTCTTGCCGTGATGGGCGCATGGCTCCAACGTTACAAAGGCGGTGCCGCCAGCAAGGCGCTGAAGGCCGCCATCGCGTTGGCGCAAATTATCAAGCGCGGCAGCCTCGGCGTGGGGCACCCCGCCACGGCCGGTATGCCCCTCGGATAACAGCACACCATCAGCGCTGACCAGCGCACAGCCGACCGGCGGATTGCTGCCGGTCCGCCCCTCGGCCCGCCGCCCGGCAGCCAGCGCCACACGCATCCATCGGCTGTCATCGGATAACACCGCGCCAGAACCCGGTGCCTGCGCTGCTGTCGGGTCAGTCACCAAGTTCTTTTTCGACAAAAGCTTCAAAATCCTTGGCTTCGCGGAAGTTACGATAGACCGACGCATAGCGTACATAGGCGACCTGATCCAGCTGGTAGAGTGCTGTCATAACCAATTCACCAACACGTTCGCTGGGGACGTCACCATCGGCATGGCTTTCCAACTGCCGCACGATCTCATTGATCACCATAGCCACATTTTCAGCATCAACATCCCGCTTACGCAATGCAATATCGAATGATCGTTCCAGTTTTTCGCGATCAAACAGCGACCGGCGACCATCGCGCTTGACGATCATGATTTCACGAATCTGCACCCGTTCAAAAGTGGTGAACCGGGCATCGCATTTGCCACAAAGGCGGCGGCGGCGGATCGCCGCCCCATCTTCCGCGGGACGCGAATCTTTTACCTGCGTATCTTCATTTCCACAAAATGGGCAAATCATCGCGTCACTCTCATCCAATCAGGCGCCACTTGACCACCGGTCCAACCATATATGGTGGCGCTGGCGAGTGTACACACTATTGATAGATTGGGAAAGCCTGACAAAGCGCACTGACCTTTTTCCTTACGGCGGCTTCAACATCCTTGTTGTCGTCTGGATTTTTGGCCAACCCATCCAACACGTCACCAATCAGATGCCCTACCGCAACAAATTCTTCATTGCCAAAGCCACGCGTTGTTCCGGCCGGCGTGCCAAGCCGCACACCCGAGGTAACCGTTGGCGGTTGCGGATCGAACGGAATGCCGTTTTTATTGCAGGTGATGCCAGCATGTTCCAGCGACAATTCAGCCACATTGCCGGTCAGGCCTTTGGGGCGCAAATCGACCAAAACGACATGCGTATCGGTGCCGCCCGACACGATAGCCACGCCGCGCGCGATAAGCGTATCGGCCAAAATCCGCGCATTACTGACAACCAGTTGGGTATAGGCCTTGAATTCAGGCCGTAGTGCTTCGCCGAACGCCACCGCTTTGCCAGCAATCGCATGCATCAACGGGCCGCCCTGCAAGCCAGGAAATACCGCCGAATTGATCTTTTTGCCAAGCGCCTCGTCATTACTCATGATCAACCCGCCACGCGATGCACGCAGGGTTTTATGGGTGGTTGAGGTAACAATATGCGCGTGCGGCAGGGGGCTTGGATGCACCCCGGCGGCCACCAGCCCTGAAATATGCGCCATATCGACCATGAAATAAGCCCCGACCTCGTCGGCGATTTTTCGGAAAGCCGCAAAATCCAACGTCCGTGGATAGGCTGATCCGCCGGCCAAGATCAATTTGGGTTTATGCTGGCGTGCCAGCGTGGCCAATTCGTCAAAATTGACCTGGGCAGTCTCTGGATCAACACCATATTGCACCGCGTTAAACCATTTACCGGACAGATTCGGTGCGGCACCGTGGGTCAAATGGCCGCCGGCGGCCAACGACATGCCCAAAATGGTATCACCCGGTTTTAACAGACTTAGAAACACCGCTTGATTGGCTTGCGCCCCGGAATGGGGCTGCACATTGACAAATTGGCATCCGAAAAGTTTTTTGGCCCGTTCAATCGCCAATGTCTCGACAACATCGACATGTTCACAGCCGCCATAATAGCGCCGCCCCGCATAGCCTTCAGCATATTTATTAGTGAGGACAGAGCCTTGTGCCTCCATCACTGCGGCGCTGACGATATTTTCAGACGCAATCATTTCAATTTGGTCTTGCTGGCGGCCTAACTCATCTTTGATAGCCGCGGCAATTTCCGGATCGCTCTCAGCCAGAGATTTGGTGAAAAACCCGTCCATCTTCATCGCTTGCTTGAAATTTTGTGCCTCATCCATCGTCGGTCTCCTCGAATCATGGCACCATGCCACGCCGATAACGGGGCCATGCCTTTGAGATATGATTGTCTAAGTCTGCCTTGGTATAAACGGAACTACCCGCCGAATGCAACGGCTTAGCGCGTGATGCCAATCGCTGTCAGCTTGTCAACGCGCCGCTGGTGCCTGCCACCTTCAAAATCGGTCGCCAGAAACGCATCGACACAAGCCAGCGCCAGGTCCGGATCAATCAACCGTTCGCCAAGCGCCAAAATATTGGCATCATTATGCTGTCGCGCCAACCTCGCCGCCTCGACCGAGGTCACCAGCGCCGCCCTGATCCATGAAAACCGGTTCACCGCGATCGATATGCCAATACCGCTGCCGCAAATGGCAATGCCGCGCGCCTCTGGGTCGGTGGCCAAAGCGGTGGCCAATGCAACACCATAATCCGGATAATCAACCGACTCACCATCTTCCGGACCGTGGTCATGGACCATATACCCCGCGGCCGCAAGATGGGCCCGAACCTGTGCCCGCAACTGGCACCCGGCATGATCAGACGCCAAATGAATAGCAAAAATTGGCGCTGACGCTTGCATGCTTGCTTCCTCTTGCCCGACAATCACTAATCGGTAACCAAAATCGAATTATAAATACCATGACACATGTTGAAATAACACCGTTATCCACATCCATCGCCCTGCCTGTTTCCGACAGGCACATCACGCAAAATTTCTGCGCGTGCGGAATAAAGCAAAAGTTTTTTGCTGCATTTTGATATTTTTTTTGAATTTCCTGTCGACAAACCTATCTAAATTACCTAACGTTTTGGCTCAGGTTGCCAAAACCGGGTTTAGGGAGTTGAGGCCGGCAGTAAGATCGGCCCGATAACAAAAGCAAGGCGTGAGCCTTGCTTTTTTGTGCGGGTGTCTTTATGGGGGCTTTTTATTCGAGGCCATGGCTTTTCAGCCATGCGACGCCGCTGCCGGATGCGGCTACAAGCTGGACATCGAAATAAATCCAGACTCAATAATCCAATAAACAATTATAAACAGGCCGCTGGCAATCACCGTGGCGATCAGCATTTTCAGCCTGATCCGTGGCCGTTCCGGTGCTGATGAGGCATGACCGGGCTCTATCTCGTCAGGGGCCTTCACGCCAAATGGCAGGGCCATCAAAAACACCCACCACCATAGCAAAATGAATACGATAACCCCGGACACCAAATCCATTATTGTCCCCTTTCCTGTGACACCTGTTCTAACTCGATCAACGTGCCCTGAAAATCCTTGGGATGCAGGAACAGCACCGGGTTTCCATGTGCGCCGATTTTTGCCGTGCCGTCGCCAAGCACCCGCGCCCCGGCCGCTTCCAGGGCCTGACGGGCGCTCTCAATATCGTCTACCTCATAGCAAATATGGTGCATCCCGCCATCCGGGTTGCGGGTCAGAAAACCGGCTATCGGCGATTTTTCGCCATAGGGCTCAAGCAATTCGACAGCGCCATTCGGCGATTTTACAAACACCAATCGTACCCCATGCTCAGGAAAAATTTGCGGCGCACTGATAGAGGCCCCCAGACTGTCGCGCCACTGCAACACGGCCTTGTCAAGGTCAGGCACCACAATAGCAATATGGTTTATACGGCCAATCATACGCGCAAATCCTCTTCTGCCAGTCTGATAATGTGGATCTGGGCGATAGGCCGCAGGCCAAACATCGACCGCGCCACCCGACGCACCGCTTGCGAGACCACATCCTCGACCGACGCATCATTCCGGCGTGCTGATTTGCCAAGCGCGTTGACCGCATCCTCAGCTGCCAAGGACGCCGCCGAGACATAGTCACTGCCGGCCTCACCATCGCCAATACCGCTCTGCACCACGCTTGGCACTGCACAAAGCCCGCCGGCCCGATTCATGACAAGGGATACGGTGACAACACCATTCCACAACATCCGCCGCCTTGCCCGCAACCGATCAGACTGCAATTCGATAATATTACCTTTTTCCGCGGTCATGGCCCCGGTATGAACATTGTCGATCACGCCGGGCCGGTCACCATTCAACCGAATCACCACACCATTGTCAGGCATAATGGTCTGTGACACCTGACAGGATTCGGCCAACGCAGCATGTGCCAACAGATGCCGCGCGGTACCATGCACCGGCACCGCGATTTTTGGCCGCACAAGCCGATACATGTCGATCATCTCGTCACGCGCTGGGTGGCCGGACACATGCACCGGTGCGTCCTCGTCGGTCACCAGATGGATCTGACGGCGCACCAGCATGTCCTGCACCCGCGAAATGGCGGTTTCATTGCCCGGGATTTGGCGCGACGAAAAAATCACCGTGTCGCCGGGGTCAAGACTGACGGTTTCATGCGTTCCCGCCGCAATGCGGGCCATTGCCGATCGTGGCTCGCCTTGTGTGCCGGTACAGACGATGACAATTGAATGTGGCGGCAAAAGGTCTATATCGCCTTCCGGCACAAGATCGGGCAAATCAGCCAGATAGCCAACTTCACGCGCCGCCGAGATCGCCCTGTTCAACGCCCGTCCTACAACCGCAACCGCCCGGTCATTCGCCCGCGCCGCCGCACAAATTGACTCAATCCGCGCGACATTGCTGGCAAAACAGGTCACCGCCACCCGGCCCGTTGCCACGGCAATCGCCTCGGTCAGGCCTTTTCTGGCCTGTGTTTCGGACCCAGTGCGACCGGGGACCATCGCGTTGGTCGAATCCCCAACCATCGCCAGCACACCGGCATCGCCTATTGTTTCTAGACGGGCCGCATCAGTGTCCTGACCAAGAATGGGTGTTGCATCAAATTTCCAATCACCGGTATGAAGCACCGTTCCGGCATCACATCGAATAGCCAATGCCGCCGGGTCCGGGATCGAATGGTTCAATGCCACCGCTTCAATTTCGAACGGGCCTAATGTCACCGGTGCATTCATGCCAATTTCAATCAGAGGAATGTCAAAATCACCGCGGGTTTCAGCAAGTTTGCGCCGCAACAGCGCCAGCGTAAAGGCGGTTCCATAAACCGGGCAGCCAAGCTGACTCCATAGATAGGGGATTGCCCCAAGATGGTCTTCATGCCCATGCGTCAATACCAGCCCGTCAAGCGCCTCACGCCGATCAGCAATAAAGGAAAGATCCGGCAATACCACGTCAATGCCGGGGGTGTTTTCATCCGGAAAGGAAATACCAAGATCAACCATGATCCAGCGGCCACGATAATGGTAAAGATTGACATTCATGCCAATTTCACCAGAACCACCAAGTGGCACAAACAAAAGATCGTTGTCAGAATATGTCATCACTCGCCTTGTTATCGTTTGTTTTGCCGGTAAATGCCAACCAACCCTTTTAAGGTCAAATCCGGGTCAACAATTGAAATTTCGGGCACATGCGGGGCAAATAGCGGGGCCAACCCACCGGTGGCAATGGCCGGCAGATCTGCGCCCACTTCGGCCCGCAACCGGCCAATCAACCCTTGAACCAAGCCAACATACCCCCAAAAAATGCCCGATTGCATTGCGCTGTGGGTATCCTTGCCTAAAACCGGCATATCATTGTCCCACGGTTCGACCGCGAGGCGCGGTAATCGGGCGGCGGCATGATACAGCGCCTCGACCGACAAATTTACCCCCGGCGCGATGATGCCGCCTTCATAGGTGCCGGCTTTGCCAATCAGATCAAGCGTCGTCGCCGTTCCAAAATCCAGCACAATGGCGGGCAAATCATAATGATCCCGCGCCGCCACCGCATTGACCAAACGGTCGGCACCGGCCTGATCCGGCCGATCGATATGAATGTCAATGCCCAAATCCACATTCGGCTTGCCTACGATCATTGGCGTTATCGCAAAGCCGCGCATCGCCAAATTGACCAGTTTCGGCACAACATCAGGAACAACGCTGGCAATGATGATACCGTCAACCGCGTCAGCCGGGATTGATTTCAACCGCATGAGTTGCGTAAGCCAGACAATATATTCATCGCCGCTGCGCTTGTTATCGGTACTGATACGCCAATTTGCGCATTGTGAATCACCATCATAAAGGGCGAACACAATATTCGTATTGCCGCAATCAATCGTTAAAAGCATCGGCTAATCACCAAAAAGTTGCACATCGCCGGTAGTGATATGATGGGTTTTGCCCGAATCATCAAGTAAAACCAGCGCCCCATCCATCCCAAGATCGACAAACCGGCCGCGGACCGCCATTTCACCGGTTTGAACCTGAAGGTCCTGACCAGCAAAGGCATGGTGCGCCAACCACGCAGCACGCACCGGCCCAAAACCCGATGTAACCAAGACATCATACCAGATCGACAAGCGGTCGAGATAGGCAGCAGCCAACATATCAGGGGTTGGCATTGGCGCCTGTGCATCGTTAGGGAATTGTGCCAGCGATACCGGCGGAATGCCCGTTTTGGGGTCCCCCTCGACCGGCGCAATATTGACGCCACTGCCAATAATCAGATAGTCGTCCCCCGCTTCGAGCAAGATGCCAGCGATTTTACCGCCGCCGACGATGATGTCATTCGGCCATTTCAGGCCCATCTTGAGCTGGTTAGCCCCCAATAGAGGGGCGGTAAACCAGCTCTGGATCGCCTCAAACACCGCTAGCGCGGCGATAAAGGAAAACCCGAACCACTGGGCCCTGTCGATGTGCGGTCGCAATAAAACCGACAGATACATACCGCCGTGTCGGGACACCCACCGGCGTCCCCGGCGACCGCGCCCGGCGGTCTGTTCCAAGGCCAGAAATGCGCTATAAGCCGGCGCACCCGCCGCCGCCGCCTGACGGGCGAGATCAGATGTCGAGGTTGCGCTTGCCACAACCTCAAGCGACCAGTCCTGCCGCCGCGTCATATGTCCTATAATTGCGCCATCAAGGCCGCCGCTGCCCCGGAGGCCTGCTCCAGCAAATGACCAAGGCCAACAAAGAACAGCAATATCACCGCCATTGACACGCCTAGAACCATCCGATTGGCCAACGGCAGATCGGAATCAAGGGGCTCATCCGCTTCTTCAAAATACATGATCTTGATAATGCGAAGATAGTAAAAGGCGCCGATCACACTCATCACCACGCCGATCACCGCTAGCGGCACAAGACCAGCATTGACCGCTGCCAAAAACACATACCATTTCCCGAAAAAACCGGCCAAAGGCGGGATCCCAGCCATCGAGAACATCATCACCATCAACCCAAGCGCCAGCACCGGATGGGTGCGCGACAGGCCTTGCAGATCGACAATACGAGTTGCCGCTTGCCCATCGCGACGCATCAGCAGAATAATCGCAAAAGTACCGGCCCCCATAAAGATGTATCCGGTCATATAGATCAATACACCAAACGCCCCATCGGCCGATCCTGCCGCCAAACCGGCAAGCGCATAGCCCATATGGGCGATCGATGAATAGGCCATCATCCGTTTGATATCTGACTGCATAATTGCGCCCAACGCGCCAACCACCATCGAGGCAATCGACAAGGCTACAAGGACCTGCGTCCATTGATCAGCGATCGCCCCAAACGCCCCATAGGTCAGGCGCATCATCAGCGCAATCGCCGCCACTTTTGGCGCAATGGCGAAAAGCGCGGTCACCGGACTTGGCGAGCCTTCATAGACATCGGGGGTCCACATATGGAATGGTGCAGCCGACACCTTGAATGCCAGCCCAGAGATCATGAACACCAACCCAACGACAAATCCTACCGGCAGGGCCTTGCCTGCAACGGCCGCCGCAATACCGTCAAACGCGGTGGTGCCGGCAAAGCCATAGACCAGTGACGCGCCATAAAGAAGCATCCCCGACGAGAGCGCGCCAAGCAGGAAATATTTCAATCCGGCTTCTGAAGACCGCAATGAATTGGTCCGCATCGCCGCCACCACATACAATGGCAGGGATTGCAGCTCAACCGCCATATACAAAGACATCAGATCATTGGCCGAGATCATCAGCATCATGCCAACCAAGGCCAACACCACAAGCAACGCAAATTCCGGCTTGTTGACATCATCTTTAGCCAACGGGGTGACCGACATATAAAGCGCGGCAAAAGTGCCAATCAGCACCAGCAATTTCATGTAACTGGCAAAGCCGTCCGCCCGAAACAGACCGCCAAACGCCGTTGTTGCGATGCTGTCGCCAGACCAAATAAGCGCCGAGACCAAGACAATGCCGGCAAGCGCGATCATCGTAACCCGGCGGGCATTCGCTGCCCCCTCGCCACCAAACGCCGCCACTAACACCAGCACCAATGCCAACCCGGCCAAAAGAATTTCAGGCAAGGCAGGCAGGATATCGACCAGATCAAACATCATTTAATCCTTTCCTGCCGCTTATTGCGCGGCAAGCAATGGCAGCCCGCTTGCCGCAAGGCCATTCAACACAAAGTGAACCGATGTTTCCATCACATCAAGCAACGCCATC
The DNA here is from genome assembly GCA_038116935.1 of Puniceispirillum sp. (SeqCode). Taxonomy (GTDB): domain Bacteria; phylum Pseudomonadota; class Alphaproteobacteria; order Puniceispirillales; family Puniceispirillaceae; genus UBA3439. Next base: position 26,287 of record JAYOFA010000003.1, on the reverse strand, counting down.
GGATAGACACCAAACAGCAACACCAGAATGGTCAGCGGAACGAAAATGAGAAATTCGCGGCCATCCATCGGTTCCATATTTTTGACCTCGTCATTGACGACTTCACCAAACATCACCCGCCGGTACAGCCACAGCATGTAGGTCGCCCCCAAAACCAGCCCTGTCGCGGTGAAAAAGGCCACCCAACTGCTGGCATGCCATGCCCCAACAAGCACCAGCATTTCACCGACAAAACCGCTTGTCCCCGGCAAGCCGACCGATGCCATCATCATAAACATAAAAAATACCGCATAACGCGGCATTGCCGCGGTAACGCCGCCATAGGCGCTAATCTCACGGGTGTGAAGCCGGTCATAAACCACACCAACACAAAAGAATAAGGCGGCCGATACAAGGCCATGGCTGATCATCTGAAACATTGCACCAGCAATGCCCTGTTCGGTCATCGTAAAGATACCGATCGTGACGAAACCCATATGCGCCACCGACGAATAGGCGATCATCTTTTTCATATCCGACTGCGCCAACGCCACAAGCGAGGTGTAAATCACCGCAATGATTGACAACGCAAAAATCAGCGGTGCGAAAAAGTCGGATGCAAGCGGAAACATTGGCAAGGAGAACCGCAAAAATCCATAGCCCCCCATTTTCAAAAGCACGCCTGCCAAAATCATCGAACCGGCGGTTGGTGCCTCGACATGCGCATCAGGCAACCAGGTATGGACCGGCCACATCGGCACCTTGACCGCAAATGACGCCAAGAAGCCGAGGAAAAGCCATGTCTGCATCGATTCGGCAAATTGATGCGTGGTGAGCATCGGAATATCGGTGGTTCCAACTTCCAGATACATCGCCAACATACAGACAAGCATCAATACCGACCCTAACAGAGTATAAAGAAAGAATTTGAACGCAGCATAGACCCGGCGTGGGCCACCCCATACGCCGATGATCAAGAACATCGGGATCAACACCGCCTCAAAGAACAGATAGAACATCAGCATATCGAGCGACGCGAACATGCCGACCATCATCGTTTCCAGCACCAAAAAGGCGATCATATATTCGCGGACCCGATGGGTAATGGCCCGCCAGCTTGCCAAAATCGATAACGGCGTCAAAAACGTGCTGAGCAGGATAAATGGCATCGAAATACCATCTACGCCCATATGGTAACCGATACCCCTGCCCTGCAGCCATATCGCCTGTTCTTCAAACTGATAGCCGGTTACACCGCTATCAAACATAATCCACAAGGGCAGCGACAGTAAAAAGGTGAAACCCGACACCCACAAAGCGACAAGCCTTGAATTCTGGGCAACATTTGCCTCGTCCCCGCGAATCAACAGCAAAAACAGCACACCCGCCAACGGCAAAAAGGTGACAATAGATAAAATCGGCCAGCTATCGATCATCGCCTAAGCCCCTTTGAAGCGGAAATAATACCAGCTGACCAGCACCACAACGCCGATCAACATGGCAAACGCATAATGGAAAACGAACCCGGTCTGAAGCCGCGAACAGGCCCCCGACAGCCGATAGACAAAAGCCGACAAGCCGTCCGGGCCAAAGCCATCAATCGTGTCACGGTCACCACGTTGCCACAACATACGGCCGATCCGTACCGCCGGCCGTACAAAGACCGCATCATAAAGCTCGTCAAAATACCATTTATTGAAAAACAGCGCATGAAGCGGGCGGAACCACTGGCTGATCTTGGCAGGCATGTCGGTCCAGACGACATAGAACAAAATCGCCAAAACGACCCCGCTGCTGGCCAGAACGATCGGCAACAGCTTGACCCATGTGGGGACATGATGGGCATTTTCCATGGCCTGATTGGTCGGCAGGATAAAGATCGCATCGCCCCAGAACCGCGCCATGTCATGCCCGACAAACAATTCATAGCCAAGCCAACCGGAAAAAACCGCGCCGATTGACAGAACAAACAGCGGCACAGTCATCACCCGCGGTGATTCATGCACATGCGCCATAACCTCGGCGCTGGCCCGCGGCGTCCCATGAAACGCCATGATCAACAGCCGCCAGCTGTAAAAGGCGGTCAGGAAGGCTGCTGCACACCCAAGCCAGAACGCCAGCATGCCAACACCGCTATGGGCGCCATAGGCCGCTTCAAGAATCATGTCTTTTGAGTAGAAACCGGCAAAAAACGGGAACCCGGCCAACGCCAGTGATCCGATCCACATCATCGCATAGGTCACCGGCACCTGTTTCCAAATGCCGCCCATCTTGCGCAAATCCTGCTCATCCGACAGCGCGTGAATCACCGAGCCTGCACCAAGAAACAGCAACGCCTTGAAAAACGCATGGGTGGTCAGATGGAACATCGCGGCCGGATAGGCTGAAACCCCGGCAGCAAAAAACATATAACCAAGCTGTGAACAGGTCGAATACGCGATCACCCGCTTGATATCGAACTGGGTCATGCCGACTGTGGCCGCAAAAATGGCCGTCAATGCCCCAACAACCGTCACCACTTGCAGCGCAAATGGCGCATATTCCATCAGCGGGGACAGGCGGCACACCATAAAGACGCCGGCGGTCACCATCGTGGCAGCATGGATCAATGCCGATACCGGGGTCGGGCCTTCCATCGCATCGGGAAGCCATGTATGAAGCCCCAATTGCGCCGATTTCCCCATCGCACCGATGAACAGCAAAATGCCGATCACCTCAAGCGCTGGCAGATCATGCCCGAGGAAAGACAGGCTAGCGGTGGTAAATTGGCTGGCTTGGGCAAAAATCTCGTCGAACTGAATAGTCCCAAACAGCGCATAGACAGCCAAAATACCCAAAGCAAAACCGAAATCGCCAACCCGGTTGACAATAAAGGCCTTCATCGCTGCGGTATGCGCTGATTCCTTTTTGTACCAGAAACCGATCAAAAGATATGACGCAACGCCAACCCCTTCCCAGCCAAAGAATAGCTGGACCAGATTGTCGGCGGTTACCAACATCAGCATCGCGAACGTAAATAGGCTGAGATAGGACATAAAACGCGCCCGCGCGTTATCATGCGACATATAGCCGATCGAGTAGATATGCACCATCGACGATACGCCCGTCACCACGATCAACATTACCGCGGTCAGCGTATCAAACCGCAACGCCCACCGCGCATCAAACCCGCCGGACGAAATCCACCGGCCGATATCAACCGTCACCGCAGTGCCGCCAAGTGCGACCTCGGCAAACGCAAACACCGACAACAGTAAAGACAACAACAGGCCCGACACACTGACCAACTCGGCGGCCCGATCACGGTTGCCAAGGCTCAGCAAACCGGCCAATACAGACCCCAACAAGGGCAGGAAAACGATAAGGGAATACATAACTGGCCCTACCCCTTCAACATATTCACATCTTCAACCGCGATAGACCCGCGGTTGCGGAAAAACACCACTAAAATGGCAAGACCGATGGCCGCTTCAGCCGCCGCTACTGTCAGAATGAACAGGGAAAACACCTGCCCATCGAGATTGTTGCCATAGGCCGAAAACGCCACCATGTTGATATTGACCGCCAGCAGCATCAGCTCGATCGACATCAAGATGGTGATCACATTCTTTCGGTTCAGAAAAATACCAAAAATGCCAAGGGCGAACATAATCGCCGATACGGCAAGGTAGTGATTTAACGATAATTCCAGCATCAACCTGAACCCTTTATTTCGTCTCGTCACTTTGCGCCGCGACGTCGCCGGCCGCTTGCCGCTTACCCGCCGGCATTTTGACAATTTCCATAACATCCTCACGGCGCCGGCTGTTCTGTGCGGCAATGGACTGGCGCCGCACGCCAACGCGTTTACGCATCGTCAACGCGATGGCACCGATCATCGCCACCAACAAGATCAATCCGGCAAGCTGGAATAGATAGGCGTATTTTGTATAGAGAACACCACCAAGCCGCGTAGTATTGGCAACATCCGGCATATCCGGCAATTGCGCGCTCGAAAAGGCATCACCATACATGGCGGCAACAAGCTCGAACACCAGAATGCCGCCGACCGCCAGCCCAAGTGGCAGATATTTTTGAAAGCCAGCCCGCATTTCGGCGAAATTGATGTCAAGCATCATCACCACGAACAGGAACAGCACTGCAACCGCGCCGACATACACCACCACCAGCAGCATCGCCAGAAATTCGGCCCCAATCAGCACAAACAGCCCGGCTGCATTGAAAAACGCAAGGATCAGGAACAGCACCGAATAAACCGGGTTGCGCGATACCACGACCATGAAACTGCTTGCCAGCATCACCCCTGCAAACAGGTAAAAGAACAATGCCTCAATCATTATCGAAATGTCTTTCTGTTATCATCGCGTCGCTCCCCCTGCCCTGCCGTCAGCGCCATTTCGCATCGGCGGCAAGGTTACGGGCAATTTCGGTTTCCCAGCGGTCACCATTAGCCAGCAATTTGTCTTTGTCGTAATAAAGTTCTTCGCGTGTTTCGGTGGCAAACTCAAAATTTGGCCCCTCAACAATCGCGTCAACAGGACAGGCCTCCTGACAAAAGCCGCAATAGATGCATTTTGTCATATCGATGTCATAGCGTGTTGTCCGGCGACTGCCGTCAGCCCGCGGTTCTGCCTCGATGGTAATAGCTTGCGCCGGGCAGACCGCCTCGCACAGCTTGCAGGCGATACAGCGCTCTTCCCCATTCGGGTAGCGCCGCAACGCATGTTCACCACGAAACCGCGGCGACAAACTACCCTTTTCATAGGGATAGTTGATCGTGACCTTTGGCTTGAAGAAATATTTCAAGGTCAGGAACAGGCCTTTGCCAAGCTCCAGTAGCAGAAACGAACGAACCGCGTTAACCAATGCAGACATGTGTTTCGTCCCCCTATCCCAACACAACCGGTGGCAGGCTGTCAGTCATCAACAGATAGCCAGCGGTCAGAACCACATAAATCAATGAAAACGGCAGGAAAATCTTCCAGCCAAGCCGCATCAACTGATCATAGCGATAGCGTGGAGTGGTGGCTCGCACCCACAAGAACACAAACAGCATCAGCATGATTTTCAGAATGAACCACAGCGGCCCTGGCACCAGATTAAGCGGCCAGATATCAAATGGTGGCAACCATCCCCCCAGGAACAGCACCGTGGTCATGCCACTCATCAAAATCATATTGGCATATTCACCCAAGAAAAACAGTGCAAATGACATTGACGAATATTCAACAAAATAGCCGGCAACCAATTCTGATTCGCCCTCGGGCAGATCAAACGGCGCCCGGTTGGTTTCCGCAAGGGTCGAGATGAAAAACACCACAAACATCGGCAATAATGGTATCGCAAACCACATGCCGCGCTGGGCTTCGACAATCGCTGTCAGATTCAATGTGCCGGCACACAGCAAGACATTGATGATCACCAGCCCCATCGATACCTCGTAGGACACCATCTGCGCCGCCGAACGCAACGCACCCAAAAATGCATACTTGGAATTACTGGCCCACCCCGCCATGATCACGCCATAGACACCCAATGACGAAATCGCAAAAAGGTACAAAATACCGACATTGATGTCGGCGATGACCAGACCTTCACCAAATGGAATCACCGCCCACGCGACCAGCGACAAAATGAATGTCAGCATCGGGGCCAAGATAAAAACAATTTTGTTGGCCCCCGCCGGCAAGATTGTTTCCTTGGCCATTAGTTTTAGCGCATCAGCAAAAGGCTGGAACATCCCAAACGGGCCGACCACATTCGGCCCTTTACGCAATTGCATAAAGCCGATCACCCGCCGTTCGGCCAAGGTCAAATAGGCCACGGCTATTAACAATGGCCCGACAACAGCCAATATCTTGGCCAAGATCCAGCCAAGTTCAAGAATCCAGTCCTGAGTCAGAAATTCAACCATCGCTCTACTCCGCCGCAACCGGTGCCGCATCACCGCCATTGGCGGCACGCCGGCATTCGGCCATGGTTTCTGACGACCGGCTGATCACACAGGTCATATGGAAATTGTCCAAAGCGTGACCGATCGGCGCGGTCCCTAACTTGCCGCGCCCACCAAAGGCAGCCCATTTCGCTGTTGCGACCTCGTCCATCCCGGCAAATTGTGGATGTGCGGCGATCAGGCTTTCGCGCAATTCGGCCAGCGTATCAAACCCGACCGACTTGCCCAAAACACCCGCAACAGCACGAATAATGGCCCAATCTTCACGCGCCTCGCCGGGTGGGAATGTGGCGCGGCTGGCATATTGCACCCGGCCTTCGGTATTGACATAGATACCGTCTTTTTCGGTGTAGGCTGCGCCGGGCAGGACCAAATCGGCATGATGCGCCCCACGATCACCATGATGCCCTTGATAAATCACAAAACTTGACGCAAACGGCGCCATATCGATTTCGTCAGCCGCCAGGAGCCACAGCAGCTTTAATTTACCGGCGCTGGCGGCCTTGCCCATCGCGGCAATATCCATCCCGTCACGCCCCGGCAAAAAGCCCACATCAAGCGCCCCGACGCGACCAGCCGCGGTATGCAGAACATTAAAGCCATTCCAGCCCTTGGCAACAACACCATATGTGTCGGCGATTTTACGCGCCAGACCAAGAACCGCGGTCCCGTCGTCCCGTGCCAACGCGCCCATACCAATTATAATCATCGGCCGTTTGGCTTTTTTCAACTTGGCGGCAAATTTGTGCGATCCATCGGCAATCTTGTTCAAAATAGACGGATCATCGCCAAGACATTCGGCGTCATAGGTCAGGTCAGCTTGCGGGCCGACAACGGCGATTGGCATCCGGCTTGACAACCAATTCCGTCTGATTCGTGCGTTGAGAACCGCCGCCTCTAGGCGTGGATTGCTGCCAATGATCAATAACGCATCGGCATCATCAATGCCGGCAATCGTTGAATTGAAAATATAACCGGCGCGCGCGCCGCCAATCTTGGCGCCATCCTGCCGACAATCCATATTCGGGCTGCCAATACGCGACATCAAGCTGTGCAGCGCATAAACCGATTCAACATCGACCTGATCACCAACAATCGCGCCAATACCGGCTGGTTTGGCCTTTTTCAACGCGGCCGCCGCGGTTTGCAAGGCGTCATCCCAGCTAATTGGATGCAACCGCCCGTCCTTACCCCGCGCGTAAGGCTGGTCAAGGCGCTGGCGCCGCAGCCCGTCAATCGCATAGCGGGTTTTATCGGAAATCCATTCTTCATTGATATCTTCATTCAGACGCGGCAAAACCCGCATCACCTGTCCGCCACGAGCATCGATCCGGATGTTGCTGCCAACCGCGTCCATCACATCGATGCTTTCAACCTTGTTCAATTCCCACGGGCGCGCGGCAAAAGCATATGGCCGCGAGGTCAGCGCCCCAACCGGACACAGATCAATCACATTGGCCGACAATTCGGACGCCAGCGTCTTTTCGAGATAAGTGGTAATCTCCACATTTTCGCCGCGCCCAATCGCGCCAAGTTCAGAAACACCAGCAACCTCAGTCGCAAAGCGGACACATCTGGTGCAATGAATGCAGCGGGTCATCACCGTGCTGATCAACGGGCCCATATGTTTGTTTTCGACCGCCCGCTTGTTTTCAGCATAGCGTGACCCGTCAAGCCCGTACCCCATCGCCTGATCTTGCAGGTCGCATTCACCGCCCTGATCGCAAATCGGACAATCAAGCGGGTGGTTGATCAGCAAAAATTCCATCACCCCTTCACGGGCTTTTTTCACCCGGTCGGTATCGGTGCGGATAACCATGCCATCGCCAGCCGGCATCGCACAGGACGCGATCGGTTTTGGCGCCCGCTCCATATCGACAAGACACATCCGGCAGTTGCCGGCAATCGACAGCCGGTCGTGATAGCAAAAGCGCGGAACTTCAACGCCGGCAGCCTCACAGGCCTGAAGTACGGTTGACCCGTCTTCAACCTCGACCTCTACGTCATTTACTGTCAGTTTTGGCATGGCGCTTTTCCGTTCCTTATTCTGCCGCTTCAACCGCGTGACGTGCCGCAATCCGGCGCTCAATTTCAGGTCTGAAATGCTTGATCAATCCCTGAATAGGCCAGGCTGCTGCATCACCAAGCGCGCAGATCGTATGGCCTTCAACCTGGCGAGTTACCTGCTCAAGCGTGTCGATCTCATAGGCTTCAGCCTCACCGCGGACAAGCCGCTCCATCATACGCCACATCCAGCCAGTGCCTTCACGGCATGGCGTGCATTGGCCACAGCTTTCATGTTTGTAGAAATAGGACAAGCGGGCGATGGCTTTGACGATGTCGGTGCTTTTGTCCATCACGATCACACCGGCGGTACCAAGCCCGGTACCGGCATTGCGCAGCGCGTCAAAATCCATCGTGATATCGGCGCAAACATCGATCGGCATCAATGGGGTTGACGACCCGCCGGGAATGACCGCCAGCAGGTTGTCCCAGCCGCCGCGCACACCACCGGCGTGTTTTTCCAGCAATTCACGCAGCGGAATGCCCATCTCCTCTTCTACATTACAGGGGTTATTGACATGACCCGAAATGCAAAAGAGTTTGGTGCCAGTGTTATTTTCCTTGCCAAGACCGGCAAACCAGTCAGCCCCGCGCCGCAAAATCGTTGGCGCAACCGCGATTGATTCAACGTTGTTGACTGTTGTCGGACAGCCATAAAGACCAACACCGGCCGGGAATGGTGGTTTGAGACGCGGTTGGCCTTTACGCCCTTCCAGCGATTCAAGAAGCGCCGTTTCTTCACCGCAAATATAGGCACCGGCCCCCCGATGAAGATAAATATCAAAGGCCCAGCCGGACTTTGCCGCGTCTTTGCCGAGCAATCCGGCGTCATAGGCCTCGTCAATCGCCGCCTGCAAGCGGCGCGCCTCATTCACAAACTCGCCACGGATATAGATGTAGGCGGCATGGGCGCGCATCGCAAAACCAGCTACAACACAGCCTTCCAGCAGTTTGTGCGGCTCGTTGCGGATAATGTCACGGTCTTTACAGGTGCCAGGTTCGGATTCGTCGGCATTCACCACCAGATAATGGGGCCGGTCCTTGACCTCTTTCGGCATAAATGACCATTTCAGGCCGGTTGGAAACCCAGCACCGCCACGCCCGCGCAAGCCAGATGCTTTCATCCGTTCGACAATCTCGTCATGGCCAAGCGCCAAGATTTTCGCGGTATTGTCCCAGTCACCGCGCGCCTTGGCACCTTGCAGGCCGGAATCATGCCAGCCATATATATTGGTAAAAATACGGTCAGCGTCTTTAAGCATGCGCCTTCCCCCGCTTTTTGGTTGATGCGGCCTTTGCCGCCTTTGCCTTGCCCCCTGATCCCTTGATTGCTGTCAAACTGGTCGCGCCGCCCGACGGTTCCGACGCACAACGGCCAACCACCGAACCAACCGGCAATGGATCACCGGCTTCAAGCGAGTCAAGCAAGCGGCTTGTCGACTGATAATCAAGGTCTTCGTAAAAATCATCATTTACTTGCAGAATAGGGGCGTTCACACAGGCGCCAAGACATTCCACCTCAAGCAACGAGAACCGGCCACATGCCGAGGTCTCACCAGAACTAATGCCATAGCGGTCTTTGATCGCCCGCATCATTTCGTCAGACCCACGAAGCCAACAGGGTGTTGTGGTACAGGCCTGCAGAAAATATTTGCCGACCGGCTTCAAATTAAACATCGTGTAAAAGGTTGCCACCTCAAGCACGCGAATTTGCGCCATGCCCAGTTTTTCGGCAATCAATTCAATGGCCTTGACAGGGATCCAGTTGTCGTTTTGACGTTGCGCCAAATCCAGCAGCGGCATCACCGCGCTGGCCTGCCGGCCTTTTGGATATTTGGCCACGATCCGCTTGATCTCTGCCTCATTTTCCTTGGTAAAGGCAAAGCTGGCAGGCTGATCCTTGGCGATACGTTCGTCAATACTCATCGGTCAATCTCACCAAACACAATATCAAGTGACCCGATAATCGCTACCGAGTCGGCCAGCATATGGCCGCGCGACAGATGGTCTACGGCGGCCATGAAATAAAAGCCGGGGGGCCGGATTTTGCAGCGATACGGCTTGTTGGTACCATCAGCGACGAGAAACACGCCAAACTCGCCCTTTGGCGCCTCGACAGCGGTGTAGCTCTCGCCTTCCGGCACATGAAACCCTTCGGTATAAAGCTTGAAATGATGGATCAAGGCTTCCATCGATTGTTTCATCTCGCCGCGTTTCGGCGGCGTTACCTTGTTATCCTTGGCAAGCACGGCACCAGACGGCATGTTCTCGATCGCCTGCTCGATAATCCGCAAGGATTGGCGCATTTCTTCCACCCGCACCAGATAACGGGCAAAACAATCGCCAGTCTTGCCAACAGGGATATCAAAGTCCATTTCATCATAGGCATCATAAGGTTGATGCTTGCGCAAATCCCACGCAATGCCAGACCCACGAAGGCATGGCCCGGTCATCCCCAAGGAAAGCGCGTCTTCCTGGCTGATCACACCAATATCTACCGTCCGCTGCCGGAAAATCCGATTGTCGGTTAGCAAGGTTTCAAGATCGTCAATAAAGGCCGGAAACGCTTTTGCCCAATTGGCAATATCAACGAGCAAATCATCAGGCAGGTCCTGATGCACACCACCGGGACGGAAATAAGCCGCATGAAGTCGGGCGCCACAGGCCCGCTCATAAAAGCCCATCAGATGTTCGCGCTCTTCAAACCCCCACAAAAGAGGGGTCATCGCGCCAACATCGATCGCAAAGGTCGTCAAATTAAGAAGATGGTTCAAAATCCGGCCAATCTCGCAATAGAGGACCCGGATATATTGCGCCCGCCGCGGCACCTCGATGCCAAGCGCTTTTTCGATAGCCAACGCCCAAACATGCTCTTGGTTCATCGGCGAGACATAGTCAAGTCTGTCAAAATAAGGCAGCGCCTGCAAATATGTCTTATGTTCGATCAGCTTTTCGGTGCCACGGTGCAACAGCCCGACATGCGGGTCGGCGCGCTCGATTACCTCGCCATCCATTTCCAGCACAAGACGCAACACTCCATGCGCTGCCGGGTGCTGCGGGCCAAAATTCATCGTAATCGGTTTAATCTGCATTTCTGCCATGATCGATACCTCGGCCCCTATTCGCCAGGATTGTTGTTATCGGATGATTTGTCCGATTTGCCGATTTCACGTTGCATACCTTCCCACGGGCTAAGGAAGTCAAAATCTCGGAATTCCTGTGTCAGATGCACCGGCTCGTTCACCACCCGGCGTTGCGCGTCATCATAACGCACCTCGACATGGCCGGTCAGCGGGAAATCCTTACGCAACGGATGCCCCTCAAACCCATAATCTGTCAGCAAGCGGCGCAAATCGGGATGGCCAGCGAAAAAGATGCCAAACATGTCCCACGCTTCGCGCTCGGCCCAATTGGCACTCATAAAAATTGATGTCACCGATGGTACAGCCTGCCCTTCAGCAACCGATGCGACCACCCGGACGCGCATATTATTACGCATCGACAATAGCAGGTAAACCACATCAAACCGGCTGGCGCGCTCTGGGTAATCAACAGCCGTTATGTCGATCAATTGGGTAAATCCGGCGCGCCGGTCATGCCGAATCGTTGTCAAGATTTGCGGAATATCGGCCGCCGTGACCCGTATTTCAATTTCGTCGCCAATGACGCTGCATGAAAGGACAGGCTTGCCGCCCGCATCGCCAAGATGTTCGGCCATGTCAGCCAGAGACGCGAGAGATGGCAGGCCGGGTTCGGCTGCTTCGATCAGGTCATTATCGGTCATAAACACGCCTTTCTGAAATGCTTTGTCCGGGGTGACGGGCTGGCTTGACGCTGCCTATCAACGCCGCGCTATCGTTGCGGTACGCCGGATCTTCTTTTGCAGCTGCAACAGGCCATAGATCAGCGCTTCGGCGGTTGGAGGACAGCCCGGAACATAGACATCAACCGGCACGATCCGGTCACAACCGCGGACCACGGCGTAGGAATAATGGTAATAACCACCGCCATTGGCACAAGACCCCATCGACAGGACCCAGCGTGGTTCAGGCATCTGGTCATAAACACGGCGCAACGCGGGGGCCATTTTATTGGTCAAGGTTCCGGCGACAATCATCACATCCGACTGCCGCGGGCTTGGCCGAAACAACATGCCATACCGGTCCATATCATACCGGCTTGCCGCCGAATGCATCATTTCAACCGCACAGCAAGCAAGACCGAACGTCATCGGCCATAGCGAACCCGATCGCGCCCAATTGAACAGCTTGTCAGCCTTGGCGATAACAAAGCCGCGATTGGTAATTTCATCACCGACAGCGCGCAAAATGGCGTCCTGATCGGCGCCAGGCGGGATTGGCACGGCATTGGCCGGGTCGATCATTCCCATTCCAAGGCTCCCTTTTTCCATTCGTAAATAAAGCCGATCGTCAAAACGGCCAAAAACAACATCATCGACCAAAAGCCAAACAAACCAATCCCGCCAAGCGCCACCGCCCACGGGAACAAAAAGGCCACTTCAAGGTCGAAAATAATAAACAAGATCGCCACCAAATAGAACCGCACATCAAATTGGCGGCGCGAGTCGTCAAACGCGTCAAACCCACATTCATAGGCTGCCATTTTTTCACTATCGGGGCGTTGATTGCCAAAAATAAACGCTGTCAGAACAAACACCATAGACAGGCCAATGGCTAGGGCGAAAAACACCGCGATCGGAAGATACTCACCAAGAAACGATTCCAACGGGAGCTCCTGCATCAAGGGCTGGAAAGACATAAAACGGAATAATTCAGCAACCGGTCAAAAGCAAGCAGCAAAGCTGAAAAAATCACCCAATACGGTGATTTTCTCTGTTTGATACCCGCAAGCGACCATCTGACGAAATTGTATGGTTGCATCAAATCCGACAGAACGCCAAGATCAGGCGTTAACCATAACCAATGCGGCGCGACGACGAGGCCACCGATGCAAAATGATAGACGCAACCCGGATGATGCCGGACCGGAAATGCCACGTTTTCTGGGATGGGCCGGTCTCATTCCATTTGCGGTCGCCGCGCTGTGCACCCACAGCGGCGTTGATGGGCTTGTGCTTTATGGTTTTCTGGGTGGTACCGCCTATGCCGCGGTTATTCTGACATTTTTAGGCGCGGTGCATTGGGGCTTGGCGATGCAGGACAATCGCCACCCCTATTGGTATATCTGGGCAGTAACCCCATCACTACTGGCCGCGGCCAGCCTGATGCTGTTTGATGTACAGTGGCGCCTTGTCGCGCTGATACCGTTGTTTGGACTGATCTGGTCAGTTGATATGCAGGCCGCCAAACGCGGCTTGATTCCGCCTTGGTATATGGCGTTACGCACCCAACTGACGATCGGTGCCATCATCAGCCTGTCAGTGATGTTCTTTGCCTAACCTGATTTAAGGTGCGGCGCTGTTGCCGGCCACCCACTCAGCGGCATCAACATCAAGCCACGCCTCAACAGCAGCGGTCGCAATCACACTACATGTCGCATGTTCCGGGTCAACCACATTCAGCCCCCCCTTGACGGCCGTTACCACCGCCTTGCCGCGCGGCAATTTTGCCGCCACCGCCGCGGTATCAACCTTTTCGGGGGCCTGCACGGCAATGGTCACACGCACCTCCATATCGGCATGATCATAGCCAAGCGACCGAAACAGGATAATCGAGCTGTGATGCAGCGCGTCATCAACCGCCCGGCACGCTGCCTTGGTGTAATCCTCACCATACAGATCGTTGCCAGTGCCCATTTCAAGAATGATTCGCTTCATGATGCGGCTCCTCTAGGGGTGATATCAAGGTAAACGACAATCGCGGCATTGGCGATCACCGTCACCCCGTTCCCTTCGGGTTTTGGCACATCAAGCCCGCCATGGAGCGCACACACCGTCACCTGACCATAGGGCAGGCCCTTGGCGACCTCGTCAAGATCAACCTTGTCTGGCTGTTGAACGCCAATCTCAACCTCGACAATCATCGCCGCACGGTCGATCCCAAAGGCATCAGCCACCGACAATGAATTATGCCACAGCGCATCAGCCACCGCCCGGCAGGCGGCGCGCGTATAGTCCTGGCGTTGCAGCGAACTGCCCATACCAAGCTCCATCACCATACGTTTTTTTGCCATGTTATCCCTGTTCTCTATGCCGCTGTTTGCTCATGTCATATCCGCTATATTTGCCCTGTAGCCACTTTGTCCTATGGCCACTGCCCCCTCATTCACATCCAAATCTGGCTTTGACAGCCGCTGTCCAGCCAACAAAAACCGCGTCATCAGCCAGTATAACCGGCCGCTTGATCAATGTTGGATAGGCCGCCAATAGATCCAGCGCCGGCAAAGCCCGTTGTTCCGCGTTAAGGCCGCGCCACGTGGTTGATTTACGATTCACTAATATGTCGTCACCAACCGAATCCAACCAGCCTTGCAGCACATCTGGCGAGACCGGGTTGGCCCTCAGATCAATAAAGTCAACCGCTTGGCCGGCATCGGCAAGCGCGCGCTGCGCTTTTTTGCAACTGTCACAATTCTTCAACCCGTAGAGTCGCACAGACCTCTCCTCTCATCTTGGCCGAAATCATAGACATCGAACTTGCACCTGCCAAGCGTGCTGTTACCATCGGGCGTGCTTTATCCATCCGCCCGTCCGACAAAGCCGCGGACCGGCCACAACATCATGGGATTGGTATGTTTCGCCGATTGACCTATGCTGCCCTGGAGCGCCAGTTGAATCGGGCTTATCGCACCCGTTTGGCAAGCCACGGTGCCACCGCCACGGGTGTTTTTTGGCGATCGTCATCAAGCCAGATCGCGCGATTTGACGCGTTACTTGGCCTTGCCCACGCTGTATCCTCGCACCATCCTGTCAGCATTGCCGATGTTGGGTGCGGCTATGGGGCGATGCTTGATTTCATTCTTCAGCAGCCCGCATACCGCCACACTGACTATCAGGGAGTCGATATAAATCCGGCGATGATCACCGCTTGTAAGCAGCGCCATACCGCCATGGCCACCCGATTTCATGTTGGAAAACAGCCACCAAACCTGGTTGATTTTTGTTTATTTTCAGGAACCTTTAACCTGACACATGGCACCGATCCTGATCCATGGCTCGATTATATTTTTCACAATCTTTCAGCCTGCCTTGCCAAAAGCCGTCAGGGGCTGATCCTGAACTTGATCTGCAAACCAAAAATCAAAATCGAACGACAGATATTCTATGCCAACCGCGCCGCCTTTATTGCGCGTGCCACCGCAACGCTGGGGCCAACCCGGGCCACAACAACGCCGCATGTGAATGATGATGTAACGTTTATCATCACCAAGCCCTAGGGCATCACCAACAAGTCCCAAAGGCGCATGCTGGTTTAACGGTTGATATGTCGGGGATAATGGCGGGAGTGACGGGACTCGAACCCGCGGCCTCCGGCGTGACAGGCCGGCGCTCTAACCAACTGAGCTACACCCCCAATAAAGCGGGATTTATGTATGGCGTTTTAGCATGCTTTTGGCATGGTACAACCCCAAAAATGCGTTCCGGCAACCGAAAAGCCGTAAAATATCAGCCGCGCCCCCATGCCACCAGTGACGCCCGCCTAAAAAGCGATATATCGCGCCGCCGGTGGCAGCGACATATTGGACAATAAAGCCCATATATTTTGTTATATTTTGTTGGGAAAATGGTGGGTGGTGAGGGGCTCGAACCCCCGACCTACTCGGTGTAAACGAGTTGCTCTCCCAGCTGAGCTAACCACCCAAGTTGATCTGCCCTATTCGGGCAAAGGCAACGCCGACCCTTATAAAGGGCCGGCGTTGAAAAAGATAGCGAAAAATTAGCCGTTCACAGCATCTTTCAGCGGTGCACCAGCCTTGAATTTAGGCTGCTTTGATGCCTTGATCTGGATGGTTTCACCGGTTCTTGGGTTACGGCCTGTTGTGGCGGCGCGCTGGGCTACCGAAAACGTACCAAAACCGACGATCCGTACATCGCCGCCAGCCTTCAATGCTGATGTGATGCTGTCAAAAACACCGTCAACGGCGCGACCAGCGTCAGCTTTAGTGAGACCAGCGGCGTCAGCGACTGCGGAAACTAAATCATTCTTGTTCATAAGGACCCCCTGTTAGGTTTCGTTTGTGAATTTAACTAGGGCTTGACCTTACTCCGATTTTTGTCAGGTCGCCAAGCAGTTTTTCCAACAAATCTGCCAAAAAGAACTGTTGACGCATTCAAAAAACGTCACAAGCGTCAATGCTGAACAATATCGCTTTTCGATTCAGCCTGTTCACTCACCGTGACCGGTGTTTGATCATCTTCGATGCCCATCTCACCTAACGGAAACGGTACAGGTTCACGAACCAGGGCGTTCGACAACACCTCGTCAACCATGGCCACCGGAATAATCGTCAGGGCCGCCTTGGCATTATCGGGAATTTCGGCAAGATCCTTTACATTGTCTTTCGGGATCAGCACGGTTTTCAGGCCGCCACGCTGTGCAGCCAACAATTTCTCTTTCAAACCGCCAATCGCCAACACCCGACCACGCAAGGTAATCTCACCGGTCATCGCCACATCACGCCGCACCTCGATACCGGTAACAGCCGAAATGATCGATGTCACCATCGCTACCCCGGCTGACGGACCATCTTTCGGCGTAGCCCCTTCCGGCACATGCACATGGACGTCATGCTTGGCAAGGTCGGCAAGATCAATCCCATAAGTCTGCGCGCGCGATTTCACGAAAAATTCGGCGGCTTGAATCGATTCCTTCATCACCTCGCCGAGTTTTCCTGTGGCGCTAACCTTGCCCTTTCCTGGCACCTTGACCGCCTCGATGTTCAACAGCTCACCGCCGACCTCGGTCCAGGCAAGCCCGGTGGTAACCCCAAGCTGATCGGTCGCTTCAATTTCACCAAAGCGGAATTTAACGACCCCAAGATATTCGCCAAGATTGTCCGGCGTTATGGTCACCGACTTGGCCTTGCCGGCCACGATAGCGGTCACGGTTTTACGGGCTACCTTGGCCAATTCACGCTCAAGATTTCGCACCCCTGCTTCGCGCGTATAAAGCCGGATCACCGCCCGGATCGCGTCATCGCTGATCGACAATTCACCAGCTTTTAGCCCATGATCGGCAAATTGCCGCTTGATCAGGTGCCGCTTGGCAATCTCCAGCTTTTCGTCTTCCGTGTAACCAGACAGGCGGATGATCTCCATCCGATCCATCAGCGGCTGTGGCATGTTCAACGTGTTGGCGGTGGTCACAAACATCACGTTCGACAGATCGAAATCAACTTCCATGTAATGGTCTTGGAAGCTGCTGTTCTGCGCCGGATCCAGCACTTCAAGTAGTGCCGATGTCGGATCGCCGCGCCAATCGGCACCAAGTTTGTCAACCTCGTCTAGCAAGAACAGTGGGTTGTTTTTGCCAACCTTTTTCATGCCTTGCAAAATCTTGCCCGGCATCGAGCCAATATAGGTACGCCGATGGCCGCGGATTTCCGCCTCATCACGAACGCCGCCAAGCGCCATCCGCACATATTCACGCCCCGTTGCGCGGGCGATCGACTTGCCAAGCGAGGTTTTACCAACACCGGGCGGCCCGACAAGGCAAAGGATCGGCCCTTTCATCGATTTGGTGCGCTGCTGCACCGCCAGAAATTCAATGATCCGGTCCTTGACCTTGTCTAACCCGTAATGATCATCGTCGAGAATGGCCCGCGCCGCATCGATGTCGCGTTTCAGCCGGCTTGCCTTTTTCCACGGCAGCGCGATGATCCAGTCGAGATAATTGCGAACCACGGTGGCCTCGGCACTCATCGGCCCCATATTGCGCAGTTTTTTAAGCTCTGCCTCGCCTTTTTCAAGCACCGCTTTCGGAAGCTTCAACGCCTTCAGCTTGGTTTCCAGCTCATCGAGTTCGCTCGCCCCATCCTCGCTTTCGCCAAGCTCCTTCTGGATGGCCTTCATCTGCTCGTTCAGGTAATATTCGCGCTGGGTTTTTTCCATCTGCCGCTTCACCCGGTTGCGTACCCGTTTTTCAACCTGAAGCGCGCCAATCTCGCCTTCCATCACGCCGAAAATCTTTTCAAGCCGCTTGTGCATGTCCAGCGTTTCGAGCAAATCCTGCTTGTCGGCGATTTTTACCGCCAGATGCGAGGCAATCATATCGGCGATTTTGTCCGGCTCATCGATCTGCTCAACGGCGCTCAACACCTCATTCGCGATCTTTTTATTCAGTTTGATATATTGCTCAAACTGCTGCACGGTAGCCCGCCCCAAGGCGCCGGTTTCGGCGCCAAGATCACCGGTTTGGTCAAGCACTTCGGCCTCGACAAACAAATAGCCACTTAGATCGTCAAGCGTATCAAGCCGTAGCCGCACGCGCTCGCCGCCCTCGACCAGCACTTTTACCGCACCATCCGGCAGCTTCAACAACTGCAAGATCGAGCCAACCGTACCAGTCTTATAGAGCGCGCCGGCATCCGGGTCCTCGATTTCTGCCTCGGTTTGGGTAACCAGAATGATCTGCTTGTCTTCCGCCATCACCGCTTCCAACGCTTTGATCGATTTTTCGCGACCAACAAATAGCGGCACAATCATATGCGGAAACACAACAATATCCCGTAAGGGCAGGACCGGCAGCGCAATGACAGGCGACATAGTCATGGGAAAGGACCTCTTTTAACAAGCAGACGCGTTACAAACCTATAAGACGGGACAGCAAGACCGCTACCCCCACCTTCGTGATATGGTGGGCAAACAAACAGCTTTCAAGCCTGTGCAAAAGACAGGCCAAAAACGATCAGATCACGCGCCTTGATCAGCTTCTTTTGGACGCTTTGCATGCACCACCAGTGGCGCTGCACCGCCATCGACAACTTCGCCGTTAATCACCACCTCTTCAATATCGCCAGCTGTCGGGATATCAAACATCGAGTCCATCAGGATGCTTTCCATGATTGAACGCAAGCCGCGCGCCCCGGTTTTCCGCGCAATCGCCTTGCGGGCGATCGCCTTGAGCGCATCATCACGGAATTCGAGCGCCACATCATCCATCTCAAACAGCTTTTGATACTGTTTGACAAGGGCGTTTTTCGGCTCGGTCAAAATCTGGATAAGCGCCCCCTCGTCCAAATCCTCAAGTGTCGCCACAACTGGCAAACGGCCGACAAATTCGGGGATCAAACCAAATTTAATCAGATCTTCCGGTTCAACGTCAGCCAACACCTCGCCGATTTTCCGATCATCAGGGTCGCGCACATCAGCGCCAAACCCAATGCCAGCCCCGCTGTGACGGCCGGCGATCAGCTTGTCAAGCCCGGCAAAAGCACCGCCACAGATAAACAGGATGTTGGTTGTATCAACCTGTAGAAATTCCTGCTGCGGGTGTTTGCGCCCGCCTTGCGGTGGCACCGACGCGACCGTGCCTTCCATAATTTTCAACAGCGCTTGCTGCACCCCTTCGCCCGACACGTCACGGGTAATTGATGGGTTGTCGGCCTTGCGCGAAATTTTGTCGACCTCGTCAATATAGACAATACCGCGCTGCGCCCGTTCAACATTATAGTCGGCTGCCTGCAACAGTTTCAGGATAATGTTTTCGACATCTTCGCCGACATAACCGGCCTCGGTCAGGGTGGTCGCATCGGCCATTGTGAACGGCACATCAAGAATCCGTGCCAGCGTCTGCGCCAACAACGTCTTGCCGCACCCGGTAGGACCGACCAGCAGGATATTTGATTTAGAAATTTCAACATCCCCGGTGCGGCCCGCATTGGCAAGCCGCTTATAGTGATTATGCACCGCTACCGCCAGCACCCGCTTGGCCGCCGATTGACCGATCACATATTCGTCGAGAACGCGCTTGATATCGGCCGG
Source organism: Puniceispirillum sp. (SeqCode) (assembly GCA_038116935.1). Taxonomy (GTDB): domain Bacteria; phylum Pseudomonadota; class Alphaproteobacteria; order Puniceispirillales; family Puniceispirillaceae; genus UBA3439. Next base: position 6,390 of record JAYOFA010000003.1, on the reverse strand, counting down.
TGTCGGCACCCCGTCATGGCTCTTTGACAGTTGCGTTTTATGCTCTTCTCGGATGATATCCATGCATAATTCAACGCATTCATCACAGATAAACACCGTTGGCCCGGCAATCAGTTTTCTTACCTCATGCTGGCTCTTGCCACAAAAAGAACAGAACAATGTTCCCTTGTCGGTCTCATCTTTTTTTGCCATCTACAGGCTCCTGCAACAAAACTTTACGCGGTACACCGCTGCAACATAACTGACGCCCGCGCCCACAGTCTAAGGGCCGAGTGCTGCCGGTGACAAACAAAATCTGTGCCAACGCGCCTTACGATGGCGTTTATTACATCAGGCTAACGCCTATTCATCGGCAGTCGGCGCCGGACGTTTTTCAACCACCGCGTCAATAAGGCCAAATTCCTTGGCATTATCCGCCGTCATGAACGTATCACGTTCCATAATTTTTTCTATTTGCTTCAATGTCTTGCCGGTATGTTTTTCATAAATACCATTAAGCCTTTGCCGCAGGTCCAGAATTTCTTTGGCATGGATTTCGATGTCAGTGGCCTGCCCCTGAAACCCACCTGACGGCTGATGTGTCATAATCCGTGCATTTGGCAACGAAAAGCGCTTTCCCGCCGCGCCTGCGGTTAACAACAGCGATCCCATTGACGCTGCCTGGCCCATGCAAACCGTCGACACGTCCGGCCGGATATATTCCATCGTATCATAAATCGCCAGTCCCGAGGTGACGATGCCGCCGGGTGAATTGATATACATCGAAATATCTTTTTTCGGGTTTTCAGATTCCAAAAATAGCAGCTGCGAACATACCAGTGACGCGACGCCATCATCGATTGGACCGTTCAGGAAAATGATACGCTCTTTGAGAAGGCGCGAGAAAATATCATAGGCCCGCTCACCACGGCTTGTCTGTTCGACAACCATCGGCACCAGATTAGCCTGTACCGGGTCAAAAGCAGGCGCCTGACTCATGCCGTGGAAAATATCATTACTCTGGCTCATCACTTGTCTCCCGGGACATAGGCTACCCACAGGGTTGCGGGCTATTGGAATGGCGGTAATGGCCCAGCGGTCACCGGGATGCACCACCGATACATCTACCGCGCCCAAGCCATCGCGCCTGACATTGGTACTATATGGGTATCCAGCAAAACCGTTCAAGCAAAACCTCGGCTGGCTGAACAGCTTTTTGTGACGGTCTGTCACCGCCGATGCATCAGGCCTAAAGCGCCTTCCAACGCATCGACACAGCCCGTCAACACAACGACAGCGGCACTGGCCCCAAACGGGCCAGTCGCACTATTTCTTTGCCGTATGACTTCTTAGCCCTATTACTTCTTGGCAGCCGCTTTCTTGCCTGCGGCTTTTTTGGCCGCCGGTTTTTTGGCGGCAGCTTTTTTGGCTGCATCTTTTTTAGCTGGGGCTTTTTTCGCTGCTGGCTTTTTAGCCGCGGCTTTTTTCGCTGGCGCCGCCTCGTCTTCTGGCTGCTTGTACAGCGTCTCGGCGTCAATAGTGACCTCGGTCACTTTCGCCATTTCAAGGATAAAATCGATCACCTTATCTTCGAAAATCGGACCGGCAAGCTGCTGCATCGCTTGTGGGTTTTTCTGGAAATACTCCAAAACCATCTGCTCTTGGCCGGGGTAGCGCCGCGCTTCTTCAAATACCGCGCGGCGGGTGTCTTCCTCGCTCACATCGATCTTGTTCTCGCGGCCTATCTCGGTGATCAGCAGGCCCAATCTGACCCGTCGGTTGGCAACGCTTTCAGCCTCGGCCTTGGCGTCGTCATCCATGCCTTCGTCGGCAGCCGGATGCTCATGGTCATGATCGTGGTCATGGTCATGGTCATGATCGTGGTCATGTGTGGCGGCGTTCGGGTTCATCGCCCGCGCCACGCTGTCATATTCTTGCTTGAAAAGGCTTGGTGGCACGTCAAAGTCAAGGCCGTCTGCCAGCGCATCAAGGACGTTTTTCTTGATCACCTGCCGCAATGCGGTTTGATGCTGACCATTGATCTGCTCGGCAATCGCATTTTTCAAGCCATCCAAGTTTTCAAAGCCAAGACGGACGGCCAGATCATCATCAATGCTAGCATCACCTTTTTCTCTTAACTCATTGACTTTAACTTCAAAAACCGAATCTTTGCCAGCAAGATGTGCGGCCTGATATTCGGCCGGAAATGTGACCTTTACATCGATGGTGTCACCAGGTTTCGCGCCAACAATACCGTCCTCGAAACCGGGAATGAAGCTGTTAGATCCTAGTTCAAGCGCATGCCCTTCAGCCGCACCGCCTTCAAACGCCTCGCCATCAACCCGCCCAATGAAATCAATAACGGCGACATCACCAAGCTTGGCCGCGCGCGGCTTGTCAACGGCAACAGTCGGCCGGTTTTCATCGGCAATACGCTCGAGGGTTTCATCGACCTCTTTCGGGTCACTGTCGATTTTGGGCCGCTCTACCGCCAGCTTGCCAAGATCGGGGATGCTGATCGCCGGCATCACCTCACAGGCGAGCGATGCCACCAAATCCTTGCCGTCATCATATGATTTGATATCAACCTGCGGCTGGCTTGCCAGCGCAAGGTCGTTGCCTTCGATCGCCTGCTTGGCCCCTTCATCCAGCGCCGTCTTGATCGCCTCGCCGCGCACCTGATCACCAAAGCGTGATTTTACCACCGACATCGGCACCTTGCCTGGCCGGAACCCAGGCATTTTTGCCGTGGTCGCAATCTCGGTCAGCTTTTTGCTGACCTCAGCGTCGATTTCCGCCGCCGTGATAACAATTTCATATTCCCGCAACAGGCCTTCTGATTTGGTCTCGGACACATTCATCGAACCATAAATCCTTTACTTGTCATGGTCACCTTCATGACCCGTGAGTGCACCGCCATTACCGGTACATGCGGCCATGCCACAACCGACGCGACGCTATTTCAAAGGCGGTTAACCACCTTTATCAAACCCTTTTCACACCAGTGGTGCGGGCGGAGGGACTCGAACCCCCACGACTCTCGCCACTGGTACCTAAAACCAGCGCGTCTACCAATTCCGCCACGCCCGCAAACCGATCTGGCATGCTTTATGCCGCTTACCGTTGACAGCCGACCCGCCAACGACGACATGATTTCCCACCATCTTTGAGGGAAATGGGGCGAGTGACCGGTTTCGAACCGGCGACCTCCAGTGCCACAAACTGGCGCTCTAACCAACTGAGCTACACCCGCCATCATAGTCGCGCTACCAGGTCAAGCGGCGAACAGCCACCAAGGCACGCAAACTGTGCGGCAACATAGTCCAAGCCCTGCTCGCTTGCAAGCTGTTTTACCAAGGATTGATCACGCTTTTTCTTGTGCCCTAGACGCCGGTTACATCATGGTCAGGACGCATGACCAACTTTGAAAAAGCCGGTGCCACAGGCGATCAACCAGATGCCGGAAAATCACGACCAAGCCGGTAAAATTCATCGTTAGGCCGCATCGAGGTCAAACTCGCCATGCGATTGGACAGGGCAAAAAGGCCGGTAATCGCGCCGATATCCCAGATATCATCGTCACTGAACCCATGCGCCGCCAATCTCGCAAAATCAGTCTCGTCGACAAGATGCGACCGATCACAGATTTTCACCGCAAAATCCAACATGGCTTTTTGTCGATCAGTGATAGATGCTTTACGATAATTGGCGGCAAGGTCATCGGCGATCGTCGCCGATTTTTCGTAAATCCGTAAAATAGCCCCATGCGCCACGACACAATAAAGACATTGATTGGCGGCCGAGGTCACGACAACAATCATCTCGCGTTCGGCCTTGCTTAGACCTGACTCACGCCGCATCAACGCCTCGTGATAAGCCCAAAAGGCGCGCAACTCGTCAGGCCGATGCGCCAAGACCCAAAAGACATTCGGGACAAAACCGGCCTTTTCCGAAACATCATGGAAAAGTTGCTGCAAATCCTCTGGCAAATCTGCCAGATCTGGCACCGGAAACCGGCTGATCGAGTGGTTGCTCATGACGCCCTCACAGTCCTTGCTGGGGGTCACTATGCACAACAAAGGGCCGGTTGCAAAGCATGATCACCCGCGCCCCGTGAGACAAATTGCATAAATTTTAGGCAATATGCTTACACATGGTGCAACTGGCTGGTTTTTCCTGGGGTTTCCGGGGGCGGGGCATGGTGGGTTGTTGGATTCCGCCACGCGGTCTTGTAGAGGGGTGGCGAGAAATGGCTGTTCGACGCCAAGAGATATATTGCCGCGGCGCTGAATAAAGGCCGGATTAGACGACCACCCCATGTAATGAAAAGTGATAGCGCCATGAAAAAAATCGAAGCTATTATCAAGCCGTTCAAGCTGGATGAAGTCAAAGAAGCACTTCATGATGTCGGCATTCAAGGGATCACCGTTCTCGAAGCCAAGGGCTTTGGCCGCCAAAAGGGCCATACGGAACTCTATCGCGGCGCCGAATATGTTGTCGATTTTCTGCCCAAGGTCAAAATTGAGGTGGTCATCGACGATGCGATGACCGAACGTGTGGTCGACGCGATTCAGAGCGCTGCCCAAACCGGCAGAATCGGTGATGGGAAGATTTTCATTTCAACCATTGACGAGGCCATCCGGATCAGAACCGGCGAACGCGGCACCGATGCCGTTTAGCCCACCCTTGACAACCCTGTTAACCCCGCTTTGCAGATTTCGCTTTTAAGACAGTAACGGAAGGATACCCACTATGTCTGACGCAAAAAAAATTATGGAAATGATCAAGGAGCATGACATCACCTATGTCGACCTCCGCTTTACCGACCCCCGCGGCAAAATGCAGCATGTCACCCAGCATATCGACACCATCGATGAAGATGCGCTGAATGAAGGCTTTATGTTTGACGGCTCGTCAATCGCCGGTTGGAAAGCAATCAATGAGTCAGACATGACCTTGATGCCGGATCTCTACCGCGCTTATGTTGATCCGTTCTTCGCCCAGCCAACCTTAGCCTTGTTCTGCGACGTTCTGGAACCCGGTAGCGGCGAGGCTTACGACCGCGACCCGCGCGGCACCGCAAAAGCCGCGTTGGCCCATATGGAAACATTGGGCATTGCGGACACCGCCTTTTTTGGTCCAGAAGCTGAATTTTTCATTTTTGAAGATGTCAAAATCGACGTATCGATGAACCGTGGCCTTTACGCGCTTGACAGCATTGAAGGTCCGTACAACAGCGCCCGCAAATATGAAGAGGGCAACATGGGGCACCGCCCTGGCGTCAAGGGCGGCTATTTCCCGGTCCCGCCAATTGATTCGGGTCAGGACATTCGTTCTGAAATGGTATCAGTGATGGCCGATATGGGCGTTGCTGTTGAAAAACATCACCATGAAGTGGCCCCGTCACAGCATGAATTGGGCATCAAATTCGGCACCCTGCTGGAAACCGCCGACAACATGCAGCTCTATAAATATTGCGTGCATCAGGTGGCTCATGCCTATGGCGTCACCGCGACCTTTATGCCAAAGCCAATTTCGGGCGACAACGGGTCGGGCATGCATGTTCACCAGTCGCTGTGGTCAAACGGCAAGCCACTGTTTGCCGGCAATCAATATGCTGACCTGTCAGAAATGGCCCTTTACTACATTGGCGGCATCATCAAGCATGCCAAGTCGCTGAACGCATTTACCAACCCGTCAACCAACAGCTACAAGCGGTTGATTCCGGGCTATGAAGCCCCTGTTCTATTGGCGTATTCATCGCGTAACCGGTCAGCATCTTGCCGGATCCCGCATGTAAATTCGCCAAACGGCAAGCGGGTTGAAGTACGTTTCCCGGATGCCACCGCCAATCCGTATCTCTCGTTCTCGGCGATGCTGATGGCCGGCCTTGACGGTATTTTGAACAAAATCCATCCGGGCGATGCGATGGACAAGGATCTTTATGACTTGCCGCCAGAAGAACTGTCACAAATCCCGACCGTTTGCGGCTCGCTTCGCGAAGCACTGGACGCATTGAACGAAGACCGGGCCTATTTGACCCAGGGCAATGTCTTCACCGATGATCAGATCGATGCCTATATCGCGCTGAAAATGGAAGATGTGATCCGGCTGGAACATACGCCAGCACCGGTCGAATTCGACATGTACTACTCATACTAGTCAGACCGACAGGCATATCCAAACATCAAGGCGGGGCAAAAGCCCCGCCTTTTTCTTTTGCCCGAGCCGGTATTACCCCCACGGATGTCCCCCAGATATCGCGACCGCATCGTGAACAGCGTCCAGATGTGGTAGACATCGCCGCATCAGACATCCTATACTATCGGCCTTGTGATTGATTATCTCGCCACATCTTCCAGCCGATGAGTGACCGATGGCCGACCTTTTTGGCAATGCCGCAAAAACTGA
>JAYOFA010000002.1:116709-149830 GCA_038116935.1 Puniceispirillum sp. (SeqCode) | reverse complement strand
CGTTTGGTGCAATGCAGTATATGGGACGGAAAATAATTTAAGTCAACCCCACTGACTAATTTAATTTTCGGAAATGCATCGGCTAGGGGTAATTTTGGCTTTTGTCAGGGAAATAATGACTATGCGTGCAGTGTTATCTGTTGTTTTGCGCCAGAACCGGCAGCGGTGGTAAAAGCGCGGCAATGCTGGCCGGCGTTGCGCCGGCGGCACGCATCGCCGCAAGGCTGTGCGCGGCATCGCGTTTGGCAAGCCGGACCCCGGCCTCGTTGCAGATCAGCTGGTGGTGGCAATAGGTCGGCTCCGGCAGATCGAGAAGTGTCTGCAAAAGCCGGTGAAGATGGGTGGATGGCGCGAGATCTGCCCCTCTGGTGACAAGATTAACCTGATCTTTGGCATCATCCACCACCACGGCAAGGTGATAGGATACGGCGATATCGGCGCGGGCGATCACAATATCACCAAATATCTCTGGCGTCGCCGCCTGCCAGCCGGTGATATGGTCAAACCAGCCAAGATCATCACCCGCCTTGGCGGTGGCAAGGCCCTTTGCGGCCTGCATGCGAAGACGCCAGGCCGGGCTTTGACCGGCTTGTTTGCGGCGGGCGATTTCAGCCGGGTCAAGGATGCTGTCGGTATTATGGATCCCATCGGGTGACGCGCTTGGGGCGCCATGCGGCGCCGACAATATGTCGGCCAGTTCGCGGCGGCTTAGATAGCAGGGATAAAGTAAATCCATCTCGTGAAGCTGGGTTAAGGCCGCCCAGTAGTCTGCCAGCCGTGTTGATTGGCACGGCACATGCTGGCGATTGGCTGGCACATCAGGCGCACAATGCCAGTCAATGCCGAACCAGTCGAGATCGTCAAAAATATCCGTGGTAAAGCGCGGCCTGCATCTTGTGTGGTCGATATCATCGATCCGCAACATCATCGCCCCGCCGGTTTGGTTGGCAAAATGACTGGCAACCAGCGCCGCATAGATATGCCCCAGATGCAGGGCGCCGGTCGGGCTGGGGGCAAAACGTGTATAAAGTGGCGCGGTCATGCTGATTATCCGGCAGTGGGGCTTGAATCAGACCTATCGCTTTGACACACTCGCGTCAATAAAGGGCACAGCAAGCCAGATCAAGCAGGGACAGATTACGGTAGCCTGCCCATCGCCAAATAGGAGAGGTGACTATGGAAATCAGACAATTCGGTGCGTTGTCAGGACCGTTTTTTGGGCCAGCCCGTGGTGGGCAGGCCAGTAGTCTGGTGATGATCCTGCATGGGTGGGGCGCTGACGGTAATGATCTTGCCGATTTAGCGCGGCCGATGGCGGTGCGCTTTCCGGGGGCGGCGTTTTTTGTGCCGAATGGCCCGGATCCGTGCAAGATGAACTCGATGGGCCGCGAATGGTTCGATATTGACGACCGTATCGGTGGCCCGGTCGAGGCCGCGCCCGTGGTTGATGCGGCCGTTGATGCCGCGCTTGCCGCGTTGAATTTGGCGCCAACCGCGCTCGCCTTATGTGGTTTCTCCCAAGGAGGGATGATGAGCCTGCATTGTGGCTTGCGTCGCGCGCCACCACCGGCGGCGATTGTCAGTTTTTCAGGGGCCTTGTTGCTGCATGAAGATCTGGCCCCGGCGGGACCCGATCAGACCTATCCGCCGGTGCAGCTGGTCCATGGCACCGACGATGCGGTGGTGCCTTTTACCCTGCAGGCACAATCGGGCCAGCAATTGACTGCGCGCGGCATCGAGGTTGATTATTGTGTCTGTGACGGGCTTGGGCATGGCATTGACCCGGATGGATTGTCGGCGGCTATTCAGTTTTTGGCGAGCCGCCTTCCAGCCTAGATTCGGAACCATCTGGCCTGTTGCATTTTAGCAATATTTTGCGGTTAGTATTATGGGCGCCACAATATGTTGATTGCCAAGGCTTGTCTTTCTGCTGGTCGCATGGTTTGCTTGGAGTGGCAGTTGGGCCGTTGACCGGATAGAGGAGAGGCTGATGAATGCGGGCAGTTTTGCACCGGCGTTGGTGCTGAATGCAGATTTCCGTCCCCTCAACTATTTCCCGTTGTCCCTATGGGCATGGCAAGACGCGATAAAGGCGGTCTGTCTGGGACGGGTCAATATCGTGTCAGAATATGAACAGATGATCACCTCGCCAAGTCTGGCGATGCACCTTCCCTCGGTCATTGCATTGAAAGAATATGTGCCGCAAAATCGCAATCCGGCCTTTACCCGGTTCAATGTGTTTCTGCGTGACCGGTTTAGTTGTCAATATTGCGGGCAGGGCTTTTCCGCATCGGACCTGACCTTTGATCATGTTGTCCCACGGTCGAGGGGCGGGCGCACCAGCTGGTCCAATGTGGTCGCAGCATGCGGTCCGTGCAATTTACGCAAAGCCAATAAATTACCGCATCAGTGCCATATGCACCCCTTGACCAAACCCACGGCGCCCAATGTCTGGCAGTTGCAGGAAAATGGCCGCGCCTTCCCACCGAATTATTTGCATGAATCGTGGCGTGACTATCTTTATTGGGATAGTGAATTGCAAAGCGACGACTAAGCAGCGTTGGTTAACGGGCGGCGATTAGCCAGCGTGAGGGTCAGATTTTTTCGGCAATTTTGATCGCTGTGCGGCAGCCGGTCTGAATCACGTCGCGAAGTAATTTATAATGCCGTGCTTCGCGTCCCTTGTGATCAACGGCGATGTCCCGATGTTCAAGCTCTTCATCGCGGAACCGTTCGACCGTCGCTTTGAGGCTGGCTTCATCAGAACCAAGCCGGTCGGCCTGCTTCTGGTAATGCTCGCCAATCACTTCTTCAACCGCAATAGTGCAGGCCATTGCCGCTTTTGGTCCCATTGCTGCGGTAACCATGCCAAGGGCAAAGCCGGCCGCACCCCAGACCGGGTCAAGCAGGGATGGACGTACCTGTCGTTCGTTCAGTAACCGGTCGAATGTCTCCAGATGCTCGACTTCCTGATCCATCATATGCCGGATCTCGTCGCCCATCGGCCCATTGCCCATCACCACCAATTGACCGCGATAAATCTGCTGGGCGGCGCGCTCTCCGGCATGGTCAACGCGCAAGAACCTCTCAATATCGCGGCGGTCGGTGGTGCTGTTTTCATTGGTCATTGTGATGCTCTGGCCTTGTTGATCAATCCGGGCGCGCCATGCGTCTTAACGAGATAAGCGCAACCGCGACAATGTCAAGGCTGATCAGCGCATTCCATCCCGCCATCGACAGGCCGAAAAGTGACCATGCAACATCATCACAGCGTACCACCGGCGTTGCCAGCAACTGGTCGGTTATTTGGCTGATATTGCCGTCCAGTGACAGGTTGGCCGTACATCCATCCGGGCCAGACCAGATGCCCCATTCAACACCGGCATGATAGGCGCCAAGCCCGGCGCTGACGATTCCAGCCAGCGCAATCAACCACAGCATGACCACTGGCTTGACGTCCCGTAGCCCGATCACCGCCAAAACCATCACCACAAAATGGGGCCAGCGTTGCCAGATACAAAGGCTGCATGGCGCCAATCCACCAACATATTGAAACAGCAGCGCCCCGCCAAGAAGGCCAGTCGATAGCAGGCCGGCGATCATCAAGCCGGTTTTACGGCTGATCGGCGGGATGATGTAATTCTTCATTTGGTCAGCCATAACGCCCCAGCAAAAAGACAGATCAACAAGGTCAGCAACAAAATAACATGTTTTGGGTTGCCGTGGTGCCGGGCAATCGCCGCGACAATCGCAAACCGCAATCCCCGCCCAACAAAAGATGTCACGATAAAGGGGACCAGACCAAATCCGCCCAACCCGGCACTAACCGCAATGACCTTATAGGGCAGTGGCGAGAAGGCCCCCAAAAAAACCAGAAAAATACCGAATCGCGCAAAGCCGATCTGGACCGCGGCAAAAATCTCATTGCCGGCAAGCCGTGCTGGCAGCATCGCCAGAAGGTCATCAATATGCAGTCCAAAAAAACTGCCAATGCCCCACCCGGCCATGCCGCCAATGACCGAGGCTAGGGTGCAGCCAAAGGTCAAACCCCGCCAATTGCGCGGACGGGCCAGCACCGTAGCGACCAATAAAGGATCGACCGGAATGGGAAAAATGACCGATTCGAGCGCTGAAAACGCATAAAGCAGCCGTTCGGCCAGCTTGGTCCCGGCGGCGCGCAAAATATAATCATATTGTTGTTTGAGGAACCGCCAGAATGGCATCGGCTGTCCTTTGTTAAGAGGCTTGTTGGGGCGCAACAGACGGCTGTTAAGACGCCGCAGGGCCTGCCAAATCATGTTGGTACGGCTGAAGGGACTTGAACCCCCACTCTGTCACCAGAAGCGGATTTTGAATCCGCCGCGTCTACCATTCCGCCACAGCCGCGTCAGCCAACATGATGCAGATACCTACCCAAATTATTCGGCTGACGCAAGCCTCTCGACAACCGCCCGGGCCAGTTTCTCCATCGATCGGTCACGAATGCCGCAATTGCGCATGCCGCCAAGCGTGTCGAACAGATAATCGCGACAAAAGCCGTTAAAGCCTTCCGCCGTGGCGACCACATTGACCAAATGGTCAAAGGGCATCGGTGGTGCATAGGCCGGCTGGTCGCGATTGGCAACAAAGGCAATGGCCGTCTTGGGTCCTTCGGCCGTGTTGAGGGTGATCCAGCGGGGGTGATAGGACAAGGTCAGCATCTCGCGCCGCCATAGCAGGTCAAGTTCGGCAATCGCGCGGTCCGCGGGCAGTTTGAAGGCCACACCAACGCATGATCCGCCGCGGTCAAGCGACAGGACAAGCCCCGGACAATCGGGTGAACCGCGCCCAATCTGGGTCCATAGGCAAAACCGCCGATGATAGCCATGCGCGCGGGCCATAACCTGCTTTTCAAACGCAATCACCGGATTGCAAATCAGGCTGCCATAGCCAAACACCCAGATATCACCGCAATCTGCATCGTCAGCCAGCAGTGCGCGGCGGGATTTCAACAGCGCCTCTTCACTGGCAACGGTGGCGTTTTGGCCGTCGCGTTCGCGGGCCAGTGTGGCCACCCGCCAGTCGGCCAGCGTTTCACGGGTAATCGGCGCTGTTTTTTGACGGTCGGTCATGGTTTTTCGACAGGAATGTCCGCATCGGGCTGGCGCATATATTTGATCGTCTGGGTCGGATAGGGGATCGATATGTTGTGATCCTGAAGCACGGTTTTTAGCCGCCGGTTCATATCATAGCCAAGATCAAAGAGGTTGGCATAGGCAACGTGGACGCGTAGCCGCACGGTCACCGCAAAATCGGTATAATTGACAACGATGAAACGCGGCGCCGGATCTGGCAGCACGCGCGGATCATCGGCCAGTTTCATCATCGCTGTTTCGGCAACGGCCAAGTCGCTGTCGATATCAATGCCGATATCAAGATCGAGCCGCCGCCGCTCATACCGCGAATGATTGATGATGTTGGATGACCAGATTGATGAATTGGGCACGCTGATAAATACATTATCAAACGTATCGATGATCGTTGAAAACAGCCCGATTTCCCGCACCGTACCCGATACTGAAGCCGCTTCAATCCAGTCGCCAACCTTGAAAGGACGCAAAAATACCAGCATCAAACCAGCTGCAACATTCGACAAGGTTCCTTGCAAGGCAAGGCCAATGGCCAAACCGGCTGCACCAAGAACGGCGATGATCGATGTGGTTTCAACACCAAAATTACCAAGCGCAATAACCAGCGTCAGCGTCATGCCGGCATAGCGGATGAGCGCGCCGATCATCGGTACGACGGTATTATCGACCCGTTCAATCTTGTCCAGTGATTCCTTGGCAAGACGGCTGGCCCGTCCTGACAGCCAAAAGCCGACGATAATGGTCAAAATACCGGCGATAATCTGCAACGCAAAGGCGGTAATCGCGTCCAGCCCTTTTGGGCTTAATAAACCAGAAAACGCGTCGCTTGTAATGAGGTCCATGGGATGTCCATTCATTCGGGTTCTGTGATTAGGCCGCCAGGTGGTTTGAATGGCTGCCCTGTGCGTGCGATGACACGCCAGTATCGTCCACGAGAAATCTATCAAAAGCGTGCTGGCAAGTTCAAGTGTTCTTTGAGGCTGGTGTGGGTAGACGGAATGCCATTCAGGGTCGATCAAAGATTGATATTCTGGGCGGATCGGCGATATAGTGCCGCGCTATGACACAACAACCTGATTACAATGTTGAGATCGCTACCTGGGCGGTTGGTGACCGCCCCCTTCGCGATGCGACGGACGGCACTGGTTTTGCCGGCCCCGGACTAGTGGCTGCAATTGGTAATTTTGATGGTGTCCATAAAGGGCACCAACAGGTGATTGCGGCCGCCGGATCGGCCGCCCATGCCGCTGGTCTGTTGCCGGCAGTGGTTACCTTTGACCCGCATCCACGCGAATTCTTCCGGCATGATGAAACGCCGTTTCGGTTAACCGACCGGCAGGAAAAAGACCGGCTGTTGAACGCTATACTTGGCCCTATGGGGCCGGCACGAATCATCCATGTTGCGTTTGACGAACGGCTGCGGCGTACCGAGGCGCATGAATTTGTCACGAGCATCCTACATGATTTAGGGGTGCGCCAGCTTCTTGCCGGCCGTGATTTTGCGTTTGGCAAGGACCGTAGTGGCGATATTGATACCATTAACAAGGTCGGCGCTGCGGTAGGTATTACCGCCAGCCCGGTGTCGTTACTAACCGATGAAAATAGTGCGGTTATATCGTCCAGCCGAGTGCGAGCGGCGTTGCAGGCGGGTACCCCCGATGCGGCGGCGGCCATGCTTGGTCGTGATTGGGCGGTGACCGGCACCGTGATCCGGGGTGATGCCCGTGGCCGCACGATCGGGTTTCCGACCGCGAATATCGCGCTTGGCGGGTTACAACATCCGGCATTTGGGGTTTATGCGGTCGAAATTGATTGTGATGAGGGGGCCGCTGCCCCCCGGCCGCTTGGTGTCGGGGTCGCCAATATTGGCATTCGCCCAACCGTGGCAAATCGCGGCGTCTTATGCGAGGCGCATTTGTTTGACCGGCAGATTGACCTTTATGATAAACGCCTTATGGTCCGGTTAAAGGCCTTTTTACGGCCCGAACGCAAATTTGCCGCGATTGAGGATTTGATCCAACAAATAGAAATTGATGCTGCGGCAGCACGCGCGATGCTGCCCAAACAAGCCGCCGGACAATCATGATCAACCCGCGCCCCATAGTGACCCCAACCCAAGCAATCGCCAATAGTCAGACCGACAAGTTGTTTTGAAAAAAGAGTGGCCCAACCATGAGCTATAAAGACACCGTTTTCCTGCCACGCACCGATTTTCCTATGCGGGCTGGCCTGCCGACTAAAGAGCCACAGATTTTGCAGCAATGGCAGGATATCGATATCTATAAAAAATTGCGGGCCGCCCGGGCCGATGCACCGTCTTTTATCCTGCATGATGGTCCGCCCTATGCGAATGGCCAGCTTCATATCGGCCACGCCTTGAACAAAATTTTGAAAGATGTGGTGAACCGGTCGCAATCTATGCTTGGCAAAAATGCCAATTATGTCCCCGGATGGGACTGCCACGGCCTGCCAATCGAATGGAAAATCGAAGAACAATACCGCAAGAAGGGCAAAGACAAGGACGCCGTGCCGGTCGCCGAATTCCGCCAAGAATGCCGCGATTTCGCCGCGCATTGGCTTGATGTGCAATCGGTTGAATTCCAGCGGCTTGGTGTGCTTGGTGATTGGGATAATCCCTACACCACGATGGCCTATGCTGCCGAGGCAAAAATTGCCGCCGAACTTGGCCGCATTCTGATGGATGGCAGTCTTTATCGCGGGGCCAAGCCGGTGATGTGGTCACCGGTTGAAAAAACCGCGCTGGCTGAAGCTGAAATCGAATATGAAGACCATACATCCGTCACAATTTACGCCCGCTTTCGGGTCACCAAGGCTGGTCACGCCGCCCTTGACGGGACCAGCATTATTATCTGGACAACCACCCCATGGACCATGCCGGGAAACCGGGCCGTGGCCTATGGTGACGATATTGACTATGTCGTGATCACGGTCGATGCGGTGGCCGACGGCGCGCTGACCAAGGTCGGCGACAGGCTGGTGCTGGCGGCTGATCTGGCACCGGCGGTGCTGGCTGAGATTGGCGTGACTAGCAGCCAAGAGACGGCGCGGCTAACCGGGCGTGATATGGCCGGTACGGTGGCGGCGCATCCGATGGCCGGACAGGGGTATGATTTTGACGTGCCGCTTCTTGCCGGTAGTCATGTGACAACCGAGCAAGGAACCGGTTTTGTGCATATCGCCCCTGGGCATGGGGTCGAGGATTATGAGCTGGCGCATCTAAAACACGGAATCGCGGTGCCTGACACGGTTGGCGAGGACGGCGTTATCCTGCCCCATCTGCCGCATTATGGCGGGATGCATGTGTTGCGTGACAATGCCAAAATTGCCGAGATGATGGCCGCGCATGACGGCGTCATCGGGATCGGCAAGCTGGTTCATTCCTATCCGCATTCCTGGCGGTCAAAAGCGCCGGTGATTTATCGCAATACCGCCCAATGGTTTGTGTCGATGGAATCGCACGGGTTGCGCCAGACCGCGCTTTCTGAATTGGCCAAAACCGCGTTTTATCCACCAGCCGGCCAGCGCCGTCTTACCGCGATGATCGAACAGCGTCCGGACTGGTGCCTTAGCCGGCAGCGTGCTTGGGGCGTGCCATTGACGATATTTGTGCATAAGGAAACGGGGGCGCCGTTGCGCGACCCGGTGGTACATGACCGGATCGTGACCGCGATGCAGGCCGAAGGTGCCGATTGCTGGTTCGCATCGCCACCATCCCGCTTCCTCGGCGATGATTATGACGCCGATGATTATGAACAGGTAACCGATATTCTTGATGTCTGGTTTGATTCCGGGTCTACCCATGCGTTCGTGCTTGAGGATCGTGAAGATCTGGACAGCCCGGCCGATCTCTATCTTGAAGGATCGGACCAGCATCGTGGCTGGTTCCATTCGTCGCTGCTTCAATCTTGTGCGACCCGCCAGCGCGCGCCTTATAAAGGCGTGTTGACACATGGCTTTGTGTTGGATGAACAGGGCCGTAAAATGTCCAAATCACTTGGCAATGTGGTGACGCCGCAAAAGGTGATGGAACAGAATGGTGCCGATATTTTGCGCCTGTGGGTGGTCTCGTCAGATTATTATAATGATTTGCGGATCGGGCCGGAAATCATCAAGCGCACAACCGACAATTATCGCCGTTTCCGCAACACTTTGCGCTATTTGCTTGGCGCGCTTGACGGCTTTGAGACGCGCGAAACGGTCGATAGAGCGGCGATGCCAGCACTTGAAAAATGGGTGCTTCACCGGGTTGCTACAATCGATGCGAATATCCGGAAGATGACCGAAACCTATGATTTTCACGGTATTTTTTCCGAACTTCATCAATTCTGTAACAGCGATTTATCGGCCTTCTATTTCGAGATTCGCAAGGACATGCTCTATTGCGACAGCCCCGACGATATCGCGCGGCGGGGCTGCCGTACGGTGATGGCTGAATTGTTCAATCGTCTGACGGCATGGCTGGCGCCGATTTTGTGCTTTACGGCCGAAGAAGCCTGGCAATCGCGGGTCAATGATCCGGCGCAGTCGGTGCATTTGCGGGCCTATGATCCGGTGCCGGCAGACTGGCTGGATGCGGCGGTTGGCCAGCAATGGACAACGATCCGTCAGGTCCGACAGGTGGTGATGAGCGCGCTGGAAACGGCGCGGAATGAGGGCAAGATTGGTGCCGCGCTGCAGGCCGCGCCGCTGGTGCATGTAACCGCCGATGAGCATGCGGCCTTTGGCGGTGAAGATGTGGCAAGCCTGTTTATTACCTCGGCTGCCAATTTGACGACCGACCCGGCGCCAGCCGATGCCTTCCGCCTTGATACGGTGGCTGGTGTGGCAGTATCATTTGCCTTGGCTGATGGCGAAAAATGCGCCCGTTGCTGGAAAGTAACGCCCGAAGTGACGGCTGATCAAGATATCTGCAACCGCTGTCACACTGTGGTCACCGCGGCGTCATGATGTGGGATGGTCAGGCCAAAAAGACGGTGATGACCCGATTTTTGATCCTGTTTGGGCTGGTGCTTATCGCGGATCAGGTCAGCAAAGAGATCATGCTTGGCCTGCTGTTTGATCCGCCGCGGCTGATCAAAATCAACTTGATTCTAAACCTTGTTCCGGTGTGGAATCCGGGCATGAGTTTCGGCCTGCTGGCGGATGGTGGCGCAGCGGTACGGGTTGGCCTGACCATTTTGGCGTTCGTTGTCAGCGGCTGGCTGTTTTGGATGTTGCCACAGCTTGACCGGGTGCAACGGGTTGCAGCGGCATTGATTGCTGCTGGGGCCATTGGCAATGCAATTGACCGGTTGCGTTTTGGCCGGGTTGTTGATTTTATAGACCTGCATTGGGGCGGGTGGCATTGGCCGGCATTTAATATCGCCGATGCAGCAATTACGATAGGTGCGGTGTTATGGGCCTGTCAGATTTTGTGGGGACAGGAGACAGACAAGACATGACCAAACGGTTCGTACCAATGGCGTTGGCGGCTACATTGCTGATCGGTCTTGCCGGTTGTTCCGATTTCCGGCGGGCGATTGGTGATGAAAAATCGACCCCCGATGAATTTCAGGTTGTGGTGCGGCCGCCATTGTCGCTGCCGCCCGGGTTTGCCAAAAAGCCTGAAGATATTCTGGCCGCCTCAAAAGCCACCGCTACCGATGCCAAAACCAGTGCCAGCACGTTGCTTGGTGTGGCCGAAACATCCGGGTCCGGATTTGAAAATTTGTTCGATTTTTCCGGTGTTCCTGACGACATTCGCAGCAAAATTGACGAAGAAACCTATGGTGTGCAGTTAGAAAAACGATTGCCGTTGCAAACCTTGTTTGGCGGCCTGCCAGAGGTGGGGCCGGTGCTTGATAAAATGGCCGAGGATGCGCGTCTTAGACAGGCGCGTGAAGCCGGGCAAAGCCCAACCGCAGCTGGCACCATGGCGATCGATCCGGCCGATAAAACGCCGGTTACCATTAAATAGACCGCCGAGATGGCTGTCATTCGCCAGCTTCCCGACCGCCTGATCAACCAGATAGCGGCTGGCGAGGTTGTTGAACGGCCGGCTAGCGCACTAAAAGAGCTTGTCGAAAACGCGCTCGATGCCGGGGCCGGGAAAATCGCCGTGACGTTGCGGCGCGGTGGCATTGACGAAATCACCGTGGTTGATGATGGACACGGCATGGATCGTGATGATTTGTGTCTGGCGGTGACACGCCACGCGACGTCAAAACTGGCCGAAGACCGGCTTGACGATATCCGGTCATTGGGGTTTCGCGGCGAGGCATTGCCGTCGATCGGGGCGGTCTCGCGATTGAGTTTGACATCGGTCCAATCCGATATGGATCACGCGTGGCGCCTCGTGGTCGATGGGGGCAAATTGATCGGTCCAGAGCCAGCCGCCTTGGCCAAAGGGTCGGTCATTTCGGTCACCGGATTGTTCAAGGTGGTACCGGCGCGCCTGAAATTTCTAAAAACCGAACGAACCGAACAAGGCCAATGTGTCGATGTGATTCGCCGCCTTGCGATGGCATGGCCGGCAGTCCGTTTTCACCTGACCGCCGATGGGCGGTCGATCGTGGATTTGCCCGCTGCCTTGCCGGACGATAACGGTGTTACGGCACGCATTGCCGCGGTCATGGGGCGCAGCTTTGCGGCCGAAGCGGCGGTGATGGATGCGGTGCGCGACGATGTGCGGTTGACCGGTCTTGCCGGATTGCCAACGATGAACCGGCCGACAACCGCCAATATATTCCTGTTCGTCAATGGCCGTCCGGTGCAGGACCGGGTGCTGGTTGGGGCAATCCGCGCCGGATATGGCGACACTTTGCCGCGTGGCCGATATCCGATGGCGGTGCTGTTTTTGACGTTGCCGCCGGATGCGGTTGATGTGAATGTGCATCCAGCCAAGGCCGAGGTACGGTTCAAGGATGCAGCTGCGGTACGAAGCCTTCTTGTTGGTGGGTTGTCAGCGCGGTTGGCCGCCTATAGCCGGTATAGCACGGCCGATGGCGGTGCGGCGATGCTTGACCGGTTTCAGACTGGCACCATGCCTCCGCCAACCGTGGATTTACCCCGGCGCGGTGTTGCCAGTGGTCCGGCGCGGGGCTATGTATCCCCCGCCCGGATAGCGGCGATTCCAACGCCCCATCACGCGGTTCCTCACGCGCTACCGGTGGTGGATCAGGTCGCTGGCGACTTGTTGGGGGCAGAGGCAAGACCGCAGGCCCGCACCGATGCAGCTGTGCCGGTACCAGGGGACCCGGCTGACCCAACCGGATCAGACGCCGCAACCGCCTATCCGTTGGGGGCGGCGCGCGCGCAGCTTCACAAAACCTATATTGTGGCCGAAACCCGAGACGGGCTGACCATTATCGACCAGCATGCGGCGCATGAACGGCTTGTTCTTGAACGAATGAAAGCAGCGATGGCGGATAAAACCGTGGCTTCCCAGACCTTGCTGCTGCCCGAAGTGGTCTCATTGCCAGCCCACCATATTGCCGAGATGATCGCGGCGACGGACATGCTGACATCATTGGGGCTGGATATCGAACCGTTTGGTGAGGGGGCGGTTGTGGTGCGCGCTACGCCGGCCTTGCTTGGCATGCCGGATGTCAACCGTCTGGTCAGTGATATTGCCGAAGAGCTGGTCGAGCTTGGCGGTAGTACCAGCCTTGAGGACCGGATCAATCATGTGCTTGCCACGATGTCATGTCATGGGTCTGTACGCGCTGGCCGCGTGCTGAATGCTGCCGAGATGAATGCTCTGCTGCGCGATATGGAAGTCACCCCGCGATCGGGCCAATGCAACCATGGCCGGCCGACCTTTGTACAATTGTCACTAGCCGATATTGAACGGCTGTTTGGCCGTAGCTAGCCGGCCCAGCGCAAAAAATGCAGCATGGCCCGTCCATAATGGCGCTGTTCGGCAAGATCTAACCGGCTTTGTACCAGTTGATCTGGGTCCAATATTTCGGCTTTGCCGGTTTCAATAATAATGACCGCGTCCGGTGCCATCGCCCCCAGCCGCACAAGGCCGCACACGGCGGTCAGTCCGGCGCCAGTGGCGTAGGGCGCGTCAGCAAACACCAAACTGGCGGCGGGGCCGCGCCAATGCGCCAGCCGGGTCGCATCACCAGCGATCACGCTGCTTAAGGTCTGATAGCGTAGTTTGGCGATATTTGCCCGCAATATTGCTAATGCCGCCGGCGCAGTTTCAACAAAGCTGGCATGGGCCGCCCCACGTGACAGGGCCTCAAGGCCAAGCGCCCCGGTACCGGCGAACAGGTCAATAACGGTTGCACCGGCAAGACGGCTCTCAAAACGCCCACCTTGCAGGATGTTAAAGAGTGATTCCCGAACCCGATCAGCGGTCGGACGTGTGCCGGCGGCGTCGAGTTTGGTCAGCAGGGCGCCGCGCCGATTTCCCCCGATGATTCGCATGTTTCCCCCGTTTTCCGGCCGGTTTTGGTGCCGCCTGCTTCAGGCCAAGCTGCGGGCGTGCGGCATTGCCGGTCAATTCACCGTCAAGTCCCAGCTGTTCGGCCAAAATGCGCGGCTTGATCTGCACAATTTCGCCATCTTGCAGATCGCCAAGCTGGAACGGGCCATAGGAAATGCGGATCAGGCGGCTGACTTTATGACCAAGATATTCCATGATCCGGCGGATTTCCCGGTTTTTACCTTCGCGGATGGCCACTGTCAGCCACGCATTGCTTGGCATTTGGCGGTCCAATGTTGCTATCACCTTGCCATAGCGGATGCCGTCAATGGTCACCCCATTTTCCAGCGCGACCAGTTTGGCAGGGTCAACCTGGCCTTGCACGCGCACCCGGTATTTCCGGCTCCAGCCGGTTGACGGCAATTCAAGATGACGGGCAAGATCACCGTCATTGGTCATCAACAGCAGCCCTTCCGAGTCAAGGTCGAGGCGGCCAACGGTGATCAACCGCGGTAGATTGTCCGGAAGCTTGTCAAAAATTGTCTCGCGATCCTGTTCGTCACGATCAGTGACAATCAGCCCGCGCGGCTTGTAATAGCGCCACAGGCCAGCCGGTTCACGCGCTGGCAACAATTTGCCATCGACGGTGATTTTGTCGGCGGTGATCACATTCAGGGCCGGGCTATCGATGCGTTGCCCATTGACCGTCACGCGCCCGTCGCGGATAAAGACCTCGGCGTCACGGCGCGAGCATATGCCGGCGCGGGCGATGCGCTTGGCAATCCGTTCGGGATTGGTGGTCTGATCCAATGTGAAGCCGGGTTTTGTCATCGCTTGGATGTAGCCGGAAAATGGCGGCTTGGCAAATGACAATAGCGCCCTGTTACGGTGGCCAGGGGGATGACCTGCATCTTTGGAATGTGCTTTATGCTTGGTCGTGGCTGGTATTTGTGCGACCAAGATGGCTATGAAGATGTCAGGATATATGGATCAGGTGATAGCGGCGGCCAGATCGGCTGGCGCGGCTGGTGAGGTGCCGGTCGCAGCCGCTATCGTCGCACCGGACGGGCAGCTTGTCGCGCTGGCTGAAAATCGTATGGTTCGTGACGGCAACGCGATTCACCATGCCGAGATATTGGCGATTGAGGCTGCACTGGCCAGCACAGGTAAGGCGCGGCTTGACGGTTATGATATATGGGTTAGCCTTGAGCCATGCACGATGTGCGCCGGGACGATTGCCCATGCGCGATTACGGCGGCTCTATTATGCTGCCAGTGACGAAAAAGCCGGCGCTGTTGAGTCGGGCGTCCGGTTTTTCAGCAGCACCGCCTGTCATCACCGGCCGGAAATTTATGGCGGCATCGGGGCGGCAGCGGCGACCAGGATGCTGCGCGATTTTTTTGCTGCCAGACGTTAAAGGCGGGCAATATCGCTGCGATAAAAACCGTCAGGCCAGTCGATTTTAGCCACTGAATCATAGGCGTTTTGTCGCGCTGTCGCCGCGTCTTCGCCAAGCGCCGTGACCGCTAGAACGCGCCCGCCGGTCGCAATCAGGCGGCCAGCCGGATCGCGGCCGGTACCGGCATGAAACACAATCCTGTCAAGGCCGTTTTCGGCAGCATCGAGGTTACCGATCACGCTGCCTGTCCCATAGGGGCCCGGATAGCCCTTGCTGGCCATCACCACGGTTACCGCGGCACGGCTGTCCCAGCGCATGTCAAAATGCCCAAGGCTCTGGGTGGTGGTTGCCAGCATGGCGCTTACGATATCAGTTTTGAGACGGGGCAGGATGACTTGCGCTTCCGGGTCACCAAAGCGGCAGTTGAATTCAATCACCTGTGGGCCGTCAGTGGTCAGCATCAGGCCGACATATAGCACCCCCCGATAAGGGGCCCCTTCGGCCGCCATGCCGGCGGCCACCGGCTTGACGATGCGCGCCATGATATCAGCCTCAAGGGCGGCATCAAGACGCGGCGATGGTGAAATGGCGCCCATGCCGCCAGTGTTTGGCCCTTCATCATTATCATAGGCGCGTTTATGGTCTTGGGCGGTGGCCATCAGAATGGCGTTTTCACCATCAAATAACGCAAACAGCGAGGCTTCCGGCCCGTCAATCCGCTGTTCAATCACGACGCGTTTGCTGGCGTCGCCAAATTGGCCGTCCAGCATATCTTTGGCCGCCTGTTTTGCGCTGGCAGCGTCATCGGCAACCACCACCCCTTTGCCGGCAGCAAGACCGTCGGCCTTGATCACACAGCGGCCGCCAAGCTGGTCGATATGGGTGCAGGCACTGGCCAAGTCGTCAACCGGGAAAAAGGCTGGTTGTGGCACATTGTGCCGCGCACAAAACGCGCGCGCAAATTCCTTGGATCCTTCAAGTCTGGCCGCGGCGGCACTGGGCCCAAACGCGGCAATACCAGCCTCGGCCAGCCGGTCAGCAAGGCCCATGACTAACGGAACTTCGGGGCCAATCACAACAAGGTCTGCGGCTATTTCACGGGCCAGATCTACAAGCCCGTCAAGGTCATCCACCGCGACCGCCCGCAACGTGCCAAGTGGTTCCATGCCGGGGTTGCCAGGCGCAATCACCAGACGTGTTGTCAGGGGCGAGTCGGCCAGCGCCCACGCCAGTGCATGTTCACGCCCGCCGCTGCCGATAAGCAAAATATTCATGGGATCAGTCCTTTGGAGTTGCGAGGCCCCCAATATGGCATAATATGGGGACATCATGAAAGAGGGCGGACAGCAAAACAGTGGCGATAACGCGCCTTATCTGACGATTGGTGAACTGTCACAGGCGTTGAAAGCCACTGTCGAAGGGGCGTTTGAATTTGTGCGGGTGCGTGCCGAAATATCACGCCCGACACGCGCCCCGTCCGGCCATCTCTATTTCACCTTGAAAGATGACAAATCAACGCTTGCGGCAGTCTGCTGGAAAGCGATGTCGGCCAATTTGGCGGTACAGCCCGAAGAGGGGTTGGAAGTGATCGCATCAGGCAAGCTGACAACCTATGCCGGCCAGTCAAAATATCAGATTGTCGTCAGCCAGCTGGAAATAGCCGGTGAGGGGGCGCTGCTCAAAGCGCTTGAAGACCGACGCCGGATGCTGGCGGCCGAAGGGCTATTCGCGGCCGAACGCAAACAGCCGATCCCCAAAATGCCAACGACAATCGGTGTTGTTACCAGCCCGACCGGCGCGGTGATCCGCGATATTTTGCATCGGCTCGAGGACCGGTTTGGCGTACGCGTATTGGTGTGGGGCACATTGGTACAGGGGCGCGATGCCGCCGATCAAGTGGCCACCGCCATTCGCGGGTTCGATGCAATGCCGGATGATGGACCATTGCCGCGGCCAGATGTGTTGATTATCGCGCGCGGCGGCGGATCACTTGAAGATTTATGGGCCTTTAATGAAGAGATTGTCGTGCGTGCGGTGGCGGCCTGTCGCATTCCGGTGATTTCGGCGATCGGCCATGAAACTGATACGACATTGATCGACCATGTGGCTGACCTACGCGCCCCAACCCCCACCGCGGCGGCCGAATTGGCGGTGCCGGTCGGATCGGAGTTGCGGGCCTATGTCACCGAATTGGAGGCGCGGTTATTGCGGGGTGCGGCGGCCAAGATTGACCGGGCCAAACAGCAAATGGCATTGGCGTGGCGCGGCCTTGCCGATCCGGCGGAAATGATCCAACAGCGCGCCCAAAGGCTGGATTATGCCGTTGCCAGTCTGGTCAGCGGATTGGATAAATGGCAGTCGGCAAGGGCTATAAGACTGGCCGCGCTTGCCGGGCGCCTGCGGCCACCCGATGTCCATTTGAGTGCTGCCGCCGCGCGGCTTGGCCAGGCGTTGCAGCGTCTTGACCAGCAGGCAGAAGTACTTGTGCCAGCGCGCCAGCAGCGGCTTGATGTAGCGGCCAAACTACTCGATGCCAATTCATTTGAACGGGTGCTTGATCGGGGGTTTGCGCTGGTTACGGATGCGGCCGGGCGACCGGTTAAAAAAGCAGCCGGATTGGCGGCTGGGACCGGGGTGGCGATCCGCTTTGCCGACGGTAGCCGGCAGGCAGTTATTGGCGATGCGCCGCCTGACAAAAAAGCAACAGGGCCAAAATCGCCCCGAAAAGACGACCGGCAGGACCAGCTTTTCTGACCATCAACTGGCGATCAGACCGACTTGCCCCACCGCCGATGCGGCCAAAACCATTGTGTCGGGTCTTGGCGTATCCAGCCTTCTATTTCGGCGTTTATATCGGCGGCCACCGCGCTGACCGTGGTGTCATCGGCGGTTTTTGGCAATGTCAGTGGCGCTGAGATAGTTACCCGGAACCGGCAGCCGTCAAGCCGTTCGGTTCGCATATAGAAAATCGGCACCTGCTTTTTGATCGCCAGCTTGATATGACTTATCGAGGTACGGGCTGGGCGGCCAAAAAACGGTATAGACATGCCTTCACGCAATTGCTGGTCAACCAGAAGACACATCATCTGCCCTTTACGAACCGACGCCACCATGCCAAGGGCGGCCTCGCGGCCCTTGCGATAAATATCACCGCCATAGGCCGTCTGGCGGCGTTCCAATAGGCCGGCCAAAAGGGGGTTGTTCAACGGCCGGTAAATCGCTGCTACCTGTTTGCCGACTGCCAGCGCCGCCAATGGTCCAACCTCCCAGTTACCAATATGCGCACCAATCAAAAATCCGCCGCTGTCGAGGTGCTTGATATGATCAAGCCCGACAAATTCGACACGGCCAAGCCGGTCAAGCCGACCAACATGCGGATATTCGCCAATAACCCGGCCAAGATTGTTCCACATGCCTGCCAAAATACGGTCCTGTTCAGCGCTATCGATATCCGGCAAGGCATAAGCCAGATTGCGTCTTGCACGCGCTTGCCACAGCGTCAGCGGTGCCAGACTTGACAACAGCCAGCCCATCAGCGCACTGGCCGCACCGACCGGCAATAGACGTGCCAATCCGAACAGGGTAAACCCAACTGTCGCTTCAAGAGGCCACAAGATCATTTGCCTGAGGGTGCGTTTTATCCGAAAAGCGGCTGCAAGGGCCATCTTATGATCCCTTTTTGGCGTCGATGGCTTGATATAGGGCCGCCATCAAGGGCGCGCTATTGTCCAGCTCCAGCTTTACCGGCAAAAACCCAACCCGTTCGCGCCATTCGACCGGCAAACGCACCCAGTCCTTTTGGGTGGTGATCAAGGCGGCACCATGTCGGGCGGCATCTTCTTGCAATTTTACCAGATCAGCCTCGCTATAGGGGTGGTGATCAGCAAAGGCCAAATGATGCACCAGATTGGCGCCGGTCTCACGCAAAGTCGTGAAAAAGCGGTTTGGCCGGCCAATACCGGCAAACGCCAAGAGGGCGGCGCCCTCATAGGCATCAATCTCTGATTGGTCGGGACGAAGCCGGCCAAAAAAACGGGGCAGGCTGGATGGCAGGCGGTTGGCGATGCCGGTGTCATCGGGGCCATTGATAATCACCGCATCAAGCCCTCGAATGCCGCTGGCAAACGGCACCCGCATTGGACCGGCGGGAAGCAAAAACCCGTTGCCGATACCGCTAGACCCATCAAAAACCGCTATTTGGAAATCTTTGGCAAGATGTGGGTTTTGCAATCCATCATCCATCAGGATCAGGTCATACTGACCGGCAGCGGCGATGGTTCTGGCGCCGACAAGCCGGTCGCGGGCGACCAACACATCACGGCTTTCCGCCAGCATCACCGCTTCATCACCACATAGGTCGGCCTGATCAAGATTATGGTCAACCCATACAGGCTGGCGGGCGCTGCCGCCATAGCCACGCATCAAAATGGCTGGCCGAAAGCCATCTTCGACAAGCTGGTCATAAAGCAAGGCCGTCACCGGGGTTTTGCCGGCCCCGCCAGCGGTCAGGTTGCCGACACAAATCACCGGTATCGGGACATCGCCGGGTCTGATAAGACGCTGATGCAGGAAACTGCCGGCAGCCCATAATAATGACACGGGCCACAGCGCCAGCGCCGCCAGCCCAGGTCGGTCCCAAAATTCCGGTGTCTTTATCATCGTCAGATCAGCTTGTGATTCAGTTTCGGCATGATCATAGCATGCGCTGGTCAGGTCTGACCATAAGACATCCACACTATTACGGTTTCAGTGGCGGGGGGCGGTAATCAATTTGTTGATTGCAGCGGCCGCCGTATCGGCGCGTTTTGCGGCGATGGCGGCATAGTCCAATGCGCTTTTATGGATCTTTTCACGCCCTGCTTTATCAGCGGCGATTTTCATCACAAGCGCGGCCAGAGCCGCGGCAACGGTGGCGTCAGTCGCATCATAATCAAGGTCAAACACCACCCCGGCGGCGCGCAACCCGCCAAATTCGGCGCTGTTTTTGAAAATATGAGGCCCGGTGATGATGGGGCGGCCAAACTGTGCCGGCTCTAGCGGATTATGGCCGCCATTCGGCACCAAAGACGCGCCCAGAAAAACCACATCGGCAAGGCTGAAAAGGCTGGCCATTTCGCCCAATACATCCATCACAAAAACGCTGTCATGCGGCCCCGGCATGGCGTTATGGCTGAATTGCGGCGCGCCACCGGCCAAGCTGGCAATCGCATCACCGCGGTCCGGATGGCGCGGCGCGATAATCGTCAGCCAGCCTTGGCCAAGCTGCTGTGCGGCCGCAATCACCGGCGCATCCTCACCGGCATGGGTCGAGGCAGCCAAAAACAAACGGCGCTGGCCAATCGCCTGCATCAGCCGTTGGCATAAACTGTCATTCGGGGCGGGCGTGTGGACGCCTTTCAGGGATCCGATGACGGTAATGCGGTTTGCTGCGGTGCCAAGGCGGCGAAAGCGACTGGCCTGTTCGCTATTGACCGCCAACACCAGTTGCGGTGTTGCAAAAAGCTGTCGTGCGACCGCCGGGCGACCTTGCCAGCGGGCAAAGGCGGTGTCGGACATTTGTGACGAGGCAAATATTACCCGGATACCGCTTTTGGCAGTGCGTGTGATCAAATTTGGCCAGAAATCCGATTCAAGAAAAATCGCCAGGACGGGTCTGTATGTGGTCAGAAACCGGTCGACAAAAGCCGGGTGGTCCAATGGCTGAAAACGATGATGGAGCCGGTCTTGTCGCATTTTGCCAGCGGCCTTTTCGACCATGCTTGCAGCGGTGACGGTGTTGGTGGTGATCAAAAAATGCGCCCGAGGCCGGTGCGCTGCCAGTGCCTCGACCAATCCAAGCGCGGCAACGGTTTCGCCAACGCTGACCGCGTGTAGCCAGATCATCCCCGGCGTTATTGGCGCCGCACTGGCATTGCCATATCGTTCGGCGATACGGCTTTTGGTCTCCTTGCCGGTTGCCGTCCGGCGCGCCAGCAGCCACGGTATCAGCGGCCCAAGAAGGCGCCAGCCAAGGTTGTAGAGCCAAAACCGCATCATCCCGCCCCGCCTATAATGTGTTGCCATGGCGCGCCCGGTCGACAGCATCGGCTTGGGCGTTCATCGCGTGTTCCAGTTGGGCGCGGGCCGCCTCAAGACTATCCTTGCCGCCGGTTTCGACAAAAATAGGCGCGCCCACCACAAATTCGCCGCGGGCAAAGGGTTTGGGAATAATCAGCCGGTCCCAGCCGCTCGCCCGCCAATAGCGGTCAACGGTCCAGCACATCGGGACAATCGGTTTGCCGGCAAGCTGGGCAATCGCGACCGGTCCCAACGCCGATTGGCGGGCCGGTCCGCGTGGCCCATCGGGGGTAATGGCGACCGAATCACCAGCATCAAGCACGCGTTTCAAGCCCCGCAACCCGGATAAAGGATTGCGGTTGGAACTGCCCCACACGGTTTTAACGCCAAAACAACCGATCGCATGCGACATCATCCGTCCATCGGCATGCGGTGATTGCAACGCATAAAGCCGGTACCCTGAAGGCCATAGCCACGGCATCGGCATCAGCCGTTCATGCCAAAATACCATGATAATCCCGTCTTGTTCAGCCATGAATCTGTCGACCTTGTCTTTGTCAACCACGCGCCAGCGGATGGTGATCATCAGCAGGGCAATAACGCTGCCAATGGTCCAGCCGACAAGCGCATTGCCAAAGGATGAACGGATCAGTCTTTTTAACATGGGTACGACATGCGGCCTGCTGGTTGATTGGGTAACGGGTTTGTTGCTGCCAAAACTGGCATCGGGTCAGACTAGCATGTTGTCTGGTTCCTGCCGAATGGCAAATTACCCGGAAATGACGGGGAATGGCAAATTACCCGGAAAATGCCCCGAAACAGTGATGTCCTTGGTGGGTGCGTGGTCCATTGGCGGCGCAGACGTTTGGTGTTAGGGTTGGCGCATCGTCACAATAGCCAAGGCAACCGGTTTGGCCGAATCACACGAAAATAAACAGCGCGCCCGCGCCATTATCGCCCGCTTGTGGCAGGGCTGGATACGGCCCTATTTGCCGCGTCTTGTTGGTGCTTTATTGCTGATGGCGTTGGTGGCCGCCAGCGCGTCGGCCTATCCGGTGCTGACCAAATATATTTTTAACGCGCTTGCCGATGGCCGCGCCGACGACATTATCTGGCTCGCGCCGCCGGTTATTATTGTGTTTGCGCTGATCAAGGGTGTGGCGCTGTTTGCACAAACCGTTACCGTCAATGCGCTGGCGTTACGGATCAGCACTGATTTGCAAAAGGACATGACGCGGACCCTGATCGAGGCGGATTTGCAGACCGTCACGCGTGAACCTGCCGGGGCGTTTATTTCGCGGATTATGAATGACCTTAATCTGGTCCGCGAGGCGCTGGTGCGATTGGCCAATAATCTGGTGCGTGACAGCCTCACGGTCATTGTGCTGATCGGGGCAATGGTCTGGCTCGACTGGTTGATGGCATTGGTGGTGGTTGGTGTATACCCGCTGGCGATGGCACCAATCATCAGCATTGGCAACCGGCAACGCAAAGCATCAGGCCATCTTCAGCTCCATATGGAAGGGGTAACATCGATCCTTGCCGAAACGCTTCAAGGGACGCGTATGGTCAAGGCCTATCAGCGCGAGGCGGCGGAAACGCGGCGCACCGAGATCGCCTTTGACGGGCTTTACAAGCGACTGGTCAGCCTGTTGACCGGGCGTGCCAAAATCGACCCAATCCTTGAGGTGGTTGGCGGCATTGCTGTTGGCGGGGTGGTCGCGCTGGCCAGCTGGAGGGTGGCCAATGGTCAAATGCAGGTTGGAGATGTGATCGCCTTTGTGACAACGTTGATTTTGCTGGTGCAGCCGGTTCGGGCGATTGGCACGCTGAATGCGGTAACCCAAGAAGCGCTGGCTGCTGGTGCGCGTATTTTTCAGCTGCTTGATACGCCACGCCGGATTATCGACCGGCCCGGCGCCGCCGTGCTGCAGGTGGAACAAGCGGAAATCAGTTTTGACAAGGTGGGCTTTTCCTATGACGATGGTACCGGCCGGGGGCAGGCGGCGGTGCGCGATATCAGCTTTACCGCCAAAGCTGGGCAGACGGTTGCCCTTGTCGGGCCAAGTGGAGCTGGCAAGACCAGTATCATCAATCTTTTGCCGCGCTTTTTTGATATCGATCAGGGGCAGATCCGGATTGACGGCCAATCGATCAGTGATGTGACCGTAGACAGCTTGCGTCGGGCGATCGCGCTAGTCAGTCAGGAATCGGTGCTGTTTGACGACAGTATTGCCAATAATATTGCGTTTGGTCGGCCCGATGCTAGCCGCGCGGCTATTGAGGCAGCGGCGCGTGACGCCGCCGCAGATGACTTTATCCGGGCCTTGCCGGACGGGTATGATACCGGGGTCGGCGCGATGGGGGGGCGGCTGTCCGGTGGGCAGCGGCAACGCATCGCTATCGCGAGAGCGATGCTGAAGAATGCGCCGATTTTGCTGCTTGACGAAGCGACCGCGGCGCTTGATGCGGAATCCGAACAGCAGGTCCAACAGGCGCTTCAGCGGCTGCAATCGGGCCGTACCACGTTGGTGGTTGCCCATCGGCTGGCAACCATTCGCAAGGCCGATCTGATTCTGGTGATGGAGGAAGGGCGGATTGTCGAACGCGGCCAGCATGATGATTTGCTGGCAGAAAACGGCCTTTATGCCCGCCTGTGCCACTTGCAGTTTTCAGCCAAGTTGGCTGACTAACCAGCCTGCTTTGGGGCTGTAATTATTCGCGATGCAAAATCGTGTCGGTCAGACGCACCGCCCAGCCTTTCGCAACAAAGCTGGCGGTCAGCGTGTTTGGATCATAGATCCTGTCCACCCAGTCAAAAAACGGCATGCCAGCATCTTCATAGGGAAGATAGGCGGCAAAAAACGCATCCAACAAGCCGGTTTTGGCGGCTTTGACATGACCATATTTCCATGCCAATTGCTGCATGGCCTCGCGTGCCGGACGGCCAGCGCTGATCAGCATGTAAAGGGCCGACACAAGACCGGCCCGATCCGCCCCTGACTTGCAATGCATCAAAAATGGCTTGTCAAGATTGGCAAACAGATCGCGCGCCTCATACAGCATCGCTTTACTCGGTGCCGCCCGCGACCGCGTGGTGAAATCGAGCAAAGTGATCCCGGCGCGGTCGCAGGCCTCGGCCTCCAATTGCCACCCGCCGTCACTTCTGGGCCCGCGTAAATTGATGATGGTTTTGATGCCTTGGCGGCCAAGTGCGGCAATTCGCGCTGGTCCGGGCTGGTTACTTCGCCATACGCCGTGATCAATTTCATGTTGATTATGCCACAGGATTCGCAAGAATCCGTGGTCTTTGAAAATCAGTTCCAGCCAGTCGATGGCCCCGCGTCGCTGGCCCGGCGGGGCAGTCCATTTCATGATCCGGCCACCATCATGCTGTCGATCCGCAAGGACGGGGCAGCGGTGCTGTCACGCATGTCGATATCATCTGCCGCGGTGATCTGCATAAACATATCGGCCAAATTGCCGGCAATTGTAGCCTCGCTGACCGGGTGCGATATGGCACCTTTGGAAATCCAGAAACCGCCGGCGCCACGGCTGTAATCGCCGGTAATCATATCAACCGAACTGCCAATCATTTCGGTGATCAGAAACCCCTCATCGATATCGGCAATCAGCGCATCACGGCTAAGATTGCCGTTTTCAATATAGAAATTGCTGGTTCCGGGTGATGGGGCGCTGCCAAGACTGCGCCGCGCATTACCGGTTGGCGTTAGCCCAAGCTTGGTGGCCGAGGCAAGGTCAAGAAACCAGCCGGTCAAGACCCCATCATCAATCATTTTACGCGCCGCAACGGGCAGGCCTTCGGCGTCAAAGAGCCGTGATCCCATGCCGCGTGGCCGCAACGGGTCATCGATAAAATTCAGACCGGTCCGGGTCACCTGCTGTCCCATCTTGTCTTTCAAAAAGCTGGTGCCGCGGGCAATCGCTGCCCCGTTGATCGCGCCAGCCATTGTGCCGACTAGGGACGCCGCGACACGACGGTCATAAATGACCGGGAATTTTCCGGTTTTGGGTTTGCGGGCGCCAAGCCGTTCAAGCGTTCGCCGGGTCGCGTTTCGCCCGACGGTCTCGGCCGCCTCAAGATCACTGGCATAGACCGCGGCGCTGTAATCATAATCGCGTTCCATCTGCCCGTCTTTTTCGGCAATCACGACGGCCGAAATGCCGTGTGACGACCGTTGGTACCCACCCA
The DNA here is from genome assembly GCA_038116935.1 of Puniceispirillum sp. (SeqCode). Classification (GTDB taxonomy): domain Bacteria; phylum Pseudomonadota; class Alphaproteobacteria; order Puniceispirillales; family Puniceispirillaceae; genus UBA3439. The sequence continues at coordinate 124,598 of JAYOFA010000002.1, read as the reverse complement.
TAAAGCCGTTGCTTGTGCCGATCAGCACATCGACGACACCATGACCGGCGTCGGCATGATCGACGGTTTTGATCGCGGTTTCGTCAAGGGCGGCTGCTTCGGCGGCGCGGGCGCGCTGTTCCAGCGCTGCGGCATCGGGCAGCTGCGGGTCGAACATATCAAGGTCAGGTATCTGGCTGGCAATCTCGTCGCCTGTGGCCAGCCGGACATACGGGTCTTCCGGGGCAAGCCGTGCCATGGCGACAGCACGCGCGGCCAGATTGTTGATCGTGTCCGGGGTCAATTGGCTTGTTGACACTGATGCGGTGCGCTGGCCGACAAAGACCCGCAGGCCGACATCAAATTCCTCGGACCGTTCGCTTGCTTCAACTTTGCCAAGCCGGATGGTGACGCTCGTGCTTTGACCGCGGGCCAGCATGGCATCGGCGCCATCGGCACCGGCGGCCTTGGCGGCGCTCAAAAGCTGGGACAGATAATGCTGGTTTTCATCGCTCATCTCTATCAGATAGCTTGCGGCCAGCAATAATTCAACCGCTTGTGATGACCAATGAAACGGTTTATAACGGCGCCCATGGCATTTAAGATTTTCATCGATGGCGAGGCTGGCACAACCGGCCTGAAGGTGGCCGAGCGGCTGCAAGCGCATCCGCATGTGCAGCTTTTGCGGATTGACGATAAATTTCGCAAAGACAATGCCGCCCGCGCCGATATGATGGCAGCCAGCGATATGACGATTTTGTGTTTGCCGGATGACGCTGCGATTGAGGCGGCGGCGCTTGCCGCAACCGTCGACACAAAACTGATTGATGCGTCATCAGCGCATCGCACCGCTGCCGGCTGGGTTTATGGATTTCCCGAGCTTGGTGCGAGCCAGCGGCAAGCGGTGGCGGCGGCCAAACGGATCAGTAACCCAGGATGCTATCCAACTGGCTTTTTGGCATTGGCACGGCCGCTGATTGCCGCCGGATTGTTGCCGGATGATGCGCTGGTCACAGTCCCCGCGGTCAGCGGGTATAGCGGTGGCGGCAAGGCGATGATTGCGGCGTTTGACGGCGGTGATCTGCCGCCTGCTTTTAGTTATGGCACCAGCCTCAAACACAAGCATTTACCCGAAATGACCGTGCATGCGGGTCTGAAAAAAGCGCCAATTTTCATGCCGTCGGTCGGGGCGTTCTATGCCGGGATGCTGGTCCATCTGCCGCTTCATGTTAGTCAGTTTACCAAGGCCGTTACCGCCGATGATATTCATGCGCTTTATGCCGACTGCTATCCATCAACGGGGATGGTGCGGATGGGCGCGGCTAGCGTCAATCACAGCGACGTACCGCCGCAAATCGCCGCCGATGCGCTGGCCGGGTGCGATCATATGGAAATTTTTGTGTTTAGTGACGCGGCCCAAAGCCAATTTTGGCTGATGGCGCGGCTTGACAATCTCGGTAAGGGGGCGTCAGGTGCCGCGGTGCAAAATATGAATATCGCGCTTGGCCTTGAGGATGGGCTGGGGTTAGCCTGATAACGCAATCTTGATACCACAATTCTAGTAAAACGATCCCGGCAAGATAAACGTGATGGCGATAGACGATGATGCATGGCTCGGTGCTGATGCGGGGTCTTACCTGACAGCATTAAGTGATCTTGACCGGGCCAGACTTTATCCCTATCGCGCGCCGGATGGGGGTTATCTTTTGTCTGCCGGACAGCTCTACCCGTTGCGGCAGGCGGATATTGACCGGCAAGCTGACAGGTTGTTTGGCGGACGGGTGCCGGTGTTGTCGGTTGGGTCCAACCGCGCGCCGGTGCAGCTGTTACGAAAATTTGGCGATCGGGCGGTGGTGCCGGTAACACCGGCCCGGCTTCATGATTGCGATATCGTGTATACCGCTTATCTTGGCTATTACGCCGCTGTGCCTTGCACCGCCTTTCCGGCAAAAGGCGTTGTGGCCGACTTGAATGTGGCGTGGCTTGACCAGGATCAATTACAGCAGATGCACCGCACCGAGGGCATTGGCGTGGCCTATGATTTTGTCGAGATGCAGGGCGTCGAGCATCAATTTACTGTCCCACAGGGGCCGGTATTTGGCTATGCAGCGCGCTTTGGTGTGCTGGATTGTGGCGATGGCGCGCCTGCCGGCCTTGCCGCGATCCCGGTCAGGGGACGTGTCTTCCAAACATTGGACCAGCAGGCAGCGGCCACCTTGGTACGGCGGCTTGGCGGGGGTGATGACGCCCGGTCGCTGGACCGGTTTTTACGCGATATGCAGTCGGACAAACCGGCGCGTGATGTGCTTGTTGACCGGTTGCGTCACCATGCGATCCACCCGGTCACGCCGCCATGGCGGGTGGTGCCGGTTACGGCAGATGATATTGATGATTATCTCTAGCTTGTGATCAGCCGGTAAACAACCAACCCGGCGGCAAAGTACAGCCCCGCATCCCGATTTGATTTGAACAGAAGCAGGGCCAGCCCGGGATCGTGCGGTCCCAAGTGCCACACCTGCCAGCCAAGATGGGCGGCCATCGCCGCCAGTCCGCCCCACACAACAAGGCCCGAACCGGCCGGCCCGATGCCGGACCACCACAGGCCAGCACCAATCAACCCCGCCGCTGTCATATAAGCGGTGCCAACCGCCAGTCGCAACCGGCCGGCCAGTGCCAAGGCTGATGATTTGACGCCGACAAGACGGTCATCGGCCATATCCTGGACTGCATAAATCGTATCATAGCCAAACACCCAGCAGGCGGCGCCGGCATAAAGCAGCAGTACTGGCAGCGATGGCAGGCTATTTTGTGCTGCCGCCCACCCAAGCAGGATGCCCCATGAAAAGGTCAGGCCAAGCACCATTTGTGGAAACCAGGTAACGCGCTTGGCCAGCGGATAAAGGACAACCAATGGCAGGGCGGCACAACCAACATAAACCGCCATGACCGGCAGCTGCAGCAAAATCAACAGCCCGGCAAGCCCCAGCGCGGCCAGAAAGCAGCTGGCGGCCCGCATCGATATCGCCCTGGATGCCAATGGACGGTCGCTGGTACGCGCAACCTGTCGGTCGAGGTCACGGTCCCACATATCATTGATAACACAGCCCGCCGCCCGTGTAATGATTGCGCCAAGCATGAACAGCCCCATCAACCACACCATCGCTGCCGGACTGGTGGCGCCAAGGGGAATGCTCCACCACGCCGGTAACAAAAGCAGCCACCAGCCGATCGGCCGATCAAGGCGCGCCAGATAAACATAGCGGTGCGACACCGGCGGCAGGGCTTGCCACCAGCCATTTTGGGTGATGTCGGTATGCTGTGCGTCCGGCTGCTGTGTCATCTAGACCATATGTAGGCAATTGCAGGGCAAAAGGCAAAAGCCTTTCAATGCCGCCCCATGCGTGCCGCTGGCCGGTACGTGGCAAAGCCCGGATGGCCCGGATGGCCCGGATGGCCCGGATGGCCCGGATGGATAGATGTTGTAACTATTCTTTGCTGGCAGTACAACAAAACGGCATGACCCAGACTGACAGTAAAACCCGCCTTTACCTTAACAGCCCGCTGGCCAGCGGGGATGAACTTGTTCTGCCGTCGACGCAGGCGCATTATTTGCTGCATGTGTTACGGTGCCGGGTTGGCGACCAGCTTGCCGTGTTCAATGGTGTTGATGGCGAGTTTTCCGCCGCCATCATCGCGGCTAATAAAAAACAATGCCAGATTCTCGTTGGTGACAAACGTCGGGCGCAAATGGCCTGCCCTGATTTGTGGTTATTGTTTGCGCCGGTGAAAAAGGCGCGCCTCGATTTCATCGCGCAAAAGGCCAGTGAATTGGGGACGCGGGTGATTTGGCCGGTCAACACTGATTTTTGCCAGGTCAGCCGGGTCAATGACGATCGGCTGGCGGCGAATGCGATTGAGGCGGCCGAACAAACAGAACGGCTGGACATCGCCGATATTCGGCCGTTTGTTGATATGGAGACGGCGCTTGATCAGATGGAAGATGACCGGCTTTTGATCTGGTGTGACGAGGCCAGTGCCGGTAGTCCGGCGCTGAATATCACCGCAGCGCTGGCATCGGCACCGCCGCATGACAGGGCGGCAATCCTGATCGGTCCGGAAGGTGGGTTTTCACCGGCCGAGCGTGCCGCGCTCGCGGCGCGAAATAAGTGTTTGAAAATTTCGCTCGGACCGCGCATATTGCGCGCCGATACGGCTGCTATCGCCGCGCTGTCTTGCTATCAGTCTGTTTGTGGAGATTGGCGTGGTCACTCATCGTCAGGCGCAGGTCTGTCCCATGCCTGATGCGGCATGGTCGCACCGGCCTGAACCCGAAAGGGACGTCCCCAATGGGCAATAATACCACCATCATTTCCGATAAATCACAGCTTGTTGACTGGCTCGCCGCAGGCGCCAAGCCGGCACAGGCATGGCGAATCGGCACCGAGCATGAAAAATTTTTGTTCCACCGCGACGGCTTGTCACCGGTGGCCTATGAAGGGCCGGGCGGTGTGGCTGAGGTGCTGACCACCTTATGTGCCGAAATTGGCGATAAGGCCAGTCCGATCATCGAAGCCGGTCATATCATCGGGTTGAAAGATGGCGCTGGTGGATCAGTGACGCTGGAGCCGGGCGGGCAGTTGGAATTATCCGGCGCGCCGCTGGAAAACCTGCATCAAACCTGTGCTGAAACGGGCCGTCATTTAAGGCATATGCGGGCCGTATCAGATGCGTTGGGGCTTGGCATGCTTGGCATCGGGTTTCAGCCAAAATGGACGCGTGACGAAATTTTCTGGATGCCAAAAGGCCGCTACCGGATTATGCGGGCCCATATGCCGCGGGTTGGCAGTATGGGGCTGGACATGATGCTGCGTTCCTGCACGGTTCAGGTCAATCTGGATTATGCTGACGAAATTGATATGCGGCGCAAATTCAGGACCTCATTGGCCTTGCAACCGATTGCGACGGCCTTGTTTGCCAATTCGCCGTTTAAGGATGGCACGCCGTCAGGCCTGCTGTCGACCCGTGCCTTTGTGTGGACCGACACCGACAATGCGCGGTGCGGGGTGCCGGCTTGTGTGTTCGATCCGCAATTTGGCTATGAACAATGGATCGATTATATTCTTGATGTGCCGATGTATTTCTTGCATCGCGGCGACGATTATATCGATGTCGCTGGCCGGTCCTTTCATGATTATCTTACCGGTACCTTGCCGGGATTTGAGGGGGCGGCGCCGATAATGGCCGATTTTGAAGATCATATCACCACCGCTTTTCCTGAAGTGCGGTTGAAACAATATCTGGAAATGCGTGGCGCTGATGGCGGGTCGTGGGCCAATATTTGTGCGCTGCCGGCTTATTGGGTTGGGTTGCTATATGACGAGACGGCGCTGGCTGAAGCCGAGGCGCTGGTGGCCGATATCACCGCCGATGATGTGATGGCGGCGCGGCTTTCGGTCGCGCGTGACGGGTTGCGCGGGCAAATGGCCGGGCGTCCAATTTATACGTTGGCCGCACGGTCGGTCGAGATCGCGCTGGACGGGTTGCGGCGGCGCCATATTCTGGACGGGGCCGGCAATGATGAAACCGGCTTTTTGCAACCGCTTCGTCAGGTCATCGCCTCCCAGAAAACACCAGCCGAGGTCATGCTTGATCTCTATCATGGCGAATGGGGCCAAAATATCGATCAGGTTTTTGTGTCCAACCAATATTAACCGTCATAATAATCCGGCGGCCGACGAGCTGTCCGATCATTTTTTGATGCTAGGCCACTTGCGTCATCGGCCCATCGAACTGCCAAAGGACCTTGTCTTGCCATGTTTGTTTTGTTGCTTGTGGTCTTTATCAATTTCGTTGGCATCGGTGCCCTGATCCCTGTTCTACCTTTTACCGTTATTGAAACCTTGGGTCTGTCGCCGACGGTGATGACCATGCTGCTGGCATCCTTCGCCTTTGCGATGTTCCTATCGAATCCGATCTTGGGCCGACTCTCCGACCATGTCGGACGGCGGCCGGTATTGTTTGTCAGTCTTGGTATCAATGCGTTGGCGCATCTGTGGTTTGCGCTGTCTGGCGATATTGTTCAGATGTTTGCGGCGCGGATTTTGGCCGGGCTGGCAGCTGGCAATACCGGCGTGATTCAGGCGATGATTGCCGACCGGGTTGATCCCCAAAAGCGGGCCAAATTCATGGGGCTGTTCGGGGCGGCGATTGGTACCGGCTTTGTCGCCGGTCCGGCCCTTGGTGGTATTTTTAGTGGTCTTGGCGGCGGCGCACCGCATCAGGCACCGTTCCTGCTGGCGGCGGCGTTTGGGATGATGGCGTTACTGCTGTCATTGCGTATCGGTGAAAGCGCTGGTCATGCGCCACCACAAGCCGGTCAACGCGTGCCGTTTTTCCAGCGGTTGGTGACAGTGCTGAAAAGCCCGCTGGCGCTCTATGCGGTAGCCTTTTTTTGCTTGAACCTGTCCTTTGCTCAGGTTGAGGCCAGCTATGTGTTGCTGCTTCGTGATTATCTCAATTTTGGTGCGCGTGAAACCGGGTGGCTGTTTACCTATATCGGGGTGTGCATCGTGATGGTGCAGGCGGGTCTGATCAATCTGGCGGTGCGCTATTTCCGTGAGATCGGCACAACGCTGTTTGGCGGCAGTCTTCTCTGGATGGGGCAGATGCTGACAGTGCTGTTGTCATTGGGGTTGTTGTTTGGCGATGCGTACCCGCTGGCACAAATCATTCTGGTGTCAACCGCGGTCTGTTTTGGGTTTGGTTTCAGCAATCCGTCATTATCGGCGGCGGCCAGTAATGCCGCCGGAAAATCAACCATGGGCGGGGCGCTTGGCGCGGTGCAGGGATTTGCCGCCTTGGGTCAGGTTGGAGGTTTGGTTCTCGCCGGACCGTTATACCAGCTCGGCGGCGCCCATTACCCGTTTGGATTTGGTGTGTGTGTCACAACGGTGCTGTTGACGGTTTTATTCTTATTGCGCCGCCGCCAACCGCGGGCCGCGTGATCGGATTCATATCGTTAGTTAGGCAGCTTCGGTGCCGCCGACAGTTATACCGCCCATTTTGACGGTAGGCTGGCCGACTCCGACCGGCACGCTTTGCCCGGCCTTGCCACAGGTGCCAATGCCGCTGTCCAGCTTGCTGTCATTGCCAATCATCGAGATTTTTGACATCGCATCGGGGCCATTGCCGATCAATGTCGCCCCCTTGACCGGTGCGCCAATTTTACCATTTTCGACAAGATAGGCCTCGGCCGCTGAAAATACGAATTTGCCCGAGGTGATATCAACCTGACCGCCACCAAAATTGACCGCATAAATGCCCTTTTTGATTGAGGCGACAATTTCATCCGGGTCGGTATCGCCACTTTCCATATAGGTGTTGGTCATGCGTGGCATCGGTGCATGCGCGTATGATTCGCGGCGCCCGTTGCCGGTGGCCTCGACGCCCATCAGGCGCGCATTCTGGCGGTCTTGCATATAGCCTTTCAAAATGCCGTCTTCGATTAGCACATTGCGGCGGCTTGTGGTGCCTTCATCGTCAATGGTGATCGAGCCGCGGCGGTCGGTCATTGTGCCATCATCGATGACGGTCACGCCTTTGGCGGCGACTTGCTGGCCAACGCGGCCACTAAATATGGATGTGCCCTTGCGGTTGAAATCGCCCTCAAGACCGTGGCCAACCGCCTCGTGAAGCATGACCCCAGGCCAACCGGCGCCTAGCACAATTTCCATTTCGCCAGCCGGTGTCGGCACCGAGTCAAGGTTCAGCACGGCGATGCGCAACGCTTCGTCAACCTGTGCCTGCCAACTGTCAGGCGTCAGCCATTGGTCAAGCATGACCCGCCCGCCGGCACCCGTGCCGCCCGATTCCATGCGGCCATTTTGTTCAACCGCCACCCATACATTGAT
>JAYOFA010000002.1:58054-116609 GCA_038116935.1 Puniceispirillum sp. (SeqCode) | reverse complement strand
CCGTGCCGCCCGATTCCATGCGGCCATTTTGTTCAACCGCCACCCATACATTGATTCGAACCAGCGGCCTGATATCAGCAACGCGAATACCATCGGCCCGCAAAATCTGTACAGCCTGCCACGAACCGGCAATGCTGGTGCTGACCTGTTTGACGCGCGAATCAGCGGCCCGTGCATAGGCGTCAATGTCTTGCAGCAATTTTACCTTGGTTTCAAACGGGGTGGCATTCAACGGGTTCTGGTCGGCGTAAAGCGGCGTGTTGGCGCGCCCTGATGGACCGGCGGCCGCGGTCCCGCTATAGCCTCTCGTCACCGCTGAAACACTGTCGGCAGCGCGTTGCAGCGCGGCTTCAGACAACTCACCAGCATGGGCATATCCATGCGCCTCGCCAGCGACCGCGCGTAGTCCAAAGCCGCTGGATTGATCATAGCTTGCGGTTTTCAACCGACCGTCATCAAAAGCCAGCATTTCCGCGTGACGCATCTCAAGGAACAATTCACCATCGTCACCGCCGGCAAGGGCGTTCTGCACGATGCGCTGTGTGCGATCCAGATCAAGCGCCGTTTGGGTGAAGAAAATCTCGTCGGTCTGTTGCAAAAGATCCATAAAGCTATCCGTAGAGCCGGTGGTGAAGGTGCCAGACGTCAGGATCGCCCGGCGATTCCGACAACGCCTATATGATGGGTGGATTAGCCGGAAAATTCAAGGCCCGACAGGCTGTGGCAAGACCTTGATCCACGGCTTGGTTGTCAGAAATCCGGGAAAAATCGAAAAAAAGTCGGATTTATAGCGACAGGCTGCCGCACGGGGCTTTTCTATTCGACCAAAAACGTCTAAACCAGTGACGTTTGATGGTGTGGTCTGCCGCCCATGCCATCTTTTATTCCTATGATCCGTTGCGGCAGATGATGAATTTCGGGAGAGGAATCCATGCCAATTCTGGCCAAATTCAAAGCGCGGCTTGCGCTACTAACAGGTGGATCTGCAGCCGGCAAGCTGGCCACTATCGTTTGTTTCGGTTTGGTGCCGATGCTGGCTGCTGGTGTGGCCCATGCTGCGGCGCCGGCACCATGGCAAATGGGAATGCAGACACCAGCTGGTTCAATCGCTGAAATGGCTAACAGCCTGCACAACATCTTGCTGGTAGTGATTACCGTTATTTCGCTGTTTGTACTGGCGTTGTTGGTGTATGTCAGTGTTCGATTTCGCGCCAGCCGTAATCCCAACCCGTCAAAAACCTCTCACAATACAGTGATCGAAATTTTGTGGACGGTTATTCCAGTTCTGATTTTGGTAGGCATTGCGGTGCCTTCTTTCCGTTTACTTTATTACACTGACCGCACCAATGAGACCGACATGGTGATCAAGGTGACTGGCAACCAGTGGTTCTGGAACTACAGCTATCCTGACGAAGGAATTGCGTTCGACAGCTACATGATCGACCCGGCTGATCTCAAGCCCGGCCAGCCGCGGCTGTTGACAGTTGATAACCCGCTGGTAGTCCCTGAAGGCACTCGGATCAAGTTGATTGTGACCGGCAATGACGTGATGCATTCGTTCTTTGTGCCGTCGCTTGCGGTGCAGACTTACGCGTTCATTGGTCGCATCAACGAGGCTTGGATCGACGTGCCTGCCGGTAAGGAAACCTATTACGGGCAATGCAATCAGATTTGTGGTGTGAACCACGCCTTCATGCCAATTGAAATCAAAGCGTTGCCAAAGGCTGAATATGCGGCTTGGTTGACAAAGGCAAAAGAACAATTTGCCGCGTCAGCACCGCAATCGGAACCAGTCACTGTCAAATTGGCGTCTGCCAACTAATCAAGCGAAGAGGATTTACCTATGAGTGCTCACGCCCATGCTGATCACGGCGCCCCATCAAGTTTTGTGCGCCGTTGGTTATATTCAACCAACCATAAGGATATCGGCACCATGTACTTGGTGTTCGCTATCTTGGCCGCTTTTATTGGTGGTGGCTTGTCGGTTTTCATGCGTATGGAATTGATGGAGCCTGGTGTTCAATATATGGAAAGCGGCCACGTCTGGAACGTGTTTACCACGGCACATGGCCTGATCATGGTGTTCTTTGTGGTGATGCCTGGCCTTATTGGCGGCTTCGGCAACTGGTTTGTGCCGATCATGATTGGCGCGCCGGATATGGCCTTTCCACGGATGAACAATATAAGCTTCTGGCTGCTTCCGCCGTCATTCATTTTGCTGCTGTTGTCGGCGGTGATGGACGGAGGTGCTGGTGTTGGTTGGACGATTTATCCACCTTTATCATCTAAAGCAGGTACACCCGGCATGTCGATGGATTTGGCGATCTTCTCTTTGCACCTTGCCGGTGTATCTTCGATCCTCGGTGCGGCCAACTTTATCACAACCATTTTCAATATGCGTACCCCTGGGATGACGCTCCACAAGATGCCACTTTTTGCTTGGTCTATGTTGATAACCGCCTTTTTGCTGTTGTTGGCTGTGCCAGTGCTGGCGGGCGCGATCACCATGCTGTTGACCGACCGTAACTTTGGCACGACTTTCTTCATTCCTGAGGGTGGCGGTGATCCGGTGCTGTTTTTGCATCTGTTTTGGTTCTTTGGTCACCCTGAAGTCTATATCATGATCTTGCCGGCGTTTGGCATCGTCAGCCATATCATTTCGACCTTCTCGAAAAAGCCGGTCTTTGGCTATCTTGGCATGGCCTATGCTATGGTAGCGATTGGATTTGTCGGGTTTGTCGTGTGGGCGCACCATATGTACACAGTCGGTCTTGATGTTGATACCCGGGCCTATTTCACCGCGGCAACGATGGTGATTGCAGTGCCGACAGGGGTGAAGATCTTTTCTTGGATTGCGACCATGTGGGGCGGCTCGATCAGCTTCCGGGTGCCGATGCTATGGGCGATCGGCTTTATCTTCCTGTTTACCGTAGGTGGTGTAACAGGGGTGGTTCTGTCGAACGCTGGCCTCGATCTCGTGCTTCACAACACCTATTATGTGATCGCGCACTTCCACTATGTGCTGTCGCTTGGTGCGGTATTTGGTCTGTTTGCGGGCTTCTACTATTGGTTCTCGAAAATGACCGGTTATGAATATTCAGAAGCGCTTGGCAAGTTGCATTTCTATGTGACCTTCGTCGGTGTGAACCTGACCTTCTTCCCGATGCATTTCCTTGGCCTTGCCGGTATGCCGCGGCGCTACATCGACTATCCGGATGCGTTTGCTGGATGGAACATGGTCGCATCGATTGGCTCTTACATCGGTGCTGCTGGTGCGCTGCTGTTCCTTGTGGTGATTGCTGAAGCCTTTATCGCCAAGCGGCGGGCGGAAAACAACCCATATGGGGCCGGTGCTACCACGCTGGAATGGCAGGTTACATCACCACCGCCTTATCACACCTTCGATGAATTGCCGAAAGTGAAATAAGGTCACAGCGACCCTGAACGGAAAGATGGTTTGATGGCGATTGCATCTCATCAGCGCATAATGAACACCACCGATGGCTTGGTTGAGCCATCGGTTGGTGATTTCTGGTCGCTGCTGAAACCGCGGGTGATGAGCTTGGTGGTCTTCACTGGCTTTGCCGGCATGTTCATCGCGCCGGGGGCGATGCACCCGCTGGTCTTTGCCGTTTCGCTGTTCGCTATCGCTGCTGGTGCCGGGGCGTCCGGCGCAATCAACCAATGGTATGATCGCGACATTGACGCGATTATGACCCGCACGCGTAACCGGCCTATCCCAGCCGGAGTTATGGCCCCTGCCGAGGCGCTGACATTGGGGCTAGTGGTATCGGCGATGTCGGTATTGCTGCTGGGCCTTGCGGCGAACTGGCTTGCGGCTGGTTTGCTTGCTTTTACGATTTTCTTTTATGCGGTGGTGTATACGGTCTGGCTAAAGCGTAGCACGCCGCAAAATATCGTGATCGGGGGGGCTGCAGGGGCGCTGCCGCCGGTGATTGGCTGGGCCGCGGTAACCGGCAGCCTGTCGGTTGAGCCATTGCTGTTATTCACGATTATTTTCATGTGGACACCACCGCATTTTTGGGCGCTTGCGCTGGTCAAGAATGACGATTACCAGCAGGCAAATGTCCCGATGCTGCCAGTTGTGGCGGGGGCTGCTGAAACCAAAAAGCAAATTTTGATCTACTCTATTTTGTTGGCGCCGCTTCCGGTTGTGCCATCATTCATTGGCATGGCGTCGATTGGTTATGGGATGTTGGCAGCGGTCAGCGGCCTAATTATGGTCTATCTTAGCGCGGTTTTGTACCGCACTGGAAGTGACCGGGAAGCGCTGCGGCTTTTCGGCTATTCAATTCTTTATCTGTTTTTGTTGTTCCTCGCCTTGGTCGTTGACCATGCGCTTGCGGCCTATGTGTGGGGAGGCGCTTGATGGAACGGCGACCACAACCCAAAACAGCCGATGAGATGCAGGCGATGCGTAAAGGGCGCAACTTTGCGTTGCTGGCGGTTATTTGTGGACTGGTCCTGCTGTTCTATGTGTTGACGCTTGTCAAGATTGGAACTGGATCGTGACCACATTAGCGACACCTATCAAGCCAAACGGCAACCGTCGCACATTGGGGGTGCTGGCTCTTGTGGTATGCGCGATGGTCGGCTTGGCCTATGCCTCGGTGCCGCTTTATCAGCTATTTTGTCGGGTAACAGGCTATGGTGGTACGACCCAGGTCGCCGATCAGGGGGCATCCACCGTCATTGCCGACCATCCGGTCACGGTACGGTTTGATGCCAATGTCAATCCGGCACTCAATTGGCGGTTTGCGCCGGTTGACCCGTTTGTCGAGGTTAAGCCCGGTGAAGAATTGGTGATCAATTATCGGGCCACAAATATGGGCCCGACCCCAAGCACTGGCACATCTACCTTCAACGTGACGCCGGTTAAGGCTGGCCCGCATTTTATGAAGCTGGATTGTTTTTGTTTTGTTGAACAGACATTACAGCCTGGCGAATCAGTCGATATGCCGGTTCGGTTTTTTGTTGATCCGGAAATCGTGACGGACGAAAATGCAAAGGATATTCGGGAAATCACCCTGTCCTATACGTTTTTTCCGGCACTTGGTAAAACCCCGGCCGAAGGGCAGGGAAAGTAATCGTGGAGAGGTGGCCGGACCCGTTAACAGCCCGGCCAGATTTTGAGGAGACAAACATGAGTGGTGCAAACAAACACCCCTATCATCTGGTTGAAGCCAGCCCGTGGCCAGCCGTCGGTTCTGCCGCAGCCTTTACGGCAGCGGTTGGCGGTGTGATGTATATGCATGAAGTCGCATATGGCGGTGCGGTTCTTGGCCTTGGCTTTGCGTTGGTGCTGGCCACAATGTATTTGTGGTGGCGCGATATCATTCGCGAAGCCGAATATCAGGGCCATCACACACCGATTGTCCAGATTGGCATGCGGTATGGAATGATGCTGTTTATCGCGTCCGAAGTGATGTTCTTTGTCGCCTTTTTCTGGGCGTTTTTTGACCGCTCGATCTATCCGAATGACGGGGTGTGGCCGCCTGAAGGCATCGTCACTTTTGATCCATTCGACCTACCATTGATCAATACATTGGTGCTGCTGTTGTCGGGTTGTACAGTGACTTGGGCGCACCATGCGATCCAGCATAATAACCGCAAGGATTTCCAAACCGGTCTTGGTTTGACAATTTTGCTTGGTGCTCTTTTTACGGCTCTTCAGGCTTTTGAATACAGCCATGCGTCGTTTGGCTTCACCGATGGTATCTATTCGTCTGTATTCTACATGGCCACCGGGTTTCACGGTTTTCACGTGTTGGTTGGTACATTGTTCTTGCTGGTCTGCTGGCTTCGCGGTCGCGCCGGGCATTTCACTGCCGAACAGCATTTCGGTTTTGAAGCCGCGGCTTGGTATTGGCATTTTGTTGACGTGGTGTGGTTGTTCCTGTTTGCCGCCGTCTATTGGTGGGGTGGCTGATCGGCGATTGCGGCCAAGTCCGGCAGGCCAGCCCGGTTGCGGGCTGGTATGTTGAATGAACCGGGGTGCTGACAGCGGCGGATTGCCCATTGTCAGCACCCTTTTTGCCTTGTTTTTTGAGGTTATTGGATGACGTTTCGTCCCTTTTTATGGCTGACTGTGGTGACGTTGCCGGCGCTGTTGGTGCTTGTTGGGCTTGGTACATGGCAGCTTGGGCGCTTGCAGTGGAAAAATAACCTGATCGATAGTTTCGAGGCGCGGGTTGCCGCACCGCCCGTGGCGGTGCCAGCCGGCGGGGCGGCCATTGACCCAATTGAATTTCGGCAATTGGACCTGACGGGCCGCTTCCTGCATGACAAGGAAATCTTCTTGACCGGCCGTACCTATGAAGGCAATGCTGGATTTCATTTGGTGACCCCGTTTGAACTGGCTGATGGGCGGTTAATCCTGATCAATCGGGGCTGGGTGTCGGAAGGCTATAAAGATCCGGCCAAGCGCGCATTTTCGCGGGTTGACGGGCCGACAACGGTCGCTGGGATTTTACGGAAACCGGGGCAAAAAGGCTATTTTGTACCGGAAAACGAACCAGCCAAAGGGTTCTGGTTTACCCTTGTGCCGGCTGAAATCAACGCCCATCTCGGTCTTGGGACGGTGGCAATAGACAGCTTTTATGCCGATGCGATTCGTACCTCGGCGGTCGTGACCTTGCCTATTGCCGCGAAAACCGAATTGAATTTGCGCAACGCCCATCTTAGCTATGCATTGACATGGTATGGGATCGCGCTGGCCTTGATTGGTGTTTATGTCGCCTTTCATATGCAGGCTGGCCGGTTGCAGTTCACTTGCAAGAACAAGGACTAGGCATGGATTATATCAGTACGCGTGGCAAAGATGGGCCGCTTGGGTTTGAGGCAGCGCTGCTAAGTGGCCTTGCCCGTGATGGCGGCCTCTATTTGCCGGTGACCTGGCCGAGGTTCTCTGCCGATGAGATTCGCGCGATGAAGGGGCTGTCCTATGCGGCCTTGGCCGGTCGGATCATGGCGCCGTTTTGCGATGGCGAGATTAGCGAGTCTGAACTCGCCACGATGGCCGCAGACGCCTATGCCGGTTTTGACGATCCGGCGGTTGCGCCGTTGGTCGCACTGACCGACCAGATCCATGTGCTCGAACTGTTCCATGGGCCAACGATTGCTTTCAAAGATTATGCGATGCAGTTTTTGGCGCGGGCGTTTGACCGCGCGCTGGCCAAGCAGAATCGCCATGCGGTTATTCTGGGGGCGACCAGTGGAGACACCGGTTCTGCCGCATTGCAAGCCTTTCAGGGCCGCGCCGCTGTAGATGTGTTTATTCTATTCCCAGAAGGGCGGGTGTCGCCGGTCCAGCAACGCCAGATGACCTCGGTGATTGCCGATGGTGTGCATGCGGTATCGGTGGCTGGTGATTTTGATGATTGCCAGGCCCTGGTGAAAAGCCTGTTTAACGACCATACGTTCCGTGATGCGGTTAATTTGTCGGCCGTTAATTCAATTAACTGGGCGCGGTTGATGCCGCAGATTGTCTATTATTTTTCATCGGCACTA
Organism: Puniceispirillum sp. (SeqCode); assembly: GCA_038116935.1. Lineage (GTDB taxonomy): Bacteria > Pseudomonadota > Alphaproteobacteria > Puniceispirillales > Puniceispirillaceae > UBA3439. The sequence goes on along the minus strand of JAYOFA010000002.1, from coordinate 109,079 downwards.
GCGCTTGGCGCACCCGATCAAAAGGTCGCTTTTGCTGTACCAACCGGTAATTTTGGCAATGTGTTTGCCGGTTATGTGGCGATGCAGATGGGGTTACCGGTCGAACGGTTGATTGTGGCGTCCAACCGCAATGATATTTTAACCCGCTTTTTCGATAGGGGGCAGATGCAGCGCGAACCGGTCGTGCCATCGCTGAGCCCATCAATGGATATTCAGGTATCGAGCAATTTTGAACGGTTACTGTTTGAATTATTGGGGTGTGATGGGGCCAAAACCAGCGCTATCATGGATCAATTTTCCAGCACTGGTCAATTTGATGTTGATGATGATGTCATGGCGCGGGCTGCCGCACTGTTTTCGGCCTATCGGCTTGACGATGCAGGCACCATTGCCGAAATCGCTGATACTGCTCAGCAAAACGGCATGGTGATTGACCCCCATAGCGCGGTTGGTTTGTCGGCGGCGCGCCGCGCACATGCCGATGGCACGGTGCCGACAGATGTGCCGATTATCAGTCTTGCCTGCGCGCATCCGGCCAAATTTGACCAGGCGGTTGAAACCGCCACCGGCGCGACCCCGGCGCTGCCACCACATATGGCTGACTTGATGTCGCGGCCGGAGCGCCAGCAGCATGTGCCGGCCGATGCTACCGCGGTCAAGAATTTGATTCTGTCATTGAGTCGCGGCCAATGAGCATCGCGACAAGCACCTTGGCCAACGGGTTGCGGGTTGTTACCCGCCATATGCCGCATGCGACCACGGTATCGGTTGGTATTTGGGTAGAGGCCGGCGCGCGTGATGAATTGGCGCATGAGCAAGGCATTGCCCATATGCTGGAACATATGGCGTTCAAAGGCACAACCAAGCGCGACGCCCAGATGATCGCGGCCGAGGTGGAAAATGTCGGCGGTTATATGAATGCCCATACCAGCCGTGAGGAAACCGCCTATTATTTGCGGCTTCTTCCGGAACATCTTGATCTTGGTATTGATATTCTGGCCGATATTCTGACCAATTCGACCTTGCCGGAACATGAAATTGAACGTGAACGCGGGGTAATTATTCAGGAAATTGGGCAGTCCTTGGATACGCCGGATGATTTGGTTTTTGATCTGTTTGCCAAATCCTGTTTCGAGGGCCATACATTGGCGCGGCCGATTCTGGGGACCGTTGACAGCGTATCAGGGTTCAGTCAGGCCGATTTACGGGCCTTTCTGTCGCGCTATTATGGCGCCGGGCAAATGTTGGTTTGTGCCGCCGGGGCGATTACGCATCAAACCCTGACCAGCCGCATCGAGGCCCGTCTTGGCCAAATGGCCAGCGCCGAAACGGCCAAGCGTACCCCGGCCGTATGGCAAGGCGGTCGCCATATTGTGACGCGGCAACTTGAACAGGCGCATGTCGTGTTTGGTTTGCCGGCGGTGGTTGATTCAATGGCCGACCGGTTCGCCTTGATGGCGCTATCGACCCTCTATGGCGGTGGCATGTCATCGCGGCTATTCCAGCAGGTCCGCGAAAAGCGGGGCTTGTGCTATTCGATTTTTTCTTTTGCCTCACTCAATTCGGATGGCGGCGCCTTTGCGGTCTATGCCGGCACCTCGGTTGCCGATGTCGATGAGATGCTGCGCGTATCTGCCGCCGAATTGGCTGCGATAGCTGGTACGGTTGGGCATGATGAGGTGGCGCGGGCAAAATCGCAATTGCGCGCTAGCTTGCTGATGAGCCGCGAATCGGTGTCATCTTGTGCCGAGGCACTGGCCCGGCAGATGATGCTATTTGGCCGGCCACAACCTGACGATGAATTGCTGGCGGCTATTGATGGGGTTGATGGGGCGGCGATTTCGGCGATGGCGCGCCAGTTGATTGCCGCGGGGCCGCCGGCACTGGCGCTGGTAGGCCCCAAGGCGGATGTTATGCCAAATGCAGAATTGGCGGCGCGGTGTGCGGCCTAGGCAGAGCCTGGCCGGTTGACATAATGTCCCGGATTTACCCCAAGCCGCGCATAGGCCTTGTGCCAGATATCATCGACATGCGGGTCAAATACCAGATCGCTTGTTGATGGTAGGTGAAGCCAAGCATTTTCGTTGATTTCGGTTTCCAGCTGACCGGCTGACCAGCCGGCATAGCCAAGCGAGACAATCGACTGGGCTGGTCCGGTGCCGTCGGTGATGTCACGCAGGAACTTGACGCTCGACGTCAACCCAATCTCATGTGTTACGGTGACGCTTTCAGGGCGCATATGGTCTTGGGAATGCAACACAAAGCCGCGTCCGTTTTCAACCGGCCCACCGATAAAGACCGGCTGATCTCCACAAAAACGCGGTGTGCCCATCTCTAATGTTTTGCATAATTGCGACAGGTTGATCTGGCTGGACCGCCGATTGATCACCACCCCCATCGCGGCGCTGTCGTCATGCTGGCACATCAGAATCACGCTATATTTGAATCGCGGGTCTTCCATATGCGGGCTGGCGATCAGAAGTTGTCCTTGAAGGCTGGTCCCGCGTGTGCCCCGCGAGCTATCGGCAGCCCGCACCAGTCGATCACTTGTATCTTTTGCGAATCGCATTATTTAGACTAGACAGCAAATCGCTATGAGGTAAAGCAAAACCATGTTTTGCCGCCGGCTGTGTGAATGAGGGACCGCCCACAAGATGCGTCTGTTATCAACCTCTATAGCCATTATCATGCTGTGGGTCGGGGTGGGTTTGTCGCCCCGTCTGGTTAGCGCTGAGCCGGTTTCGCGCGGCGGGTCTGACGCTGCCAGTCAGGCGGCCGCCAGTGTCTGGGGTGGCGACATGGCCATTGCCGAGGTGCGGCTTGTCAGCGCGGTCACCGCGGCCGGCAGCTTGGCCACATTGCCGTTGGGGCTGGAATTTCGCATGGCGCCGGGGTGGAAAATTTATTGGCGCACCCCCGGTGAGGCGGGTATCGCCCCATCAATCGATATGACGCTTGTTGATGGAACGCCGCTGGTATCCCAGCTTGGCTGGCCGGTGCCGCGGCGGTTTGATGCGTTTGGGTTTGACAATTATGGCTATAGCCAACACGTCATTTTGCCGCTGACCATAGGCGGGTTAACCCAAGGGCAGGCGGTGCAGTTGCGTGGCCGGGTCGAGGCATTGGTTTGCAAGGATATTTGTGTGCCTTTGACCGAGGAGGTCGCGCTTGATTTGCCCGATGGCGCCGCAACACCATCGCTGTTGGCACAGGATATGGCCCGGTTTGCGGCCCGGGTCCCGCGGCTTGGGGCGGCCTCGACAATCCGTATCGAACAGGTCGTTCAGAACAAAGCCGATCTGGTCGTAACATTCGGCAGCGGCACACCTCTGGTCGATGATATTTTCGTTGAAGGTATCGATGGCATTGGTTTCAAAAAACCAGTCTATCATGACAATGTTGCGACGATCAGCATGACCGGCCCTGTTGCGGACCTTACCGGCCGGGCGGTGGATTTGACGGTTGTCGCGGGTTTGTCATTCAGCACGATCAAGACCACTATCGGGGCTGATGCTGCCACTGCCGATCAAAGGGCATCACCGGCCCGCGACAATGGCTCAAGCGACAATGGCTCAAGCGTCTGGTGGATTGCCGGTCTGGCCTTTGTCGGCGGGCTGATTTTGAATTTGATGCCCTGCGTGTTACCGGTTTTGGCGATCAAGCTGGTATCGATAATCGAGGCCAGCGGGGCCACCCGCGCCACAGTCCGGTGGCGGTTCCTCAGCGGTGCGGCTGGCATTGTTGTCAGTTTTTTATTGTTGGCAGCCGGGCTGACCGTGGTACGGCTTGCGGGCGGGACAATAGGCTGGGGCATCCAGTTTCAAAGCCCATTATTTTTGGCCGGGATGATGCTTGTTGTGGGGCTGTTCATGCTGATGCTGCTTGACCGGTTGATATTGCCGGTGCCGGCGTTTGTCGGGCGACTGTCGGGCGGGGCAGCAATCCGCACTGACCGGCCAATCGGGGGCGATTTCATGGCGGGGATGCTGGCGACTCTGCTGGCAACCCCCTGTTCGGCGCCATTTGTTGGGAGCGCGGTGACCGCTGCTTTAACCGGCAGCATCAGCGGATTGTTTGCGATTTTTCTGGCGATGGGGCTTGGTCTGGCAGCGCCGTGGGTGCTGGTGGCTATGGTGCCTCGTCTGGTAACACGGCTGCCGCGGCCGGGGCCGTGGATGGTCTGGTTAAAACGATGTTTGGCGGCATTGTTACTGGCAACCATCATCTGGCTTGGCTTTTTACTTCATGCCGCCATCGGCGGGAGGGTTGGGATGATCCCGGTTGGGATGATTGGCATCATGCTGATTTTCCTGTGGCGCTATGGGACGGGGGTGGCCGCATCGCGTGTTTATGGTGCCGGCCTTGGTGCGGCTGGCGCCCTGTTCGTGCTGCTGGCCTTGATGCCGGCAGCGCCAACCACCATGTCAGTGCCCGCCGCATCCAAATGGCAGGCTTGGACCCCTGACGCCGCCGCTGCCGCCGTGTCATCGGGCAAGCTGGTTCTGGTCGATGTAACCGCCGACTGGTGCATCACATGTAAAGCCAATAAGGCACTTGTTCTTGACCAGCCGCCGATATCAGGACGTCTTAGCCAGCTTCAACAACAGGGCGATCTGATATTGCTGCAAGCCGATTGGACGCGGCCGAATGCCGCCATTTCTGCCTTTTTGGCAAGCCATGACCGGTTTGGCATTCCGTTCAATATCATTTATGGTCCCGCCGCGCCTGACGGTGTTGTCCTTGGCGAATTGCTGACCGCCAAGACGGTGCTGAGCGGACTGGAAGCGGCAGGATTAGGCCGCTAAATCTGGCGCGGATGGGTTGCTAAAAGCGTCACGCGAGTATTAGAATTTCGGCGGCGCATCCCGCGCCCTGACGCAATCCCCCTGACCGGCGCATAAACGCCAAGCGATAAAGGTGACAAAATGACCAGTGAAAACCCTACCATCTCGGCCGGGGCACCAGTGCCGGCCGCCACGGTTCATATCAAATCTGACTCAGGTATCGATGCAGTTGAAACAACCGCATATTTTGGCAATGGCCGGACCGTTATGTTTGTTGTGCCGGGGGCCTTTACCCCGACTTGTTCTGCCAAGCATTTACCAGGTTTTCTTGAGCAGGCCGATAAATTTCGCGCCGCCGGTTTCGACAGGATTGCGTGCCTGGCGGTCAATGATGCCCATGTAATGCGGGCATGGGGCGATGCGAACAGCACCGCAGGGGTGATCGATATGCTGGCCGACCCGCGCTGTGAATTTGCCGATGCGTTGGGCATTAGCCGCGATATGGGGCCGGTGATGGGCCGCCGCGCGGCGCGCTGTGCGATGATTATTGAAAATGGTGTGGTGAAGAAGGTGTTTATGGAAGAACCGGCGGCATTTGAGGTGTCAAGCGCCACCCATGTGTTGGCCAATCTCTGACATTTTGGCACAGGTACCGGTGATGATGCCGGTTTCAAACAAGTGATTCGGCGGCGCTACGGGCAAGCTTGTCACACCGCTCGTTCAGCGGGTTACCGGCATGCCCTTTCACCCAGTGCCACCTGACCTGATGACGCGATACTGCGCTATCAAGCTGCTGCCAAAGATCCTGATTGGCAACCAGCTTTTTAGCGGCGGTTTTCCAGCCATTGGCCTTCCAGCGCGGCATCCATTCGGTAACCCCGGTCATCACATATTTGCTGTCAGTGTAAAGATCGATCGTCATTGGACGCGTGAGCGCATTAAGACCATTGATGGCGGCGGTTAGCTCCATACGGTTATTGGTGCTGTCAGGTTCGGCACCGCTGATTTCACGTTCTTTGTCTTGCCACTGCAAAATGGCGGCCCAGCCCCCCGGACCGGGATTGGACAGGCATGACCCGTCGGTGTGAATGATCACTGGATCACTGGTTTTGGCCGCCGGCCCGGTTGTGCCTTGATCAGTCAAAGCCATAACCGCTTGGCCCAGACACCGATTGATGGAACCGCAAAATTGCCCAATATTCCATCGGGTCCTTAGGGCTGACCAACGCATCTACCGGTGTGTGCAACCAGTCATAAAGTCGGGTTAGAAAAAAACGCATGGCCGACCCGGCGCATAGCACCGGTATTGCATCAATTTCGGCGCGGCTTAACGGCCGGACATCCTGATAACCCCGAATAAGGGCGCGTGACTTGGTGATATTAAAGCTGCCATCAGCGTCAAAACACCATGAATTGAGGCAGATCGCCAGATCATAGGCCAAGATGTCGGCACAGGCGAAATAGAAGTCGATAACCCCGGTTAACCGGTCGCCGACGAACAGCACATTATTGGGAAACAGATCAGCATGAATGATCCCCTGCGGCAAATCCTTTGGCCAGTCGGTCAGAATTTGATCAAGCCGGTCTTTTGCCAGCGATTGCATGTCTGGTGCAATCTCGTTGGCGCGGGTGCCGACGCTGTCAAGAAGTGGTTGCCATGACACCGGGCCCAGGGCGTTCTGGCGGGTCCTTGTAAGGCCGGTTGCCGCCTTATGCATATGGGCCAATGCGCTGCCAACCGCCCGACATTTATCGCGATTTGGATAGCGCGATGACGTACCGTCAAGAAAGGAAAAGACCGCACAGGGTCGGCCCATCAGCTCTTGAAGAATGCTGCCGTCACGGGCTGGTACCGGCAACGGGCAATCCATGCCGGAATCGGCCAAATGTGTCATCAATTCAATGAAAAACGGCAAATCATCGGCGTTTACCCGCTTTTCATACAGGGTCAGAATATAATGCGCCTTGTCGGTGCGGAGCAGATAATTCGAATTTTCGACCCCCTCGGCAATGCCGGCAAAGCTTAGCACATTGCCAAGGTCGTAGGCGGCAAGAAACGCGTTTAGCGCCTGATCGTCAACTGTTGTGTAGACCGCCATAATCGTTAGCCTGCTGCACTGCCAAGAATGGTGGGCAATTTGAAATTGACCGTTTCCCGAATATGACCAGCTTCGGCCACGTCAATAACATAGCGGCTGGACAAGGCCGCCACCACGTCTTGTACCAGTGATTCCGGGGCCGACGCCCCGGCCGACAGGCCGATATGCTGTGCCTCATCGACCACCGACCAATCGATTGCGTTCTTATCGGCAATCAATACCGCATGGGCAGCGCCAGCGGCGCGCGCAACCTCGACAAGCCGCTTGGAATTTGACGAATTTTCAGCGCCGATAACCAGCATAAGATCAACGCTCGCGGCGATATCCTTGACCGCTTTTTGCCGGTTGGTGGTCGCATAGCATATATCTTCACCGCGGGGGCCGGTGATGTCGGGAAACCGGAATTGCAGAACCGAGATAATTTCAGCGGTGTCGTCAACCGACAGGGTGGTCTGGGTGGCAAATGCCAGTTTAGCCCCGGCAGGCGGGGTCACGGTTTGGGCATCCTCGGTGGTTTCGATTAAGGTGACCTCGCCCACCCCAACTTGGCCCATCGTGCCTTCAACCTCGGGGTGGCCGGCATGACCAATCAGCAGCAGATGGCGCTGGTTTTCGGCATGGCGCCGTGCTTCGATATGGACCTTGGTAACAAGCGGGCAGGTGGCGTCCACGGCGATCATCTGGCGGCGTTCAGCCTCGGCAACGACGGCGCGCGCGACCCCATGTGCGGAAAATACCACCGGCGCGCCTTCAGGAACCGCGTCAAGCTCATCGACAAATACCGCACCTTTGGTGGCAAGCGTATCGACAACGGTCTTATTATGCACGATCTCATGGCGGACATATACCGGCGCGCCATATTTTTCCAACGCAACCTCGACGATACGCACGGCGCGGTCAACGCCGGCACAAAAGCCTCGCGGGGCAGCAATTGTCAGGGTTTTACGCATGCTATTCATAGTCATGTTGTCGCCTGTTTCAGGTGCCAAGGTCAATTGCTGTTCGGCAAAAAAAACTTTATAATGATGCAATGAGAGCAAACAAACCTATTCTTTTATCCGGGGCCATGTTGGCTGGCTTGTTAACGCTTGCTGGGTGCGGAACCACTGGCGACGCTGTGCCTTGCCCGCCGATTACAGCGCCTGAAGAAGGCGCGCGGGCCAGCATGCGGGCTGATGAAACCAGTCAATTGTTTGACGTCCGGTTAAATGGCGTTGAGGCAAACTGTAGTGCGGCCAAGTCTGGTGGCGTGGCGATGACGATCTCTGTCGGGCTTAAGATGAAGCGCGACCTTGGAGAAGGTATAGAGGCTGATATTGTCGAAATACCGATGATGACCGCTATCGTCGGGCCGGATAATCGGGTCATTGATAATGCACGCGTCAGTTCAAAAGCCGGCTTTTCCAAAAATGAGGCGGTCAAATATCCGGTTGCAACGCTGGACCAAATCGTGCCTGCTGATGCGCGGCTTGTGATCAGCCTAGTGCCGGCGTCCTGACAGGCACTAGAACAGGCCAAACTAAAAACGCTGGGCCTCGTGGCCAGCGTTTTTAGTTTCTACCAAACGGTCGCGGACAGCTTAGTTCAATTTTTCGATTTCGGCTGCGGCCTTATCAACCAGCGCCAAGCTAGCCTTTTCATCAAGCTTGCTGCTGATGATTTCGGTCGCGGTGGCAATCGCCAGGCTGGCGGCACGATCCCGCAATTCTGCGACCATGCTTGCCTCGGCGGCCTTGATTTTTGCATCGGCCTGCTGCTCACGCCGCTTGATCGCGGCCAAGGCGTTCTTTTCAGCCGTCTCGCGGATACGCGTGGCTGACGCTTCGGCCGATTTGATGATCGCTTTGGCTTCTTCGGCCGCTTCCCGGTGGAGGCGCTGATAATTTTGCAGTTCAGCTAGCGCTTCGTCACGCAAACTGGATGCTTCTTTCAGCTCGGCAGCGATTTTCTCTGACCGTTCATCAAGCATGCTTGCCAGTGCTGTCGAAACCTTGCGCCATGCGAGGCCAACGAAAACGACAAAGCCTACAGCAACCCAGACCGATTCAAGGACGATCCCGTTTTCCATCAGTTTGCCTCCTGCTTTGCCATGCCAGCCGCAATCTTATCGGCTGTCTTGCCAGCTTGTGCTGCGGTAGCGGTTAGTCCGGCGACCTGCGATACGGCCTCGATGGCTGCCGCTGCTGCAACTTCGTTCAGATTGGCCAAGGCACTGTTTTTCGCTTCGGCCAGTTTGGCCTCGGCTTTGGCAACTTTTTCAGCCAGTTTCTTGGCGGTCTTGGCTTCGGCGGCCTCGGCATTTTTGCTGGCTTCGGCGGCGGCTTCGCGTGCCACATCGGCGGCTTCACCGCGTGCCTTATTCAGGTCAGCTTCATATTTTTCGCGGATTGTGGCGGCTTCGGCACTTGCATGGCGGGCCTTGTCAAGGTCGCCTTCCACCGTTTGGCGACGTTCTTCAAGAACGGTACCGATCCGCGGTGTTACGATCTTGGCCATAATCACATAGCCGGCAGCAAACAGCACCACCAGCCAAAACAGCTGTGAAGGCCAGGTTGCAATATCAAGCTGTGGCAATCCAGGTTCACTGGCGCCGGCGGCCAATGCCATCGTATGCGGCATCGCGATAGCAGCGATTGCCAAAGGCACCAGCCGGTAACTTTTACGTTGTCTCATATCTATCCCCTTGGCCGCCGACCGGCATCTGGTCAACAAACGCCAGAATGCCGGGCAGCAAGTCATGGAATTATTGCCGGTTCGGTGTATTACAGCGCGAACAACAGCAACAGGGCAACAACCAGAGCAAACAGCGCGATAGCTTCAGTCAGGGCAAATCCAAGAATGCCGATACCGAATACTTCACCGCGGGCAGCCGGGTTGCGGGCGATAGAGGTCACAAGTGCGGAAAAGATGTTGCCAATACCAACACCAACACCGGCCAGAGCGATAACGGCCAGACCGGCACCAATCATCTTTGCAGCTTCTACTTCCATTATTCTAGTCCTTCCATGAGTTTAGACAGTTACATTCAATTCACACCGCGGCCACAAAGCCGGCGGATCAGGTTGGCCTTGCGTTTAGTGCAGATGCAGGGCGTCGTTCAAATACATGCAGGTCAGGATGGTGAACACATAGGCCTGCAAGGCGGCGACTAGCACTTCCAGTCCGGTAAGACCAATCAACGCTGCAAAGGGAAGCAGCGAGCCGGCCATTGCAAGGCCACCAGCACCTGAAATCATCACCGCCAGCCCGGCGAACACCTTCAACATGGTATGTCCGGCAAGCATGTTCGCGAAAAGTCGAACCGAAAGGCTGACCGGCCGCACGAAATATGAGATCACTTCGATCACAATCAAAAACGGGATCAACACTTTTGGGGCGCCTGCTGGCACGAAAAAGCTGAAGAAATGCAGCCCGTGCTTGAGCAAGGCAATCAATGTGACCCCGACAAATACAAACGCGGCCATCGCAAAGGTGACGATGATCTGCGAGGTAAATGTATAGGAATAGGGAATAAGGCCAAGCATGTTGCCGAACAGCAGAAACACGAACAATGTAAAGATGAAGGGGAAATATGGCCGTCCTTCATTACCGACATTGCTGCGCACCATTTCGGCGACAAATTCATACATCATTTCGGCCAGGCTTTGCATGCGTCCGGGTACCATGGCGCGGCGGCGCATCGCCGATACCAGAAACAGGCTGCTGACCCCAAGCGCAAGCGACATGAACAGGCTGGAATTGGTAAATGACACATCATAGCCGCCAAGGGTTAGTTCAACCAACGGCTTGATTTCAAACTGCTCGACCGGTGAATGCATTCCTTGCGAATTGCTCATTGCCTGTCAGCTCCCATCCTTGTCCTCGTCGCGCGAGGCCTTATGCTCATCAAAATATCCAGCCGCCATACCGCGTCCGGTTAAAACACGCCATACATTCAGCATGCCGGCGATGGCCCCCAAAAAAAACATAACCACCAAAAACAGCGGTGATGTTTCAAGCCAACGATCCAACGCCCAGCCGATGAAAGCACCAACAACTACACCTGCCACCAACTCGGTGGCGACCCGTCCCATAATCGCTGCCGTGCCTTCAGGAAGTGCGGTGCGGCGAGGCCGATCCTGCTGTTCCCGCTGTGCTTGCAGCTTGTCCAGACGACGGTCAATATCAGCCAGACGATGCTTGCTTTTCTGATCATCTGTTTCTGTCATCTGATGGTTCCAATCCCTGACATCGGGTAAATATCGGCGGGATTTGACGGGTGTCTTGGCGGGTCTGTCCTTATTAAGTTGCCTTCAAACGCATGAACAGGCTGCCCCATCGGAAAAACAATGCTGGCAGCCCTGCCGAAATCGCGCTCAAAATAGGAGGGTGTGCTGCTATTTGTCAAGCCTTCAATGGGCCGTGGAACCTGCTAGGGAACGCCTGTCGTGGTCATGCTGTCAGCCGGTTGCCGAAAAGCCCATTCCCCAATGGGGGGAAACAGCGGCTAAGCTACGGCATTATCACGGATTCTTTCGGCTGTTTGCAGGTCAACAGAGACCAGTTTTGACAGGCCCCGCTGTTCCATCGTCACCCCGAAAAGTCGGTCCATGCGCGCCATTGTCATGCGGTGATGGGTCACGACCAAGAACCGGGTGCCGGTTTGGTCGCAAATATCGCGCAAAAGATCACAGAATCGGACCACATTTGAATCATCAAGCGGCGCATCAACCTCGTCAAGAATGCAGATCGGGGCCGGATTGGTCAAAAATACGGCAAAGATGATTGCCAGCGCCGTCAGCGCCTGTTCACCGCCCGAGAGCAATGACAGCGATTGCAACCGTTTGCCCGGTGGGCTTGCGAGAATTTCCAGCCCCGCCTCCAACGGGTCGTCGGCATCGGTCAGTTGCAATTCGGCGGTGCCGCCCCCAAACAGTTTTTTGAACAATTCCTTGAAATGCGTGTTGACAGCGCCAAAGCTGGCTAACAATCGCTCGCGGCCTTCACGGTTCAACTGGTTAATCGCGGCGCGTAATTTGGCGATCGCCGCAATCAAGTCATCGCGTTCGGCTTCCATGCTGGCGATCCGGCTCGCCACATCTTCCATTTCAGCCTCAGCGCGTAAATTGACCGGCCCGATCGTATCGCGCTCTCGGTTCAGCCGATGCACCCGGTCTTCCAGCGTGCCAAGGTCGGGCAGCGTGTCATCCGGCCCGACACCGGCGATTTCGGCCATTTGTTCCGGCTTGCAATTCAATTTGTCAGCAATCCGGTCTTGCAGTTCGGCCAGCATCGAAACACATCTTTCGCGGGCTGATTCGGCGCGGATATGATCCTCGCGTGCTGCCCCAAGCGCAACATCGCTGTCGCGCTGCAATGTTTCCGCTTCGCCTAATTTGGTCTCGGCCAGACGCAAGGCATCGGCTGCGTCTTGCCGGATCTTGTCCGCGGCTTCAAGCCGGTCGCCGATGTCCAAGCGTTGTTGCGCAATCGTTGCCGGCAGGGCCTCAAGCCGGGCTTGTTCATGGGCGCCATCGGCCAATCGTTTTTCAAGCTCGGCGATGCGGCCGGCGGCCCCGTCAAGCCGTTGCTGCCATTGCGCGGCTTCGGTCGCACAGCTGGTTTGCCGCTGTTCGGCATTGGCAATAAGGCTGGCAAGTTGGGATTCGGCCTGCATCGCCTCACCCAGTGCAGCGCGCGCCGCCTCGGCCGCGTCACGCGCCGCGGTTTCGGCGGTGGCCAGTGCCGTGTCGTCGGCCAGCGCCGCGATATCGGCCTCACAAGTGACAAGGGCGGTGGCAAGTTCATCCAAGTTCCGCCCCAGTTCCGTTGCCCGTTCTTGGCCAAGGGTCAATTTCAGCTGGTCGGATTCAGCCCGCCGTCTGGCCTCGCCAAATGCCTGTTCGGCCTGCTGTGATGCTTGGCGGCAAAACTTTAACGTCTGACGGCTGTCCGCCAGAGCGGTATCGGCGGCGGCGGCGGTATCGGCAGCGGTCGCGGTATGCTGTTTGGCGGCGTTGGTCTCGTTTTGCAGGGTTTCAAGGCGGCGTCTTTGCCGGATCCGTTCAGCGCCCTTATCCGATGAGGCGGCATGCCGGACAAACCCGTCCCACCGCCACAAGCTGCCATCGCGCGTGGCAACCGCCTGCCCCGGACGCAAGCTAAATTGCAGGGCGGCGGCACTATCCGCATAATCGACAATACCGACCCCGGCCAGCGCTGCTGTCAATGCGGGCGCCCCAGACACATAATCAGCAAGCGGAACAGTACCGTCGGGCGGTTGCAGATCTCCGGCACTGGCACCATTGCGCCAAAAGCCGTTCCGGCCTTGATCAACCGGCGCTGACAACTCATCGGCAAAATAGCCGGCCAGTGCCGCCTCCATGCCGTCGCGGACTGACAGTTGGTCGGCAATCGGCGATACATCGGTGTCACCGGTATCGGCAAGAAGATATTGCAGCGCATCGATTTCAGCCTGCAAACGGGTCAATTGCGCCTCGCCATCGCGGCGGGCGGTAAGGGCGCTGTCGGCGGCGGCAGATGTTTGGGCAAGGCTGGTCTCCGCGGCCTCAAGGGCGGCGGTTGCAGCAGCAAAGTCCGCTTCGGCCGCCAGCTTGCTGTCATGCGATGCGGCGGCGGCGGCGGTCAGATCGTCCAGCGATAGCTGGGCCAGCGCCGCGGTGGCGGCGGTCTGCCGATTGGTCAGGTCAGACAGGCGGTTGGTCAGGGTGCTTCTGGTGGTCGCCGCAGCGCGTAACGCGGCACTCGCCTCGGCCAAGGTCGCATCAAGCTGCCGCGATGTGGTGCGGGCGTCTTCCAGCGCGGTGGCGGCGGCGGCCTGTTGCGGGGCGGATTCGGCAATCTGTGTGCCAAGCTCTGCCTGTTCGCTGGCAAGCCGGGCAATCGCCGCATTGGCATCGTCGCGCAGGGCGGTTTCGCGGGTGATATCGCGGCTAATTTGATCTTGTCTAGCGGCGATTTGCGCCAGCGCCAATTTCAGCCGGGCCTCTTCACGGTCAAGCTCTTCTCGGCCGAGCGCAAGGCGCTGATATTCAGCCGCTTTTTCGGCCTCTGCGGCCCGTAACGCCGGCAATGTTGCGGCAATTTCACTGCGGGCTGTGGCGCTGCGGGCGGCAATCTCGGTGCGTTCGGCAACGCTAAGCTGGGTGCGGTGAAGCGCTTCATCAGCACTGGCCCTGTCTTGCTCGGCGGCCTGCCATCGGGCCAGCAAAAGCTGTGCCTCGGCTTTACGAATCCGATCAGCCACCGAGCGATACCGGGCGGCCTGACGCGCCTGTTTTTTTAATGATTCGCGCTGCTCGATAAGGCCGGCAATCACATCATCTAGCCGTTCAAGATTGGTTTCAGCACCGCGCAATCGCAATTCAGCTTCATGCCGGCGGGCATGTAGCCCCCGAATATTCGCGGCCTCCTCGATCAGGGTCCGCCGGTCGACAGGCTTGGCCCCGACAATTGCCCCGATCCGGCCCTGACTGACGATGCCAGAGGCGCGGGCACCTGTGGCGGTGTCGGCAAACAGTAATTGGATGTCGCGGGCCCGGGCTGGCTTGGCATTGACGGTATAGCTGCTTCCCTTGCCACGCTCGATTTTACGCGTGACCTCGATGTCGTCATTGTCGTTGAATTCGGCCGGGGCGCGGCGCTGGCTGTTATCCAATTGCAGGGTGATTTCGGCCAGATTGCGCGAGGGGCGCTGTTCAGTGCCGGCGAAAATCACATCATCCATTTCGCTGCCACGCATCTGTCGGGCCGAGCTTTCGCCCATCACCCAGCGCAACCCTTCAACGATATTTGACTTGCCACAGCCATTGGGTCCGACAATGCCTGTCAGGCCGGACTCAATATCAATTTCTGCCGTTTCGGCAAAAGATTTGAAACCGGCCATGGTCAGGCGTCGAAAAATCACAATAAAACCTGTTGTTATGCGAGTTGAACTGCCGGGGGTCAGGCGTCGGTTGCGTTGATTTTGGCGGCGAAGTCTTCATAGGTCATCGCGCCGGAGAGGACGGTTTTGCCATTCACGACAAAAGACGGTGTGGATTTCACATCCCATTTCTTATAGGCGGCTTGGCGCATTTCAACAATCGCCTCAAGCACCGGCCGGTTGCGCATGGTGGCGTCAAAGTCGGCCGCGCTCATGCCGGCCAAGCGCGCCATCTGAGACAGGGCCTGCAGAGGATCGGCGGCGCCAGCCCAGCGGCTAATGTCTTTCAGCAGCATCGACACCATCGCGAAATATTTGCTTTCGGGAAGCGCGCGCGCAAGCGCATGACCGCGCAACGCCAGTTGGTCCAGCGGAAACGGGCGCATTTCAAATTGCACCATGCCGGTGTCAATCAGGCGTGTTTTGACCTCGGGGAAGGTGTCATTGTGAAAATTGGCACAATGCGGACAGGTCATTGAAAACAGTTCGACAACCTTGATCGGCGCCGCGTCATCGCCAAGTCGTCGCGGGGCGGTAACATGCACCACATCAGCGGCGGCAAAGGCCCGTGATGGGACGCCCAGTGCTGGGGCAATGGCCGCGGCAACACCGCCAGCCAACAAGGCGCGGCGTCTTGGGCTATGTGTTGTAGCAGTCAATTTTGTCACTCGCTTCATTCCTCGGCGTGTCATTTGTGGTGGTCGCAAGTCGGTCGCGCATCAGCATAGTCGATGCAAAAATCGCGGGCAATGAGGGATTGTGCCTTGGGCAGGATTATTTGGTTTTTGCAGGGGTGGCAAGCTTCTTTCACGACAGGTTGCCTTAAGTGTCGTCACTGGTGTCCTGACTGGTGTCCTGATTGGCGTTCACCGGGGCGCCAAGCCGCCGCAACGCGGCGCGAAGGGGTGGTGATGTGACATGTTTCAATTTTTCGTCAAGCGCCCAAATGTCAGCCGACTCAGAAATTTGCGGTGGTGAAAAGGCCGGTTCTTGGCTGACGTCAGCCGGCAGGCTTTGCACCAAGCTAATGCGGCCGATCGCCTGATAGCCAAAGGCGGTGTTGACCCGGTTGATAATCTCGGCCGACATTGCCTGGGCTTGCGGCCCGCGGCCTGATGCGATCTGCAATTTTAATGTGCCGTCACGTTGGCTTCCTTGCGGAAAACTGATCCGTGCCGGCCGGCACCACACCGCGATATCGCCGACAATATCCGGCCAATGGGATATCAGACGGTTAATCGCAAACCCGCGGTTTAGCACCGCCGGTTCGATCAACGGGTCAACCATTGTCGACAAGCGGCGCATATGCCTTAGTCGCTGTCCTGGCGGTTTTCGCATGGCGTTTGGCTTCATTTCGATTGCACGGGGGGCTGGCCACGGCTTGACCCCTTCGGTGGTTAAATTAGCATGGGCAGGCCGGGCCGAACAGGTTATTTTACCGCGGTCGAGGAGTCGCCCCACAGCCAAAAAGGATCTTATCCATGTCCGATCGCCGATTGCCTGACAGCTCTGCCGCCGCCAGCGCGTCCGATCGGATAACGGCCGGCAGCCCTGACGCATCGGGGGGCGGCCGGGCGGTCGCTTATCCGCGGTTTCCGGTTGATCTGCTGCTTGACTGGTATGACCGGCATGGCCGTGATTTGCCGTGGCGGCGGCGGTGGCCGGATATGGCGCCTGCCTATCATGTGTGGCTGTCCGAGATGATGCTGCAACAAACCGTGGTGGCAACGGTTATTCCCTATTTTCTTGAATTCACCCGCCGCTGGCCCGATGTCGCGTCATTGGCGGCCGCACCGCTGGACGATGTATTGGCGGCTTGGGCCGGACTTGGCTATTACGCGCGGGCGCGCAATCTTCACAAGGCCGCCCGACAGCTGGTGGCGTATAATGACGGGCAGTTGCCCAAAGATCCGCAAGCGTTGCAGCGATTGCCGGGCATCGGCCCCTATACCGCCGGTGCGATTGCGGCACTGGCCTATGGACAACAGACGGTGGTTGTCGACGGTAATATCGAACGGCTTTTTTGCCGGTTTTTTGCAATTGATACGCCATTGCCAGCGGCCAAAAAACAAGTGGCAGCGGCGTATTTGACGCTATTACCGTTGCCGCGCCCCTCTGATGTGCCGCAAGCAATGATGGATTTTGCGAATGCTGTATGTTTACCAAAATCCCCGCTGTGCACGCGTTGCCCACTGGCGGCAAGCTGCCGCGGTCTGGCCGCTAATATGGCCGAATCTTTGCCGGTGAAACCCACCAAATTGGCCAAGCCAACCCGGCAGGCGATAGCTTTTGTCGCGGTCAACAACGCGGGTGAGGTGTTTTTGCAAACACGACCGGAACAAGGTCTTTTTGGCGGTATGCTGGGGTTTCCCGAACAGGGGCTAAGCCGGGTCAAAACGGATACCGCCACCGGGGTTGGCGATGCGGTCACCCCGCCTTTTGCCGCGACATGGCAAATAGTGCCAGATCCGGTCACGCATGTGTTTACGCATTTTGCCGTTGAAATGCAGGTGCAAGTGGCGCGGCTCGACGGGCGGCCGCTGCCAGTAACACCGATTGACGGGGGCTGGCAAATGCCGCGCCCCACCGCCTTGCCAAGCCTGATGCGGAAAATCTGGACAGCAGCGCAACCGCGCCTTTAGGGCGGTGACAGATGATGGGGTTTAGCAGGCCAAGCCAGGTGATCAGTGGTTGAAATGCCGCATGCCGGTAAAGACCATAGCGATTCCGGCCTTATCGGCGGCGGCAATGACCTCGTCGTCTTTGATCGATCCGCCTGGTTGGATCACGGCACTGGCCCCGGCGCCAATCAACGCTTCGAGCCCGTCGGCGAAAGGAAAGAATGCATCCGATGCGGCCACTGATCCGATGGTGCGGGGCTGTGCCCATCCTTGTTTGGTGGCGGTGTCTTGCGCCTTTTGTACGGCGATCCGGGCCGAGTCGACACGGCTCATCTGGCCAGCCCCAATACCGGCGGTGATATGGTCTTTGACAAAGACGATGGCGTTTGACTTTACGTGCTTGGTCACGCGCCAGGCAAACAGCATATCGTTGATTTCTGCGGCGGTTGGGGCGCGCTTGGTGACGATTTTCAGCGACTCGGCGGTGATGGCGCCACTGTCACGCGATTGCGCCAGAAATCCCCCCGCCACTGACTTTATTTTCACATCGCTGGCACCGTGCGGCGGCATAGCACCGGTCAGCAAAAGCCGTAAATTCGGCTTTTTGGCCATGATCGCCTGGGCCTCGTCACTGGCATCGGGCGCGATCACAACCTCGGTAAAAATACTGGACACGGCAGTCGCTGTTTCCGCATCGAGGGGGCGGTTCATCGCCACAATGCCACCAAAGGCACTCACCGGATCGGCCGCCAGTGCTTGCGTCCAGGCGGTCGGCAAATCATCGGCGCTGGCCACCCCACAGGGGTTGGCATGTTTGATGATAGCAATTGTCGGTGCATCGAATTCGGCGACCAGTTCAAAGGCGGCGTCGGTATCATTGATGTTATTATAAGACAGCGGCTTGCCTTGGATCTGCCTGGCGCTGACTACGCCGGGCCGAGAGCTGCCGCTTTGATAGAGGGCGGCGTGCTGGTGGGGGTTTTCGCCATAACGCAGGTCAATCACCTTGCGCCCGGCAAATGCGGTGATGGCTGGTGTGTCTTGGCCAAGATCATGCGCCATCCAACCGGCAATGGCGCTGTCATAAGCAGCGGTTCGGGCAAAGCATTTTGCCGCCAGACGGCGCCGCAACCCAAGGTCGGTGCCGCCGGTTTGCCGGATCGCATCGGCGGCTTCAGCGTAATCGGCCGGATCGCACAGGACCGTCAGAAAATCATGGTTTTTGGCCGCTGCCCGCAACATTGCCGGCCCGCCAATGTCGATTTTTTCAACCAGCGTTGGCCGATCATCGGTATTGGCCAGCGTTTCTTCAAACGGGTACAGATTGACCACCAGAAGATCGATGGCGTCGATTCCGGCGCTGTTCATCGCGGCAAGATGTGTGTCACGGTCGCGCCGGGCCAAAAGACCGCCATGAATTTTTGGGTGCAGGGTTTTGACCCGTCCGTCCATGATTTCCGGAAACCCGGTCACTGTGGCCACATCGGTCACGGCAAAGCCGGCATCGCGTAGCAGGCTGGCGGTGCCACCGGTTGATAAAATATCAATGCCGGCAGCCACCAAAACGTCGACAAACTCAACAAGGCCGGTTTTATCGGAAACCGAAACTAGGGCGCGGCGAATAGGAAATGCGGTATCGTGGACCATTGGCAATGTCTGCTCTTTATCGGGTTATCCTGTCACGGCGCTGTTATGGCCGAGCTTGGGGCGAAACGCAAACATAACCTTATGGTTTGGCGGGATGCAGCCCTAGCCGGTAAAAAGCTGTGTGACCACAACGCCGGTGCCGGCGGCAGTTGCCAAAATGCGGAACAGGCTGGCTTTGCTGACAAAACACATCCAGCCACAAATGACCACAATAGGCAGCACGCGCCAGTCTAGTGACCCGATCACCGGCGCCAACCAGCGCAACGGCCCGGCCTCTAAAAACAGCGTGTCACGGAAAAACACATGCAGCGAAAACCACAAAAACAAATTGGCGATCACCCCGACAACGGCGGCAAGGATATGGTCTAAGGCGGCGCGAAGGCGCGGCTGGCCGGTCAACCAGTCAAGATAGGGGGCGCCGGCGAAAATCCATAAAAAGCACGGGGCAAATGTCGCCCACAGCGCCACCATCGCCGCCGCGATGCCATACCAGACACCGCCTGCCTTGAAACCGGTGACAAACCCCACAAATTTGGTGACCAGGATCAATGGACCCGGCGTGGTTTCCGCCAATCCTAATCCGTCCATCATCTCGGCCGGCGATAACCAGCCAAGATGCGCGACGACATCTTGGGCCATATAAGCCAAAACCGCATAGGCACCACCAAAGGTCACGATTGCCAGCTTGCTAAAGAAATAGCCAATATCGGCAAAGATTGTTGAGCCGACGAAAAGATCAATGGCCAGCAGGGGCAGCCACCAAACCGCCAGCCACAGGCCGATCCGTTTCCCGGTTTGCCGCCAACTTGGCAGACCGGTGCCGGATGAAGGCGGCGCTGCGGTGGCTTGTGGCTGCAAAAATCCGGCTAAAGCGGCCAGCGCAATAATCAATGGAAATGGCAGATTGACGAAATAAATACCGAGAAATCCCAACCCTGCCATCACCCATTGTGCGTTGCGTTTCAGGGTTTTTCCAGCCAGCCGAAGAAGCGCTTGCATGACGATGACAATGACCGCTGCCTTGATCCCGAAAAACAAGGCGCCAACAATATCAACCGCGCCAAACAGCATATAGACAAGGCTAAGTCCTAAAATAACCAGGGCGCCGGGAAGCACGAATAGTAAGCCGGCAATCAACCCGCCAACAACGCCATGAAGCCGCCAGCCGACATAGGTCGCCAGCTGCATCGCTTCGGGGCCAGGCAACAACATGCAAAAACTTAACGCATTCAGGAACTGCGTTTCGTCAAGCCAGCGTTTTTCTGCAACGATTATCCGGTGCATCAAGCCGATTTGGGCGGCTGGCCCGCCAAATGACAGCGCGCCAATGCGGGCCCATACTGCCGTTGCCGCGGCTAGGTCAGGCGTGGTAACTGGCAGGTTCGTGCCGATGGCTTCAGAGGAGATATGGTGCACGCTATGACGGCCTTTCATGTGATATGCCGATCAAAAACGCGGCGATCAACAAACCGTCAGGCACCAGAGGCCTGAAAATCAATGGTTCAAACCTAAATCCTAGCCATGCAAACCGGGCCATGCAAACTGGGCCATGCAAACCGGGCCATGCAAACCGGCCGTCAGGAACCGATATCGTTGCGCTGGAACGCCCATTTTATATCGACCGCGCCGACCGACCGTATCGCGTCAAGCGGCATGGTCACAACGATTTGCTGACAACTCATCCGTCCGCTTATGTCAAAAAACAAAGATGTGTCAAGCGATACTGTGCCGTTGGCACGAAATGTCCAGCCGGTGCGGTTGCCGCGAATTTTCATCAAAATACGCTGGTCGTTCAGGATCGCGGCGGTGACGCGCGGATGCAAATGAAACCGCACTGTGGCCAGGCGACCGATCTGGCCCGGTGCGCCGGTATATTCCAGCCGATCCGCGCCGCGCAAATTTCCCCCGCCTGTGGTCAGATATAGTTTGCGTTGATGAATGATTCCGTGTGACGGCGCATAGCCATTATGGCTGGCCACCGCCAAGGAACCGCCTTCGGCCGGCCCGATGTTCAGGTCGGCGACGCTGGCCACGCGGCCACTCGCGAAATCGCTGGAACTAATGCCGTCAATGGTCAATGTCGAGTGGGCATTGGTCGATTCCAAAAGCCGCTGGAAATTTGTTTCCGAGATGATTTGTCCCGGATTGACCACCAGTAGATTTTGCCCGACTGAAAATTCAAACCCCAAGGTGCTGAGTCCGGTGATATCGGCATCGCCAACCGGCGATCCGGTATCCATGATGATGGTTGACCGGCCCGATGAGAAACGGACAAACCCTGTCTGCGGTGCCAGTTGCAGCAATTTACCCTTTTGCCCCCCGCGGGCCAGTGTTTCCTCGATAATATCGGGGTCTTTCAATCCGGCACCGTTAAAGCGGGCAAATTGTCCGTCACCATGGCGCCACATGCGGCAAACAGCGCCCATCCTGGCGATGGTAGTATCGAGCCATTTAATCGTGCTGAGTTCTTTTACCGGCCGTGCATTGCGGATCTCGATCAAGTCACGCATGATTGCCAGATGCTGATCGGGCATTCGGCTTTTGTGACCGCCGTCATCGTGAAGACGGCTGTCGATCAAGTCGATCAGCAGATCCATCAATTTATCGAGATCTTGCAGCGGTGCGCCAAGCGCTGCCTCGGCAATAAACAGCCCCTTGAGCGCGGTGATCCGGTCATCTGCGCGGGCCAGCCGTTGCCAGTCCAAGGCCAGACAGCGCGCCTGCTGTTGCACCGATTTGGCAAGAAAGTGTTGAAAAGATTCCTCGGCCGATCCGGCATACCAGTCGTAACAGAAAATCAGGTTGGCAAGGCGGGTTGCGATAATATCAGGGCGCCACCCCATCAGGTCCCAGCGCGCATTGCGGTTGATCCAGTTGGAAATCAGGGCCCGGGCGCGGCTCCGTGCTTGGCTGCCGCCAAAACTTCGCAAATCGCGCAACCAGTCAAACCGTTCAAAGCCGGGTTTGGTGATGCGCCATGCGGCCCCACTTGTCATGATTGCTGACCCGCGGCTTGCCGACCCGCGCCAGTGATCGGGAAACCCCACCAAAAGCGGGGTTTCGGTGCGCCCGCGCAATGTCCATTGGAACAACCATGTGCGCCGGAAAAGCCGTTCGGCTTTACCAATGTGCCATAGCGGAGATGTGTCCCTGCTATAGGCCATTTCGTCCGTCACAATCTGGTCTCGTGGCGCGACTGGCACAAGTTTATCCTAAACGGGTTAACCGAGCGATAAAAAACCCGTCAGCGCCGCCGATTTTCACATAATCACCCGGCAGAATGCGTAAGCAGCCGCGCGCATCAATCGATCCGGTAAACAGGCCGGCCTCGTCAGCGGTGATCGGGTCGATGCCAAACCGCCCGGCGGCACCATCGATGATCGCGCTGACAACGTCTTCACCTTCTTCAGGTTGCAGCGAGCAGGTCGCATAGACAAATTTGCCGCCCGGCCGAAGCCAGCCAAGCGCGGTGGTGGCCAATTGCCATTGTAGTTGTTGCAAAGCGGCAATGTCTTCGGGCTGGCGGCGCGCCAAAATATCGGGCCGCCGCCTGATCGTGCCGGTTGCTGAACACGGGGCGTCAAGAAGCACCGCATCAACCGGCGTGTCGGGGGTGAAATCGCGTCCGTCAGCCAAGCGTAAATCAGCGGTCATCTTCAACCGTTTCAGGTTGCGCCGCAGGCGATCCAGCCGTTTGCGGTTTTGGTCAATCGCGGTCACGCGGGCGCCGCCGGCAATCAGCTGTGCGGTTTTGCCACCCGGGGCGGCACAAAGATCGATAACCGACTGGCCGGGGCTGACACCAAGCAGGCGCGCTGGCATTGCCGCGCTGATATCCTGTACCCACCAATCGCCGGACTCAAATCCGGGCAATTGGGTCGGGTCACCGTCAAAAGCGCGCCGCAGGCTGGTGCCCTCGATCAGCGTCGCATCCAGTTTTGATGTCCAGTCAGCCGGGGCTGTGCGAACCGAAATATCCAGCGGTGGTGGTGTCATCGCAAGATTGGCAATCGCGGTGGTGGCCGTCTCACCCCAATAATGAAGCCAGCTTTGTCGCAACCAGTCAGGCAAATTATCCAAATGGCTGGTGGTTTGCCAGCGGGCGTCACCTTCACGGGTCATACGGCGCATCACCGCGTTGGCAAGGCCGCATAGCCTCTCAAACCCGGTGGCACGCATCAATTCAACAGTGTTGTCAACCGCCGCATGGGGGCCTGTTTTCAAGATCAATAGCTGCACAGCCCCAAGCAACAGCACAAGATTGGCATGGGCCTGCGCGCCAAATGGACGGCGACTGATCATCGGCGCCATGACTTTTTCCAATTGGCCGCGATGCCGGAGACTGGTGGTTACCAAAAGCCGAACAAATTTGCGGTCACGCTCGTCAAGCTGTGGCAAATCCTGGTTGGCGGCCAAGGCCTTGTCAAGCTGGGCCCCGTCCTCAATCGCCACCAGAATGTCATAGGCAATGTGACGGCTTGCCAGCTTGCCGTGGCGGGCCGAATTTTTGGGGGGCGTGCGCGGTGATTTGGCAGCCGATGTGCCAGTCGGTTTGGCCGCTTGCTTGTCAGTTGGTTTTCCGCTGGGTTTTCCGGTCGGTTTGCCAGATGGTTTTCCAGACGGTTTTCCGGCGGGACTTCCGACGGGATTTCCGCCGGGGGTTCTGGGGCGTTTGGCAGCCTTATTGCCAGCCGATGCCAGCCGCAATAGGGGCTTGTCACTGCGAGTTGGTGTGGATGGCGGTTTTTGGTCTGGCATTGACAGGTTTTCGGGGGCTGATGGTTTTCCCGATACAGGGCTTGTTTTCGGCTGTTGCAAGGGGCATAAACGCAAATATGGAAAGACACAAGAAAAACACGTCAAAAGCCGAAACCGAAACCGCCGATCAGGCCGCCTTGCCGGTGCCGGATTCGGCCGCTATGCCGCACGAAGTCAATGGTCCGAAAGGCCCCGAACCGACCCGTTACGGTGATTGGGAGCAAAAGGGACGATGCACCGATTTTTAGGCCGGATACCGGCCGGGTGGCGGCATTAAATGACGCGATTAAAATCTGGCATGCTAGTCAGCGCAGCCTTGCGTCATGCCAGCAACGCGATGATCGATTGTGTGCTGGTGCGGCGTGGCGATGTTGATGCCGGGGCCATTTTCGTGCATATTGATCGGCTTGATGGCCAGCATCAGCTTCTTGGCCGCGTGCTGGATTTTGACGGCCACTACCGCTGGCAAGCCTTGACCAATCCGCAATGGACCGATGCCGATACGATTGCCAAGCGGCTTGATGCCGAGCTTCATGCTGACCCCGATATCTTTGTCTTGGCGGTTGCAGATGCGAAGGCGCGCAATCCGTTTGACGGCCTCTAGCTTGGCTTTTGCCGTTATCCAGCGTATAAATCAGCATGATCCAAACGCCGCCTAGCCATACCGCGATCACCGCGCCTGACCGCCGCCTTTGTGTTGCCCCGATGATGGATTGGACCGATCGTCATTGTCGGGTGTTTCACCGTACCATCGCGCCCGATGCGCTGCTTTTTACCGAGATGGTAACGGCAGAGGCGGTGCTTCATGGCGATCTTGACCGTTTGCTTGGGCATGATCCTGTCGAGCATCCACTGGTATTGCAACTTGGGGGCAGTCACCCTGACCGTTTGGCCGCGGCGGTTAAACGCGCTGCCGATTGGGGGTTTGCTGAAATCAATCTAAATGTCGGATGCCCGTCTGACCGGGTGCAATCGGGGCGGTTTGGGGCATGCTTGATGGCTGAACCGGCGCTGGTGGCTGATTGCTGCGCGGCGATGATGGCGGTCACAGATCTTCCGGTTACCGTCAAATGCCGGATCGGTATTGATGATATGGACCCGGAAGCGGGGCTTGACGATTTTATCGATCAGGTTGCCGCGGCCGGGGTTGGGGTATTTTATCTGCATGCGCGTAAAGCTTGGTTGTCCGGCCTTAGCCCGAAAGAAAATCGTGACATCCCGCCGCTTGATTATCGGCGGGCGGTGCGCCTTGCCGGGCGGCGGCGCGATCTTGCGATTATTCTGAATGGGGGGCTCGACAATCTGGCCACCGTTGGTGAAGTGGCGCCAGAATTTGCCGGGGTGATGCTTGGCCGAGCAGCCTATAGAACGCCCTATATGCTTGCTGAAATCGCCGAGACTCTGTTTGGCCGCGCCGCGCCGACACGCGCCGCTATTGCCGACCTTATGGCGGATTACGCTGACCGTATGACCGCCACTGGCACGCGCCTTCACAGCATTACCCGCCATATGCTTGGGCTTTATGCGGGCCAGCGCGGCGCCCGCTATTGGCGCCGCCAGTTGGGTGAAGAGGCCCGTCTTGCCACCGATGCCGGCGCGTTTATCCGCACTGCCAGCGACCATTGCCGGCTGTTGGCAACACATATTGCGGCTTGACGGTAAATCCCGTACACAAATCAGCCGATCAACGACCTGTCGAACCACCTGTGCGCAGCTTCGGCGCGGTAACATCATCAGTAAAGGATTATGCGATGACCGAAAACAGCCACCAGCCATCCCGTCGCCAGACTGACGCCGCCCAGCATAGTGGTGGCCGCCGTTTTCTGCTCGATTTTGGCCCATTGTTGCTGTTTTTTGTTGCCAATTATCTTTACAAAGATCTGATCCTGAGTGTGAAGCTGCTGGTCGTTGCGACCGTACTATCCCTCGGTGTTAGCTGGTACACCGAACGCCGGCTGCCAATGATGGCGGCGTTTGGTTGTGCGGCCTTGGTGTTTTTTGCCGGGCTGACGATCTATTTTGACGATGAAATATTCATCAAAATCAAGCCCACGGTGCTGACCTTGATGTTTGCTGCCGTGATTGCCGGTGGCCGGTTAATCGGGCGTAACCCGCTGGCGGCATTGGTCGGCCAGCAAATACGCCTGACAGAAGCTGGCTGGCGCGCGGTGAGCTGGTTGTGGGTGACGATGTTCGTTTGCTCGGCAGCGGCCAATGAGGTGGCATGGCGCGTTCTTAGCACCGATGATTGGGTCACATTCAAAGTCTTTGGCCTTACCGGTATTTCTCTTATATTTGTGGTGATCAGCGTGCCGGTTATGCAACGGCACCAGCTGCCTGATGAAAATGCGTGATACGGCTGTGGAATCGGGCAAAACCCGCGGCAAAATGTGATTTTTGTCGATCAGGGCATAATTTTTGTCGGCCTTATCCTACTGTGAAGTGACCAATTTCAACAAAACTGCTGGTAATTGGCGGGTGTTCTGTGGTTAAACGCCTCGCAACAAGTTGATGTGACGATTGGTGAAAAGGGCGCCTATCATGTCTGATGAAGATGATATCATTCTGGCCGAGTTGGATGATGATGAACTTGTCCAGCAAATGCATGATGATCTTTATGACGGTTTGCAGGATGAAATCGTCGAAGGTGTCTCGATCTTGCTGGATCGTGGCTGGACTCCCTATGATGTGTTGACCAAGGCTCTTGTCGAAGGGATGACGATTGTTGGCAATGACTTCCGTGATGGTATTTTATTCGTTCCGGAAGTATTGATGGCCGCCAATGCGATGAAAGCTGGCATGGGTATCTTGCGGCCGCTATTGGCTGAAACCGGCGCGCCGCGTGTTGGATCTATGGTCATCGGCACGGTCAAAGGTGACATTCATGATATCGGCAAGAACTTGGTATCTATGATGTTGGAAGGGGCCGGTTTTGACGTGATTGATCTTGGGATCAACAATCCGGTCGAAACTTATCTTGCCGCCCTTGAAGAACATAAACCAGATATTCTGGGTATGTCGGCGTTGCTGACCACAACCATGCCCTATATGAAGGTTGTCGTCGATGCGTTGATCGAAAAGGGCATCCGTGACGATTATATCATTTTGGTTGGCGGCGCGCCGCTGAATGAGGCCTTTGCCGAATCGGTCGGCGCCGATGCCTATTGCCGTGATGCGGCGGTCGCAGTGGAAACGGCAAAAGAGATGATCAAGGCCAAGCGGGACCGTGACGCCGCGGCCGGATAGTGGCGCCGCGCCGCCAGTTCTCCAGCTCATTGCCTGTGGCGCGCTGGCGCGCGAATTGTTGATGCTGATCGATCAGTGCCCGCCAGGTGCGGTAGAACTGACCTGTTTGCCGGCCTCATGGCACAATCATCCCGAACGTATTTTGCCCGGCATACGCGCCAAGGTCGCGACGGCACGGCGGGCTGGCAAACGGGTTGCCGTGGTCTATGGGGATTGTGGTACCGGTGGCCAGCTTGATGCTTATCTTGACGCCGAACAGATCGACCGGATTCCCGGGCCGCATTGCTATGAAATGTATCTTGGCCAAGCTGGGTTTGCGGCCGAGATGGATCAAGAACTTGGGACATTTTTCTTGACCGATTATATGGCCAGGCATTTTGAGCGGATCATCATGAAAGGCATGGGCCTCCGGCGGCATCCGGCGTTGCGCGAAATGTATTTCGGCCAGTATAAAAGACTGTTATATTTGGCCCAGACCAACGATCCTGGCCTTCTTGCCAAAGCTCGTGATGCGGCTGACGAATTGGGGTTGTCGTTCGATTGGCGCGTGACCGGATTTGGTGATTTCAAAATATTTATTGACCAGCAATTTACTGGTGCCGCAAAGCCGACAGACCCAACAGCCCAACCAGCAAAATGAGGAATATGATGGCCAACCTGATCATCGTTTATTGGCGTGATATCCCGGCACAGGTTATTGCCGAGCGCGGCCGCGGGCGTCAGCGCGAGCAGGCCAAGGTTGAGTTGCCACGTCGCTTTGCGATTGCCATTGATGAGGCGGCAATGCGTGATGGCGCTGATGGTACCGATGATTATCTTGGCGCATGGCACCGCGCTGCAGCTGAGCCATGTGGAGATGACCTCGCCGCCGAAGCCGCGGCCAAAGCCGCAGCGATTGAGGCAGACTATTCCGCCGACCGGATCAGGCAATTGGTGGCGAATGGAGGCCGGACGTCAGCCTGACTGCGCTGCCGCATTTCAATTCGAGATCGGCGCATCGATGTCGTAAACAAGAGAGAGTGGGGCGGGGACAAGCAATCTTGGCGCCGTGCAAAACGGCATGCTGCCGAGCGGTGAAACCGATCAGGGTGACGCGGCAACAAAGCGGAGAGTAACATGGCAGAGCCTGTGCAGTTGAGGACCGATATGTCAGCGAATATTGACCAAATCAAGACGGCGGCCGCTGGCTGGTCGATCGAGGTCACGCCGAATGGTGCCCAAAAAATTGACAGTTTTGCCACCTGCCTCGCCCCGGGATCAACGGTCAATGTCACATTCCTGCCGGGGTCGGACCCAATGGATACGGTGGCGGTGGCAAGGCGGCTGTATCAGGATGGCATGAGACCGGTACCGCATATCGCCGCGCGGTCTATCCGCGACGCTGACCAGTTGGATGGGTTGCTGGCGCTGTTGGTCCGGGACGCTGCGGTGGATGAAGTGCTAGTGATCGGCGGCGGCGTTGACAAGCCGGTGGGTGGGTTTGACTGTTCGATGCAAATTCTGGAAAGCGGCTTGCTGCAAAAGCATGGGGTCCGCCGTGTCGGTGTTGCCGGCCATCCTGAAGGAAGCCCCGATATCACCGATGACGAAATCGCTGCCGCGCTTGACGCCAAAAATGTAATAGCCCGGCGCGATGGGCTGGATATCTATATTGAAACGCAATTTTGTTTTGAGGCCGATCTGGTGCTGGCATGGGAAAAGCGCATTCGCGCTATGGGGAACCGCCTGCCGATCCATGTCGGGGTGCCCGGACCGGCGACGATCAAAACATTATTTCGCTTTGCCCAGATTTCGGGTATCGGCCCATCAATGCGCTTTATCAGCAAACAGGCGCGCAATGTAACCAAGCTGATGACCGTGCAGTCTCCGCATCTGTTGCTGGCTGGTTTGGCGCGGGGCATGGCGGCTGATCCGGATTGCTTGATTGCCCATTTTCATTTTTATCCGTTTGGCGGATTTGCCAAGACCGCAGCCTATGCCGACGCGGTGGCGCATGGTCAAATTCGGCTTTTGCCAAAAGGCGGGTTTGACGTTCTGCCGCCTGCCGCTTAATCTGGCAGCGCCTGAAGGAGCAAGCGATGACAAAGACCGTTCTATCGTCGGACAAAAAAGAGATCATAATTGGCTTTGACGCCCCATTTTGCGTGATTGGCGAACGGATCAATCCGACCGGCCGCAAATTGCTGGCCGCGGAAATGGCCGCTGATGATTATTCGCGGGTGCTTGCCGACGCGGTCGCACAGGTCGAGGCCGGGGCAACGATGCTGGATGTCAATGCCGGTATCCCGATGGCGGACGAACCGGCGATTTTGGCCAAAGCTATCCAACTGGTTCAAGAGACGGTTGATGTGCCGCTGGCGATCGACAGTTCGATTGTCGCGGCACTGGAATCGGGGCTTGCTGTCTATAAGGGCAAGGCATTGGTTAATTCGGTGACCGGCGAGGAAGACCGGCTGGAAACCGTGTTGCCATTAGTCAAAAAATATGGGGCCGCTGTGGTGGCGATCTCGAATGATGAAACCGGCATTTCAGAAGACCCGAATGTCCGGTTTGAGGTGGCCAAAAAGATTGTCGAGCGCGCCGCTGATTACGGCATCCCGCGCGAGGATGTGGTCGTTGATCCATTGATCATGCCGGTTGGGGCAATCAACCTTGCCGGTCGTTCGGCGCTAGATTTGATCATGCGGCTGCGCAACGAATTGAAGGTGAACACGACATGTGGTGCCTCGAACATATCCTTTGGCCTGCCAAACCGGCACGGTATGAATGCGGCCTTTTTGTCAATGGCGGCGGGGGCCGGTATGACCTCGGCGATCATGAACCCGCTTCATGCTGAAGAAATGACCGCTATCATGGGCGCGAATGTAATGAATGGCTATGATCCGGAGTGCCGGCGATGGATTGAGCGGTTCCGTGAACCTGTTGTCGCGGGTGACGGGCGTCAACGACGGCAAACGCGCCGGCGCCGCGCCAGCTAGACACGAATTTGGCACAGCCCAATGGACAAAGACACCAGCGATCACAGCCACAGCGACAACAACACCAGCGATGATGTCAAAATCGTTTTCACGCCATCCGGCCGCCAAGGGCGGGTGCCGCGGGGAACGCCTGTTTTAACCGCGGCGC
The DNA here is from genome assembly GCA_038116935.1 of Puniceispirillum sp. (SeqCode). GTDB lineage: Bacteria > Pseudomonadota > Alphaproteobacteria > Puniceispirillales > Puniceispirillaceae > UBA3439. The sequence goes on along the minus strand of JAYOFA010000002.1, from coordinate 78,874 downwards.
GGCAATTGGGGGTTGATATTGACTCGGTATGTGGTGGCCGTGCGATGTGTGGCCGCTGTCAGGTTGATATCGGGGTTGGCCATTTCGCCAAACATGGCATTACCGCGGGGGCTGACTGTGTTGATGCTGTGACCGCTGTGGAAACCCGCTATGCCGACAAGCGCGGTCTTGCCGCCGGACGACGTCTGTCCTGTCAAGCGCGGCTTTGTGCGGATGCGGTGATTGATGTGCCGCCGGAAAGCCAGGTCCATAACCAGCTTGTCCGCAAGCAGGCTGATGGCCGGAACATTGCGATGGACCCTGTTGTCCGGCTCTGCTATGTCGCGGTCCGCGAACCGGATATGCATGATCCGTCAGGCGATTTGCGCCGGCTTATCGACGCGGTTGGCGATCAATGGCCGGACCGGGTCAGCGGCGCGATTTCTTGTGATTTTCATATTTTGCGCGACCTGCAGACCATCCTGCGTCAGGGCGATTGGCATGTGACGGTGGCGTTGCGCGACGGCAATCGGATTATCGCTGTTTGGCCTGGCTTGAAGGACAAAATCGCCGGAATTGCGATTGATGTTGGGTCGACCACCATGTCGGCGCATTTATGCGATATGGTAACCGGTGCGGTGCTAGCCTCAACGGGTGCGATGAACCCGCAAATCAGGTTTGGCGAAGACCTGATGAGCCGGGTGTCTTATGGCATCATGAATCCGGGTGGGGCCGCTGATATGACCAAGGCGGTGATTGATGGGGTGCAAGGCCTGATTGATGGGGCGGTGGCCGCAGCCGGCCTTGATGTGGCCGATGTCGTCGAAATGGTTTTGGTGGGTAATCCGGTCATGCATCACCTGTTGATCGGGTTAGATCCGGTTGAATTGGGTGGGGCGCCTTTCGCGCTGGCGGTTGATCAGGCACTTGATGTGCCGGCGCGTGATCTTGGGGTGCGGGTCAATGCCGGCGCGCGGGCCTATTTGCTGCCTTGTATCGCCGGTCATGTTGGCGCCGATGCGGCAGCGGTGGTATTGGCCGAGGCGCCACAGAAAAGTGACCTGATGACGCTGATTGTTGATGTTGGCACCAATGCTGAAATCATCGTTGGTAATGCAGACCGGCTGTTGGCGGCGTCATCGCCAACCGGTCCGGCATTTGAAGGGGCGCAAATATCGTCGGGACAACGGGCTGCTCCTGGCGCCATTGAACGGGTGCGGATTGATCGCATCACGCTTGAGCCCCGATTTGCGGTGATCGGGTCGGACCTGTGGTCGGACTCGCCCGATTTTGATACCGCGATTGCGCAATCTGGCGTCACCGGCATTTGCGGGTCAGGGATCATCGAGGTGATCGCTGAAATGTATCTGGCGGGTATCGTTACTGCTGACGGGGTGATTGATGGCAGCAAGGCGTCAACAAACCCACGGATCGAGGCAGATGGGCGCACGTTTCGCTATCGGCTGACTGATACGGTAGCGGTAACGCAAAATGACATTCGGGCGATCCAGCTGGCCAAAGCAGCGCTTTATGCCGGGTTTCGGCTGTTGATGGATAAAATCAATATCCGCAAAATTGACCGGGTGGTGCTTGCCGGGGCGTTTGGTACCCATATCGATCCAAAATATGCGATGGTTTTGGGCATGATTCCCGATTGTTTGCTAGACGATGTTCGTGCGGCGGGCAATGCGGCGGGGACCGGCGCGCGCATGGCCCTGCTTAACCAAGCCGCACGCCGCGAAATTGAGGCCGTGGTGCGCCGTATCGAAAAAATCGAAACCGCGGTCGAGCCGTCATTTCAGGATCATTTTGTCAAGGCAATGGCGATCCCGCACAAAAGTGACCCCTATGCGGCATTGGCTGCAGCTGTTGACCTGCCGCCACGCGATTTACTGGCCGAGGACGCGCCAGCCCTGACCGGTGGCCGGCGGCGTGGGGGGCGGCGGCGCTAGGCTGACGGTCGGTGTTCTGCTGATGTATCGGTGTCAAGCTGCGCCAATTGCCGCGCGACCTTGCGTGCTTTGCGCCAGCTTGATACGCCAAGCCAGACAAGCAATATCACCGCGGTGCCATAGCTGCCCCAGATAAAGCTGCCAAACCCGCCCATTGCAAAAAATTCGGCCATCACGCGTGGCCTCGTGGCCGTAACAGCATCGCGGTCAGGCGGCGCTCGCCAAGCAAGGCGCGCATCCGGTAAATGACAATGATCGCGAAATAGGCATGGGCGGCAATCAGCATCAGCACCAAGGGGGTCAACATTGTTGGATCGACAGCGGGTCCGCCACTCCTAAGCAAGCTTGCCGGTTGGTGCAACGTGTTCCACCAGTCGACCGAAAATTTGACGATCGGCACATTGATCAGCCCGACAAGCGCCAACAGGGCCGCCGGTCGGCTGCCGCGCTCGGGCCGGTCAAAGCCATTGGCCAGCGCCATATAACCCAAATAGAAGAAAAACAGAATCAGCATCGAGGTCAGGCGTGCATCCCAGACCCACCAGGCGCCCCACATCGGCTTGCCCCACAATGACCCGGTGATCAACGTAAGTAGGGCAAATACTGCCCCCACCGGCGCGATAGCACGCGCTGCCACATCGGCCAGCGGATGCCGCCAGACAATATAAAAGATACCGCAAATGCCAAGCCCGACATAGCCGAACAGCGCCAGCCACGCCGCCGGCACATGAATATAGATGATGCGGACGGTATCGCCTTGCTGATAATCGGGCGGAGAGGTAACCAAACCTTGATAGAGTCCAACCGCCCCGGTGGTCACCGCAAGCACCACCAAGGCCGGCAAAAACCGGTTGGCAAGACGCATAAAGCGCGATGGATTGGCCAGATAATCAAACATCGCCGCCAGATATAACCGGTTTTGCCAGCACAGGAAAGAGGTGAGGTGATGCCGCCAACGCGGTTTTTCGCCACATCTCCTAGAGGCCGGTTTCGGTCTCGCCAGTACCAAGAGCGCTGGCGGCCACCAGCGGCGCTATCGCCAGCAGCACGGCAAGAACCGCGCCAAGCAACATCAGGTGCGGGCTGACAATGCCACTATCATGGTTTGAGGCCAGCACGCCAAAAATCAAAATCGGCACGGCCAGCGGCAAGACCAGCAGCGCCAGTAACGCGCCGGCATGGCGCGCCCCTTCGGCCAGCGCCGCGCCTATCACCCCCAGCAAGGTCAAGGCAAGACTGCCAACCAGCAATGCGGTGATCAATACCGGTAGCTGTGCCATTGGAATGTCCAACAAGGCGGCCATGATCGGGGTCATCACCAACAGCGGCAGGCCAGCGGTCAGCCAATGTGACACCGCCTTGGCAAGCGCATACCAGCCAAGACCAAGCTGGCTGAGGCTGACCTGATCAAGCCATCCGTCACGCACATCTTGGGCAAATAGCCGGTCAAAGCCGGCCAAAATGGCCAGCAAGGCGGCAATCCAGATGATCGGCACGCCAAGCTCTGTCAACACAGCCTGACGCGGGCCAATAGCCAGCGGAAACAGCGCAATGATGATCACGAAAAACACCAGCATCACTGCAAGTTCTTGCCGGTGCTGCCATGCAATCGCCAGATCGCGTCTGATTTGGGCAAAAAACGGTATCATCATCGGGACGCCCCGGCCTTGTTTACGGCCAATTCAAGCCGGGCTTGCGGCACCGATGCAGCCAAGGGGCCATGCGTTGCCGCCATCACCATGCCGCCAGCTGATAGATGCGCGGCGATCATCGCATCAAGATGTGTGTCGGCGGCGTGGTCGAGGCCAGCATTTGGTTCGTCAAGAAGCCACAGGCTGTTTGACGGGGCCAGCCGAAGCCGCGCCAAGGCAAGGCGGCGCCGCTGGCCGCGTGACAATAAATGAACAGGCCGGTCGGCAAAATCGCCCGCATTAAACGCATAAAGGGCGTGTTCAATCGTATCACGCTTGGCATCACTGGCGTAAAGGGCAGCCCAGCTTTCTAAATTTTGGCGACCGCTGATCGCCGGTGACAGCCCGTCGGCATGGCCGACATAGATTCGGCCGACCGGACAGGTGAACGAACCGCTGGTGGCGGGCAGGCGTCCGGCAAGGGTGCGAAGCAAGGTTGATTTACCGGCGCCATTGGGCCCGGTCAAGCAACAGAAACGACCGGCACCTAGTGTAAAGCTGAGATGGTCGATCACCAAAACCGGCCCGCGCATCACGCATAGCTGGTCAATTTTCAAGGCTGCGGTCGCCGCGGCTGGCGAGGCTGACGTATTTTGTTGCTGATCATGCACCATGCGCTATTTCTAGCCGCCTGAATGGGGGTGGGTCCAGTCCAGATTTAGCCACTGGAAAAACCGGCCTTTATTGTCTATAACTGTTGTTGACCGTTTCGAGGCACTCCTCGATCTGGCCGTTCCATTTTATCCGAGGCTTTGACCCTAAAAGGAGACCGCCATGTCCGGGACATTGCGCGATGCATGCCGTGCCAGCCTGACCGCCGCTGGCAAAACCTATCATTATTATTCACTGGCCGTGCTGGCCAAAACCTATCCAGCATTGGAAAAGCTGCCATTCTCATTGAAAGTGTTGTTGGAAAACCTGCTCCGCAACCAGGATGGCAGTTCGGTCACCAAGGCCGATATAGAGGCTTTGGCCAACTGGGCCGAAAACGGCCAGAAAAACGAGATTGCGTTTCGGCCGTCACGCATTTTGTTGCAGGATTTCACCGGTGTTCCGGCCGTGGTCGATCTTGCTGCGATGCGTGACGCGATGCAGGCGATTGGCGGCAATGCCGAAAAAATCAATCCGCTATCGCCGGTTGATTTGGTGATTGACCATTCGGTAATGGTAGATCATGCGGGCGATGCCAGCGCTGCGGCAAAGAATGTGGCGCTTGAATTCTCGCGTAACAAGGAACGCTACGAATTTTTGCGTTGGGGCGCTGGCGCCTTTGACAATTTCCGCGTGGTACCGCCGGGAACTGGTATTTGTCACCAAGTTAATTTGGAATATCTGTCCCAGACCGTCTGGACGCGTGATGAAGATGGCGACACGGTTGCCTATCCTGATTCGGTTGTTGGCACCGACAGTCACACCACCATGGTCAATGGTCTTGCCGTTCTTGGCTGGGGTGTTGGTGGGATCGAGGCCGAAGCGGCGATGCTTGGTCAGCCGATCTCGATGCTGGTCCCTGATGTTATCGGCTTCCGGCTTGACGGCAAACTGCCCGAAGGTGCGACCGCGACCGATTTGGTGCTGATTATTGTTGAAGCGCTCCGCAAACGCGGCGTGGTTGGCAAATTTGTCGAATTTTTCGGCCCGGGTCTTGACCAATTGTCATTGGCCGACCGGGCGACGATTGCCAATATGGCGCCTGAATATGGCGCCACTTGCGGCTTTTTCCCGATCGATGGTGAGGCGCTGAATTATTTGCGTCTGACCGGCCGTGACGATGACCGGGTCGCGCTGGTTGAGGCCTATGCAAAGGCACAAGGCATGTGGCGTGATTCGGCCGCTGCTGATCCGCATTTTACTGACGTGCTGTCGTTGGATCTTTCCACAGTGGTGCCATCAATGGCAGGCCCCAAGCGGCCGCAAGACCGCGTTACGCTGCCCGATGTGGCGGGGTCGTTTGCCAAAACATTGGCTGATGCGGCCGGCCGGACCAGCCCGAAATCAGTGCCGGTGAAAGGCAATGATTTTGAAATCGCCGATGGTGATGTAATGATCGCCGCGATCACCTCTTGCACCAACACCTCAAACCCGTCGGTCTTGGTAGCAGCAGGCCTGCTGGCCAAGGCGGCAAACGAACGTGGCATGATCGCCAAGCCATGGGTGAAAACGTCATTGGCGCCAGGCAGTCAGGTGGTGTCGGCCTATCTTGATGCGGCCGGTTTAACGCCGCATCTTGACGCGCTTGGCTTTAACACCGTTGGCTATGGCTGCACCACCTGTATTGGTAACTCCGGGCCGCTTGACGCGCCGGTGGCAGAAGCAATCGAGGATAATGACCTTCTGGTTTGTGCGGTGTTGTCGGGCAACCGGAATTTTGAAGGGCGGGTCAGCCCGCATGCGGCGGCCAATTATCTGGCGTCACCGCCACTGGTTGTTGCTTATGCCTTGGCCGGGTCAGTGACCAAGGTGCTGAATGATGAACCTATTGGTCAGGACCGTGACGGCAACGATGTCTATTTGAAAGATATCTGGCCAAGCAACGAGCAGATTCGTGAGGTGGTTGATTCGGTGATTTCGGCCGATATGTATCGGTCGCGTTACGCCGATGTATTCAAAGGCACCAAGGAATGGCAGGCCATCAGCACCTCGGGTGGGCTCACCTATGAATGGGATGAAGGATCAACCTATGTGCGGAACCCCCCTTATTTTGCGGGCATGACCCGCGAGGTGCCAGACACGATCGCAGATATCGACGGGGCACGCATTCTGGCGCTTTTGGGTGATTCAATCACCACCGACCATATCTCGCCGGCTGGCGGTATTGCCCGCGATACGCCGGCGGCCGATTTCCTGATCAGTCATCAGATCCGGCCGGTTGACTTCAATTCGTTTGGGGCGCGCCGTGGTAATCATCAGGTGATGATGCGCGGCACCTTTGCCAATATCAGGTTGAAAAATCTGGCGGCTGAAGGCACGACGGGCGGCTTTGCGCGGCATGTCCCAACCGGTGACGTCGCGCCATTGTACGAGGTTGCGATGCGCTATGCCGATGAAGGCACACCATTGGTGATTGTCGGCGGCAAGGAATATGGCACCGGGTCAAGCCGTGACTGGGCGGCAAAGGGGACCAGCCTGTTAGGCATCAAGGCGGTCATCGTTGAAAGCTTTGAGCGTATCCACCGCTCAAACCTGATCGGCATGGGTGTGCTTCCCCTGCAGTTCCCGGTCGGTGTCAGCCGTGAAACCTTGGGGCTGACCGGTGCTGAAACCGTCTCGATCTCGGGGCTAAGCAATGGTGTTGCGGCCGGCATGACGGTAAAAGGAACGTTTACCTTTGCCGACGGGCGCAGCGAGACAGTCGACCTGCTGGCCAGGATCGATACTGACGGCGAGGCGGCCTATTTCAAGAATGGTGGTATCTTGCAATATGTGTTGCGCCAGTTGGCGGCATAGAGCGCTGCCGGTTGGCTGGTAGGTTGCCAACCGTTAAAATATCATCCCTGTATGGCTCGCCCATGCAGGGATTTTTCACGGGCGTTGGATCGTGGTATGGCCTTTCTTCGTGCCGCTGCGCGCTAAGGGCTGGACCTTGCTATGGCCGCGTGCCTATAGTGGGCGGTCCGGTCGAGGTGACGGTTCTGACATGACCTCTTTTTCATCAAAAAATGTGACGGTGGTGTTGGGGCCGACCAACACTGGCAAGACCCATCTGGCGCTGGAGCGGATGACAGGCTATGCGTCCGGCCTGATCGGGTTTCCCTTGCGGTTGTTGGCACGCGAAAATTATGATCGTCTTGTGGCCCGGCTTGGGGCAGCACAAGTGGGCTTGATCACCGGTGAAGAACGCATCCTGCCGGCGGGGGCACGCTATATCTGCTGTACGGTTGAATCGATGCCGATGGATCCGGGGCTAACCGATGAATTGGCCGATCGCCGGTTTGATTTTGTTGCTGTTGACGAGGTCCAACTGTCCGGCGACCGCGAGCGTGGGCATGTTTTTACCGATCGTATCATGCATGCCCGCGGTGCGTTCGAGACGATGTTCTTGGGGGCAGAAACGGCGGCGCCCCTGCTGAAGATCTTGTTGCCTGACGCGCGTTTCGATTTTCGCCAACGCCTGTCGCGCCTGACATATGCCGGTCCGCGCAAATTGACTCGGCTGCCGCGGCGAAGCGCGGTTGTCGCCTTTAGCGCGGCTGATGTCTATCAGATCGCCGAATTGGTGCGGCGTCAACGCGGTGGGGCGGCAGTGGTGATGGGACGCCTTAGCCCGCGCACCCGTAACGCCCAGGTCGAGTTATACCAAAATGGTGATGTTGATTTTCTGATCGCGACCGATGCGATAGGCATGGGGCTCAATCTTGACGTCGCGCATGTCGCATTGTCGGCCGATATTAAATTTGATGGGCGGCGGATGCGAAAACTCTATCCGTCTGAAATGGCCCAGATTGCGGGGCGCGCCGGCCGGCATCTTCATGATGGTAGTTTTGGTGTGACGGATGGGTGTCGACCGCTTGAGGTTGAATTGATCGAGGCTATCGAACAACATCGCTTTGAGCCGGTCAAAGCCTTTTATTGGCGGAATCGGGCGTTGAATTTTTCATCGATTGACGCGCTTTTGGCCTCGCTTGAGGCGCCGCCGCCGCTGCCCTTTTTGTTTCGCAAGGGCGATGCGCTTGACCATCAGGCGCTGGTGGCGCTGGCGGGCCGGCAAGCGGTGCGTGACCGGGTGGCCGGCACACGCGATGTCCGGCTTTTGTGGGCGGTTGCGTCAATTCCGGATTTTCGGCAAAGCCTGCATGAAAACCATTATGATATGCTTGCCGATCTGTTTTTGACGCTGGTTGACAAGGGGGTGTTGGCGGCCGATATGGTGGCCGCTGCGATGACCAGGCTTGACCGGCTTGACGGCGACATTGATACGTTGATGACCCGGCTTGCCTATATCCGTACCTGGACCTATATCACGCACCGTTCTGACTGGACAGATAGCCCCGATGAATGGCAGACTCGCGCGCGCGGGGTAGAGGACCGTTTGTCCGACTGTCTTCACGACCGCTTGTCCGAACGGTTCATCGACCGCCGGGCGGCGTATTTGAGTAGACGACTGAAGGAAACGAAGAATTTGACAGCCGCGGTTAAAGATGACGGAACGGTCCTTGTTGAAGGCGAGGAAGTGGGCCGGCTTGACGGGTTTGTATTTTACCCAACAGTGAATGATGGCGAAGATACCGCCGCTATTTTGGCCGCTGCGCGCCGCGGACTTCCTGACGAAATAGAGAGGCGCGTCAGGGCGTTTGTGGCATCGGCCGACCCGGCTTTCAGGCTTGGGGATGATGGGACGGTTAGCTGGCGCGAGTCGGTGGTGGCACGGCTGGTCAAGGGCGACAGTCTTTATGCGCCGCGCCCCGAATTGGTGTTTAGCGATCTGCTGTCAACCGATCAGCTGCACCGTATGAATGACCGGCTTGCCGGGTTTGTCACGGCGCATGTTGCGACGGTTCTTGGCCGTTTGTTGGCCCTCGAATCACCCGGTTCGGTCGCCATGCCGACAAAGTCGCCCGCTGCTGATGCGCCCGCTGCTGATGCACCCCCCAATGATGGTTCGGCTGGTGAACCCGTATCAGATGATAGCCCTGTTGCGGGTGGTGCCGATGATAAAACTCAAGTCGCCGCACCGGTCGCGCTTGGCGGGGCCGGCAAGGGGATTGCGTTTGTCCTGTTTGAACGGCTTGGCGCGGTGCCAACGGCCGAGGTGGCGCATCTGACACGCAGTCTTGCCGAATCGGACCGGCCACTATTGGCACGGCTTGGCCTACGCTTTGGTGTTGAAACCATTTATATGCCCGAAATGCTGAAGCCGGCACAGATTGCGTTGCGAAGCTTGCTGTATGCGCTGTCGCATGGAGCGTTTTATGACGGCGCCCCTCCGCCAGCTGGCCGTGTTGCGGTGGATGCGATTGCCGATGTGCCGGATGATTATTGGCTTGCGGTCGGATATCGCCGGCTTGGTGCCAAGGTCATGCGAGTCGATATGGTTGAGCGTGTAGCGATGCTGGTCCGGACCGCTGCCCGTGCTGGCCAATTCCGGATTTCTGACGACATGCTGTCATTGGCTGGCGCCACGCGCGAACAGATGGGTCAGATGCTGCTCGATCTTGGCTGTGTGGTTATTGGTGAGGATCCGGTCGAGGACCCTGAAAAACCGGCCGTACAAATTTTTGAACGCAAGCGGCGGCAAAAGCCAGCGTCGCGGGGCGGCAAGCCCGACGGACCCCAAAAGGGTAAGACTGGATCGCACCCCGGCATGACGGATAAAGCAGCCACCGGCAAAAGAGCAAATGCTAAGGGAATAAATGCTCGAGGGGCAAGTGCACAGGGGGCAAATGGCAAAGCTGGGCGTCCGGGCGGGCCGCGGCGGGGACCGGCGGATAAACAGCCTGATCCGCATTCGCCATTTGCGGTGCTGGCGGCGCTCAAGGCCAAACAGTGAATGCTACCACGTCTGATGCCGGGCTACGGCTTGACAAATGGCTGTGGTATGCGCGGTTCTTCAAAACCAGATCAGCGGCGACCAAAGCGATTCAAGGGGGACGTTTCCGTCTTGATGGGACGATTATGGCCAAGCCGCATCGCCAGGCGGTGTGTGGACAAGTACTGACATTTGTCCAAGGCAGTCAGGTCCGCGTGGTACGGATTTTGGCCTTGGGAACACGGCGTGGCCCAGCGCCCGAGGCGGCTTTGCTGTATGAAGATTTGGCGCCACCTGTTGCACCAAAGGCGAACGATGACCGCCCAAGGCGGCTGGTTTTTGAAGACCGTGAAAAAGGCGACGGCCGCCCCACCAAGCGGTTGCGCCGCCAAACCGACCGCTTGAAAGGCGGCATCTGAAAGATATGAGGACAACATGCTGAATCGACTATCAAGCTGGATCAGGGATTTTGGCGACACCGCTGCATCGGCGCCGACTGATGACCATGAGTTTGCCGCCACCATCGCCGGCTTATTGGTCGAGGCGGCTATGGTTGATGGCACGCTGGAACAGGCCGAAAAAGACCATATCATGGCATTGCTGACCAGTCGGATGGAGCTTGATACCGCCGAAGCTGAAGCGATGCTGGCAACACAAGTGGCCGCCCATGACACCCGCGTTGAATTGCATGGGTTGGTGCGCGATATTCGCGAGCAAACCGCAGCTGAAGATCGGGCGGTGATCATGGAAATGATCTGGACCGTGGTTTTGGCGGACGGACAAGTCGATATGCATGAAGCCCAGTTGATGCGGCGGCTTGCCGGCCTTTTGTTCGTTGATGACGTAACCTCGGCGCATGCACAGCACGCCGCGAAACAACGCCTTGGTATCGCCTGATCACTGGGCCTTATGCGATGAAGATTTTATGCTAGGTTATTGAAGGTTTTGACAAAGGCTTTTGATGTGCTAACAATCCTCGGCAGTATGTGCCGCAACCGATAGGAGCGCCCGCAGCAATGACCTACATCGTCAATGATAAATGTATCAATTGCAAATATACCGATTGTGTCGAAGTGTGCCCGGTTGATTGTTTTTATGAGGGTGAGAACATGCTGGTGATCCATCCTGATGAATGTATCGATTGCGGTGTTTGTGAGCCTGAATGCCCACCTGAGGCTATTCTGCCCGACTCCGAACCAGAGGCGGAAAAATGGCTGGAATTGAACCGCGAGATGTCAGAAATTTGGCCTAATATCGGGCAAAAAATCGACCCGATGCCGAATGCTGATGCGATGCAGGATGAATCAGGTAAATATGACAAATATTTCAGCAAGGCGCCCGGGCAAGGCAACTGAAGCGTCATCGACGGTGGCTAGTGGCAGCCTCTGGTATACCAGTGCGTTGATTATCGCTTAAAATCAGTGTATAGTAAATTTTATTGAGCAAGAAACAGGGGGTCACTTGACAGCTTTTAGCGGTCAAGGCCGGTTGCCTTTTGGCGTTTTGGGCGTGTTGAGGCGCTAGAATTCCGGCGGTCTTGTCTGTTTTGCAGTGATCCAATAGTGACGGCCGGCCGGGCGCTTTACAGTGCGATCACGGCCTGGTTTTGAGGATGGTATGGCACGTAAAAGCGAAGGTTCGTTCGAAGAGGGCGATTTTGTGGTCTATCCAACACATGGTGTGGGACGGATTTTGGGCACCGAAGAACGCGAGGTTGCCGGCATGATGCTGGAAATGCTGGTGGTGCGGTTTGAACATGACCGGATGACATTGCGGGTGCCGATGGAAAAGGCAAAAAGCCTTGGCTTGCGGACGCTCAGCTCTAAAAAGCAGATGGAGCAGGCGATCACCACCCTTCAGGGCAAAGCCAAGGTGCGGCGTACCATGTGGTCACGGCGCGCCCAAGAATATGAAGCCAAGATCAAATCCGGCGATCCGGTATCGATTGCCGAGGTTGTGCGGGATTTGCATCGTCGTACCAATCAGGCTGAACAATCCTATTCAGAACGGCAAATGTATCAGGCGGCATTGGAACGCCTCGCCCGTGAGTTCGCCGCTATTGAAAAAATTGACCAAGACACGGCAGCGCTCCGTCTTGAAGATTTGATGGATGCGGCGTAACCGTGACAGCGGTCGGCCTGCCGCGCGATAGGAATGATAACGATTTGAATTATACGGGCAGCCCTGATAGCTGCCCGTTTTGGTTTTGGCCCTAAAAGCTGTTTCTAGGGCCGATCACGGAATAGGCAATCATGATGAATGCTTTCATTCAGGAACGCGACTTGTTTGCGCCGATCGTACCATTTGTCAATGGTTATCTGCAGCGTGACGGGCATCATATCTATTATGAAGAATGCGGCAATCGCCACGGCATCCCTATCTTGTTTCTGCATGGTGGCCCCGGGGCAGGCACCGCACCGATGCACAGGCGACTGTTTAACCCCGACCGGTTTCACATCATTTTGTTTGATCAGCGCGGCTGTGGCCAATCGCGGCCGCATGGGACGATTGATGACAATTCGACCGACGCGCTGATCGGCGACATCGAGGCGTTACGCCTGCATTTAGGGGTCAAGTCATTTGTGCTTTTTGGCGGATCATGGGGCAGCACCTTGGCATTGGCCTATGCGATTGCTTATCCAGAAAATGTGACAAAATTGATTTTGCGCGGAATCTTTTTGGGGACCGCGGCCGAAGTTGACTGGTTTTTGCATGATATGGGACGGTTCTTTCCGGAGGCGGCTGATCGGTTCTTGGGGCTTCTTGATGTCCATGAGCGCCAGGATGTGCTTGCCAGCTATTACCGGCGCCTGTCGAGCACCGACAAAGCAGTCTGCCAACCGGCGGCCGAGGCGTGGGCATCTTATGAAACATCCTGTTCAACCCTGCGCGCCGCCCATCGCCAGATGACCGGGACAAGTGCCCTGTCGATGGCCCGGATCGAGGCGCATTATTTCGTCAATAACTGCTTTATGCCGGATCATCATATCATGCAGAATATTGGCCGGATCCGGCATCTTCCCGCGACCATCGTTCAAGGTCGACATGATGTGATCTGTCCACCCCATACGGCCTATGAACTTGCCCGCGCGTGGGGCAGCCATGCGCGGCTGGAATTGGTTGATGCGGCAGGCCATTCGACCTTTGAAACCGGTATCGCACATGCGCTGATGGCGGCATTGGACGAAATTTAACAGATCTAAATTGGAATTTATGCGCCGTGTTGCTGTTACGATTTTATTAAATCGGCCTAGTCTATATCAGGTTAATACCGGCTGATCTCGTCAGTCGGAATTCTTGATTGTCCGGATGATAAGGTTAGTAAGGCAGGCGTCGATGCGATCTCCTCCAGACGGTAGTGGCGAACGGAATTTTCGAATAACCAACAACAATGCGATCGATATGCATGTCGGCAAGCGTGTGCGCTTGCGCCGAACGCTGATGGGGATGAGCAAAGAACAGCTTGGCGACAATCTTGATATTACCTTTCAGCAGGTTCAGAAATATGAGCGTGGATCAAACCGGATCAGTGCGTCACGGCTATGGGATATCAGTCAAATCCTTGATGTCCCGATCAGCTTTTTCTTTGACGATATGTCGGAAAACACTATGCGGAACTCGCCACGCCGGATCAGTCGCGGCTGTGGTGCAACAGATGTCGATGTTGAAATTGTCACCGACCCGATGGCGCGTCGTGAAACATTGGAACTGGTACGCACCTATTACACCATTCGTAATCCGGCGGTTCGCAAACGCATCGCCGAAATGGTGAAATCCATTGCCACAACGCTGGGAGGTGAATAATCTGGTCTGGATATGTTAAAAGGCCGGATCAATGAGTGACACAGACAATACCCCCCCGCCAGCAGCGCCGCGTTCGCTGGATAAGATTAGTTTTGAAGACGCGCTTGGCGAATTGGAACGGATCGTTGCCTCGCTTGAGCGTGGCGAGGTGTCGCTTGACGATGCGATCAAGGCGTTTGAACGTGGTACCGAATTAAAATCCCATTGTCAGGCTCGGCTGGAAGAAGCACGGATGCGGGTTGAAAAGATCAAGCTGCCGCCGGCGGGCGAGGCCCCCGATGCGGCAACGCCGTTTGATCCGTCGGTTGGCTGATAGGGTGACAGGCGCCTCTTTTGAACAGCAGTTGCGGGATGATGCAGCAGCTTGCGAATCGGTTTTGGAAGGCCTGTTGACAACGGCGGCTGGCCCGGCGAAACGCTTGTCTGCAGCGATGCGCTATGCGGTGCTGAATGGGGGCAAGCGCATGCGGGCGGCGTTGGTGATGGGGGCGGCCCGCCTGACGCAAGGCGGGGCGGTTGACACGGCGCTGGACCGGCGCATGCTACGGGTGGCCGCGGCGGTTGAATGTCTTCATGCCTATTCGTTGGTACATGATGATTTGCCGGCGATGGATGATGCGGCAACCCGGCGTGGGCAACCAAGCACGCATCTTGCGTTTGACGAGGCAACGGCGATTTTGGCCGGCGATGCATTGCAGACAATGGCGTTTGAAATATTGGCCGATCCGTTGACGCACCCCGACCCGGCGGTGCGTGTGGCGCTGGTTATGGAATTGGCCAAAGCCGCGGGCGGTGCCGGCATGGCTGGCGGACAAATGCTTGATATTGAGGCAGAAGCCACCAGCTTTGACCTTGATCAGACAAAAACTATGCAAATGATGAAAACTGGTGCCTTGATGTCTTGTGCGGTGGTTTCGGGCGGGCTTGTTGGCGGCGCTGATCCGCAATTGCTGACCGCGCTGCGTGCCTATGCGCGGCAATTGGGGCTGGCCTTCCAGATTGCTGATGATTTACTGGATTATCGGGGCGATGCGACCGTACTTGGCAAGCCGGCAGGACAGGATGCGGTGCGCGGTAAGGCTGGCTTTGTCAATTTGATGGGCTATGAACAGGCCGCCGCTGCCGCACAGCAGATGATTGACGCCGCCAATGGGGAGTTGATGCCATGGCAAAATACGGCTGGATATTTGCAGAATCTCGCGACATTCGCTATTACACGCAAAAGATGATAAACAAACTGAAATCGTGAATGGCAAATAGCACTGGCTAGGCCTTTCATTATTCAGTGAACAGTTAACCGGTAACAGCGGACCAGTTGAAACAAATGCGTACCCCCCTTCTTGATCGGATCAGCGATATCGACGATCTGCGGCGTTTGCCGGAGACCGAGCTGGCGCCGCTTGCCGACGAGTTGCGGGCGGCGACGATTCAGGCGGTTTCGAAAACTGGTGGTCATCTTGGGGCTGGGCTTGGCGTTGTCGAATTGACGGTGGCGTTGCATTATGTGTTTGCCACACCGCACGACCGTTTGATCTGGGATGTTGGGCATCAGGCCTATCCGCATAAAATTCTGACCGGCCGTCGGGACCGGATCGATACCTTACGCCAAAAGGGGGGATTGTCGGGATTTACCAAACGCAGCGAATCGGTATTTGATCCGTTTGGTGCCGGCCATTCGTCAACATCTATTTCCGCCGGGCTTGGGATGGCGGTGGCCAGCGAAATGCAAGGCCAGCATCGCAATGTCATTGCGGTGATCGGTGACGGGTCAATGAGCGCCGGCATGGCGTATGAAGCGATGAACAATGCTGGTGCGTCGGACAGCCGGTTGATCGTCATTCTGAATGATAATGATATGTCGATCTCACAGCCGGTTGGCGCGATGAGTAGCTATCTGTCACGCCTTATCACATCACAGCCATTTCATTCGATTCGTGACCTGATGCGCGAAGTCGCCAGCCATTTTCCGGCTGAGATTGAACGGACTGCCCGCCGTGCGAAAGATGCGGCGCGCGATTTGATAGGCGGCAATTCGGTTTTCAGCCAGCTTGGTTTTATGCATATCGGGCCGATTGATGGGCATGATATGGGGCATTTGCTGCCAGTGTTAAAGAATTTGCGTGACCGGCCTGATCATGGTCCGGTGCTGGTCCATGTGGTCACCGAAAAAGGTCATGGTCACCCCTTTGCCGGCCCATCTGTCGAAAAATATCATGCGGTACCAAAATTTGACGTTGTCACCGGCACCCAGCACAAACCGGCCGGTAATCTTCCGTCTTACACGTCGGTTTTTGCGTCGAGCCTGATCGCGGCCGCCGAGGATGATACGGCGATTGTCGCGATCACCGCGGCAATGCCGTCCGGCACCGGTCTTGATAAGGTCAAGGCACGGTTTCCGGCCCGGGTCTTTGATGTTGGCATTGCCGAACAGCATGCGGTTACATTTGGTGCCGGTTTGGCAGCAGAAGGCATGAAGCCCTTTGTGGCGCTTTATTCGACATTTTTACAGCGTGGCTATGATCAGCTTGTGCATGATGTGGCGATCCAGAATTTACCGGTGCGCTTTGCGATTGACCGGGCTGGTCTGGTCGGTGCGGACGGGGCCACCCATGCCGGGGTTTATGACCTTGCCTTTTTATCATGTCTTCCCAATATGATGATCATGTGTCCGGCGGATGAAGCCGAACTGATGCATATGGTAGCCACCGCTGCCGCGTATGATGACGGCCCCTGTGCGGTCCGCTATCCGCGCGGCGAAGGGGTTGGGTGTGCGCTGCCGGACAAGGGCATGCCGCTGGAAATTGGTAAAGGCCGGATAGTGCGCCGCGGCACCGATATCGCCATTTTGTCGATTGGCACCCGTTTGGCGGCGTGTGATGCGGCGGTTGATGCGCTGGCGGTTAGCGGGATCACCGCGACACTGGCCGATGCGCGATTCGCCAAACCGATCGATACCGATCTTTTGTCACATCTTGTCGAGACCCATGCCGCCTTGTTGATTGTTGAAGAGGGCGCGCCTGGCGGTTTTGCCGCGCATGCGCTGGCATGGATGGCAAATGCGGGGCACCTTGACGGGCGCGTTGCTGTGCGCGCTTTGACGCTGCCTGACCGGTTTGTCGATCATGACAGCCAGTCGGGACAGCTGGCGCTGGCCGGGCTGGATGCGGCTGGTATCGAGCAGGCAGCATTGCGGCTTGTTCAACCGGGCAAAGGCCGGCAAATACAATCCACGCTGCGCCCCGCCTGATTGGTACCGTGCCGGTGCAGCCCTTTCCTTGGAATCAAGAGCGTGACCAAAACCAGATCGCACCAGATTGATGACAGGCTAGCCGATGGTGCGACCAGTCCGATCCGTGCCGATGCCCTGCTGTTGGCACGCGGTCTGGTATCATCGCGTGATCGGGCGCGTGATCTGATTGCCTCCGGTAAAGTCATCGCCGATGGTAGGCTTGTCAAAAAGCCGGCCAAGCTGCTTGCCCCTGATAGTGGCATAGACATCACCGGCATGGTCAATCCGTGGGTCAGTCGGGCCGGGCTGAAATTGGCGGGCGGGCTTGATGCTTTTCCGGTGGTTGATATCGCTGGCAAGCTGGCGCTTGATATTGGGGCCAGCACCGGTGGTTTTACCGACGTGTTGCTGGCGCATCGGGCAGCGCAGGTGATCGCGGTTGATGTGGGTAGCGGACAATTGCACCCGCGGCTTGCGGCTGACCCGCGGGTAACAGTTATGGACGGGGTTAATGCCCGCTATCTCGACGCGTCGATGTTGCCTGCCCCACCGGCGGTAATTGTTTGTGACGCCTCATTTATATCACTGAAAAAACTGTTGCCCGCAGCGCTTGGCTTGGCGGCGCCGGCGGCGTTCTTGGTGGCATTGATTAAACCGCAATTCGAGGTTGGCAAGGGGCGGGTTGGCAAAGGCGGGGTGGTGCGTGATGCCGCGCTTCATCGCGACGTTGTGGCTGATATCGAAGCCTGGCTTGTCGGCATGATGGGATGGCAGCATATTGGCACCGTGCCGTCACCGATTGACGGGCCGGATGGCAATCGGGAGTTTTTGCTTATTGGGCAAAAGGCGGGGCGTAATCAGTCTAGCTGAAACCCGCACTGGGCGCGGTGTCGCATCAACAAATCGACCAACACAAGTGACATCATTGCTTCGGCAACCGGGACGCCGCGGATGCCAACACAGGGGTCATGCCGTCCTTTGGTCACGACATCGACATTTTGACCATCAACATCGATCGATTTTCGTGGCGTCAAGATCGATGATGTCGGCTTGATCGCAATGCGTACAACAACCGGTTGGCCGGACGAAATGCCGCCAAGCACGCCGCCGGCCTCGTTGCTCAAAAATTGGGGCCGGTCAAGGCTGTTGCCGGCCCGCATCTCGTCACTGGCAATTGCGCCATCCTTGGCCGCTAACGCAAAACCGCCTCCAATTTCAACACCTTTGGCGGCATTGATGCTCATCATCGCGGCGGCCAACTCACTATCAAGCTTGCCATAGATTGGCTGGCCCAGTCCGGCTGGCACACCATCGGCCACCACCTCGATAATGGCGCCGGCAGATGACCCGGCCTTGCGGATATCGTCAAGATAGGTTTCCCACTGTTTGGCCATAACCGCATCGGGGCAGAAAAAGGGGTTGTTTGGGACCTCGTCCCAGTCAAACCGGTTGCGGTCAATCGGGTGAGGGCCAATTTGCACAACAGCGCCCCGCACCCGGTAGTCGGCACCAAGCACGCGTTGCAGCGTCATGTCGGCGATGGCTCCGGCGGCGACCCTGACGGCGGTTTCGCGCGCCGATGACCGGCCACCGCCACGATAGTCACGATGCCCATATTTGATGTGATAGGTAAAATCGGCATGGCCTGGGCGAAACTGGCGGGCGATCTCGCCATAATCTTTTGATCGCTGGTCTTTGTTGCGGATCAGCAAACCAACCGGTGTGCCGGTGGTTTTACCGTCAAACACGCCAGATAAAATTTCGACCTCGTCATCCTCGCGCCGCTGGGTCACAAATTTGCTGGTGCCGGGACGTCGGCGATCCAGATAGGGCTGGATCAATGCCGCGGTCAAGGGCAGGTTTGGCGGCACGCCATCAACCACGCACCCTATTCCCGGCCCGTGGCTTTCCCCAAAGCTGGTGAAGTTGAATAATTTGCCGAATGTGTTATCTGACATGTCACACAACAGAAATATCAGGCGCGTCGACAGCCTTCATGCCGACAACATGATAGCCGCAATCGACATGATGGGTTTCACCGGTCACGCCTGATGATAGATCAGACAATAAATAGAGGCCCGCCCCCCCAACATCGGCAAGCGTCACATTGCGCTTTAGCGGCGAATTATATTGGTTCCATTTCAGAATATAGCGAAAATCCCCGATCCCCGATGCGGCCAGCGTCTTCATCGGGCCGGCTGACAGGCCGTTGACCCGAATATGGCGCCCGCCAAGGTCAACCGCCAGATACCGGATCGAGGCTTCAAGCGCCGCCTTGGCGACCCCCATCACATTATAATGCGGCATGACCCGTTCAGCGCCATAATAGGTCAAGGTCAGCAGTGCGCCGCCATCATTCATAATAGCGGCGGCGCGGCGGGCCACGGCGGTAAAGGAATAGACCGAAATATCCATGGTTTTGGCAAAATTGTCGCGTGATGTGTCAACATAGCCGCCTTTCAGTTCTTCCTTGTCGGAATAGGCAATCGCATGAAGCACAAAATCGATTTTGCCCCAGGTCTTGTCCAAGGTGGCAAACACCGCGTCCATACTGCCCTCATCGGTCACATCACATGGCATGACAAGATGGCTGCCAATCGATGCCGCCAGCGGCTCAACCCGCTTTTGCAGAGCCTCACCTTGATAGGTAAAGGCCAGATCAGCCCCTTGGTCCGCCAGTTTGGATGCGATGCCCCAAGCGATGGACCGGTCATTGGCAACACCCATGATAAGGCCTTTTTTGCCTGCCATGACACCTGTTGAAGCAGCTGGGTTTGACATGTGAACCTGCCTTTTATGTCTTTGAAAATGGTTTTAACGGCGGCGCTGTGTCGCGCTGCGTGAAGTTTACTCCAACAGGGCGCACACATACAAGTGATGCCGTGCAAAACACGGCATCAACATGATGTGATCAAAATATGTGGTGATCGTGTGCTGTTCTAACGCAACGAATAGGTCGTGCTACGCTGTATCTCGACGCGTGCCCCTACCATCAACGGGTTACGGGTTTGGATTTTGATCACCTGACCGTCAACCTCGATATGGTTGCGATAGCCGGTTACCTCGTTGATCCGTTCTTCGCGCATGACAGTGTTTGTCGAACAGACTTCTTGCTGCCGGTAGCCGACGATACGGCTGTTGTCAGGGTTGTTTTTGGCATGTTCACGGCCAATCAAGGCACCGGCCACGGTACCGGCGGCACCAGCGCCGTCATTATCGGACATTTTATTGCCGATCGCCGAGCCAATCAGCCCCCCGATAATCATCGATCCAAGTTCCGACCCTCCCTTTTTTTCGGCATATACCGGCACATCCTCGGTGCGGCAACTGCGTTGATCGGTCGGCGTTTTCCGGACATAGGTCGATGTCAGGGTGATTGTGTCAATGACGGTGCCAACAACCGTGTCAACACGCGTGTCGGCCGTGGCTGATGTGATCAGACCGGACAACAATAAGGTGGCCACAGCCATCTTGCCGGTCTGTTTGGTCAATTTATGTGTCAAGCGGACCATGTTTCACCTCGGGTCTGATTGTGAAAGCGTTTTTTCAAAGCGAAAGCGTATTTTTTAAGACGCCTACGATTACAATTGTAACATAGCGCGACATTATGTCCATTATGTGGTGGTTTGGCGATCAATGACAAGGCCTGCCATTGATCTGGCCACCGATCATCCGAACAGTGATGATCCGAACAGTGAT
>JAYOFA010000002.1:25842-57954 GCA_038116935.1 Puniceispirillum sp. (SeqCode) | reverse complement strand
GCCTGCCATTGATCTGGCCACCGATCATCCGAACAGTGATGATCCGAACAGTGATCACAGGCATCTCGCATCTTGCGTCGCCGTAATGAAATGCCTAGATAGGAAGGGCGGGGTGATAGCTTGATGCGCAAGGAGATGCCGAATGGAAATTGCTGCCGGAACCGATCCTTTTGCCCTGTTTCAGACATGGTATGATGAAGCGGTGAAAACCGAAATCAATGACCCTGATGCGATTGCGTTGGCGTCGGTCAATGCCGATGGCATGCCGTCGGTGCGGATGGTGCTGCTACGTCGCTGGTCGGCGGCAGGGTTTTTGTTTTTTACCAATTATGAAAGCCGTAAGGCCGATGAATTGCTGGCCACCGGCAAGGCAGCTTTTTGTCTGCATTGGAAAAGTCTGCGGCGGCAGATTCGCGTTGTCGGGTCGGTCAGCCGGGCCAGCGATGCTGAATCAGATGAATATTTTTACAGCCGTGGCCGTGGTAATCAGATTGGGGCGTGGGCGTCTGCCCAATCGAAGCCACTGGCCAGCCGTGATGCGCTATTGGCTGAAGTGGCGCGGGTCGAACACCGGTTTCCTGATGCGGTTGAACGTCCTCCACATTGGGGAGGCTTTTGTCTGGCGCCTGACGAAATTGAATTCTGGCAAGATGGCGAATTCAGGCTCCATGACCGGTTCCGCTGTTTGCGCAATGCCGCAGGTGGGTGGGACATTCAAAGACTGAATCCCTAAAGCCCGGCCCGACAGATCAACCGGTCCCCATCTTCTGCCCCAACAGCGCGCACTATGGCTATGCGTTGGCTTTGAACGCATATGCGCCGAATTTGGCAAAATCGGGTCGTTTGTTAGACGCTTTTCCTGACAGCTTTGCCTAAATTAGGAGGCGAACTCGGTAGGCGCTACCGGGTGACCGCATGAATGGCAGAACCGGGAGACAGGAAAATGAAATCGCAGGCGCGGGCGGTAGTGATTGGCGGCGGTGTTGTGGGTGTCAGTGCGCTGTATCACCTTGCCAAAAAAGGCTGGGATGATGTGGTTCTGATCGAACGTAAAGAGCTGACATCGGGGTCTACATGGCATGCGGCCGGTTTGTTGCCGTTGTTCAACATGTCTTATTCGGTTGGCCAAATCCACAAATATTCAGTCAAGTTCTACCAAGAACTGCAACAGGAAACCGGCATGGATGTCGGCTTTCGTAACGTGTCCAATATCCGGCTGGCAACAACACCCGACCGGATGGATGAATTCCGCCAATATGCCGGTGTCGCCAGCACGATCGGGGTTCAGGTGGATATGCTGACCCCAGAACAGGTTCTTGATTATTGGCCAATGTGCAATATCGATGGGCTGATCGGCGCCATCCGGCATCCGGAAGATGGCTATATCCAGCCAGCTGATTTGACGCAGGCGCTGGCGCGGGGCGCCCGTGATCGCGGCGCAACAATCTATCGCAACACCGTGGTGACGGCGATCGCCCGCACCGCATCAGGCGACTGGAAAATCACCACCGACAAGGGCGAGATCACATGTGAACATGTGATCAGTGCGACCGGCAATTTTGCGCGCAAGACGGGGCAAATGGTCGGGCTTGATGTGCCGGTAATCCCGGTCGAACACCAATATATTGTGACCGAGGCGCATCCTGATATTCAGGCGCGGCACCGCGACGGCAAGCCAGAGATGGGGGTCTTGCGTGATTCGGATGGACGCTGGTACATGCGCGAAGAGGCGGGTGGCCTGATCCTTGGCCCCTATGAGGTGGGGGCGCCGGCCTGTTATGTCGATGGGCCGTCTGATGATTCGGAATATGAACTGTTTCAAGAAGATCTGGAACGGTTGGAGCCGCATATTGAATCGGCGATTCACCGGGTTCCCGCTTTTGGCGAAAGTGGTGTCAAGAAAGTCTATAACGGGGCAATTGCCTATACCCCGGATGGGAATCCGATTGTCGGACCAGCATGGGATTTGCCAAATTTCTGGCTTAGTGAAGGCCATAGCTTTGGCATCACCGCCGCGGGTGGGGCTGGGTGGCAACTGGCTGAATGGATTGTCGAAGGGGAACCAACCATCGATATGCTTGGGGTGGATCCGCGGCGTTACGGCAGCTATGCCGGTGCGGCCTATCTAAAGGTCAAAAACGAAGAAGCCTATGCCAATGTCTTTACCGTGCATTACCCGGATGAAGAACGCGAGGCCGCCCGGCCATTGCGAACCGCGCCATGCTATGACCGGCTCAAGGCGCTTGGCGCGGTGTTTGGTCAGAAATTCGGCTGGGAACGGGCCAATTGGTTTGCGCCGGAGGGGGTGCCGCAACAGGATCATTGGTCGTTCCGCCGATCAAATTATTTTGAACATGTTGGCAACGAAGTACGCAACGTGGCCGAAAATGCCGGTTTGCTTGATATGTCCGCCTTTGCCAAGGCGCGGATCTCCGGCCCGGGGGCGGCAGCGTTTCTCGACTATCTGGTGGCCAACCGGTTGCCCAAGACCGTTGGACGGGTCGCCTTGTGCCATGCGCTGACCGATCGTGGCGGGGTGCATTCAGAATTTACCATTCAACGCGAAGCCGCCGACAGTTTCTATCTGGTCTCGGCTGGTGCGTCGCAGCGTCTTGATCATGATTGGATCAAAAAACATATGCCTGAAGACGGGTCGGTCCGGTTTGACGATCTGACCAATTCGATTGGGGTGCTGGTGCTGGCCGGGCCGAAATCGCGCGACATTCTGCAAAAGCTGACACGGACCGACCTGTCCAATGCCGCCTTTCCATGGTTGTCGGGACGCCAGATTGATGTCGGCCTCGCACCGGCAATGGCGATGCGGATGAATTTTGTCGGCGAATTAGGCTGGGAACTGCATCATCCGATCGAATATCAAAATCATATTTTCGATGCGTTGATGGCGGCTGGTGCTGAATTTGGGGTGAAACCGTTTGGCATCCGGGCAATGGATTCGATGCGGCTTGAAAAATCCTACAGGCTGGTTGGTACCGAATTATCGATCGAATATGCGGCGCTTGAAAGCGGGCTGCAGCGCTTTGTGCATCTGAACAAAGGTGATTTCAAAGGTCGCGACCAGCTGGCGCAATGGCAGGAACGCGGCTTTGCCAATGCGATGGTCACTCTGGTGGTCGATGAGACCACCGACGCCGATGCGATTGGTGGCAACCCGATCATGACACCTGACGGTGCGGTTATCGGCCGGGCGACCGGCGGTGGCTATGGGTTCCGGCTTGGCCAATCATTGGCACTGGCGATGGTGCGGCCGGACCTTGCCACCCCGGGCACCACGCTGATGATTGATATTCTGGACCAGCGGCTGCCGGCAACGGTGATCGCCGAGTCACCCTATGATCCTGATAATGAAAAGCTTCGCGCGTAACGTACCCCATGCTGTCGAGAAAGGACTTGGCCATGTCTGAAACTGAACCATCAGTCAAGAAAAGTCGCCGCGGCGGTGGGCGCGACGGTCGCCGCACGGCCCGCGCCGCCGGTGGCGCGGTCGCGGCCCCTTATATCAATGTCGCCATAGCACCGGTTGATATATTGAGTGATGAGGGCGCTGAAATCATCGAGAATAATGCCGAGATTATTCTTGAGGAAATCGGTATCGATTTTCGCGATGATCCTGAAGCACTCGATATTTTGCGAAATGTTGGGTGCGATATCCGCGGTGAGCGGGTGCGTTTTCCGCGTGGGCTTGCCCGCCAGCTATGTTCGACAGCCCCGTCGAGCTATATCCAACACGCACGCAACCCGGCGCGTTCGGTTGAAATAGGGGGCAACAAAATGGTGTTTGCCCCGGTTTATGGGCCGCCCTTTGTTCGTGACCTCAATAATGAACGCCGCTATGCGACGATGGCCGATTTTCAGAATCTGGTAAAGCTGACCTATATGTTGCCAGGGCTTCATCATTCTGGCGGCACTGTATGCGAGCCGGTTGATCTGCCGGTAACCAAACGGCATCTCGAAATGGTCTATGCGCATCAGCGTTATTCCGACAAGCCCTATATGGGCTCGGTCACGGCGCCAAGCCGCGCCCACGATACAATTGAACTGTCCAAAATTCTGTTTGGTGCCGATTTTGTTGCCGAAAACACCGTGATCAGCAGCCTGATCAATGCCAATTCACCGATGACATGGGATGATACCATGTTGGGGGCGCTGAAAGTCTATGCCCGTCACAAGCAAGCGGTGGTGATTTCGCCATTTATTCTGGCCGGGGCAATGTCGCCGGTGTCGGTGGCCGGTACCTTGGCGCAAACACTGGCCGAAGCGATGAGTGGTATTGCCTTTGCGCAGGCGGTCAACCCCGGTGCGCCAGTGATCTTTGGCAGTTTTGCCAGCTCGATGTCGATGCAAACTGGTGCGCCGACATTTGGCACGCCCGAGCCGGCCAAAGTCTTGTATGGTTGTGCGAAGTTGGCGCGCCGTCTGAATGTGCCATTTCGGTCCGGCGGGTCGCTGACCGGGTCCAAAACCGCCGATGCCCAAGCGGCGTATGAATCAGCGCATACTTTGATGCCAACCGTGATGGCGGGCACCAATTTTGTGCTGCATGCGGCCGGTTGGATGGAGGGCGGGCTGGTCGCCGATTTTGCCAAGCTGGTGCTTGATGCCGATCAGCTGACGATGGTGCCTAATCTGGTCAATGGGATTGATTTATCCGAGAATGGGCAGGCGCTTGATGCGTTGCGCGAAACCGGCCCAGGCCAGCATTTTCTGGGGTCCAGCCACACGCAGGCCAATTTCCAGAATGCGTTTTGGCGGTCGTCGATGGCGGACAATAATACCTTTGAGCAATGGTCATCCGAAGGTGAGGTGGCAAGCGCCGAACGCGCCCGCAAGCGCGCCGCCGATCTGCTGGCCGCCTATGAGGCACCGGCTATCGACCCGGCGATTGATGACGCCCTTAGGGCCTATATTGCCAAACGGATGGAAGAACTGCCCGACACCGATTATTGATCAAGATGATCGGGCAGGTGATGATCGGGCCGATGATGATCGGGCAGGTGATCAGCTGGTGAAATGCACCCCATATTCAAGCGCGGCATCGCACAACCATTGCTGGACATAGGCGGCAAAGCTGGTCCGACATAGCAGCCAGAATCGGTCATCGCTATGGGCGATGATGGTTACGCCGGCATGGGCCAACGCGGTCTGGGCGGCATGACCGGCGGTAAAGATGCTGTGATGCAGGTCAAGGCTGCAGCCTTTGGCCAGTGTCTGGCGGATTGCCGGTCCGCGCAATTCCAAGGCACATATCGCATCACTGACATCAGTGGCCACGGCTTTTGAAGTACCGATCAGACTGTCCAGCCGCTGTTTGAGTTCGGTCTCGGCCCCTGCTTCACACAGCAGCAGATATTCATCCGGACCAAGCCAGACAAGATGGCGGTCGCCCGCTGAAACAAACTGATTGGCCGCCGGCAATGAAGCGCAGCCCGTGACCGTGGTAGCCGGTCCGTGAAGCGCGCTGCCGCCCCGCAAATTGATCTTGCCGGCATGCGCCAATTCATGCAACGTGATGCCATAATCCCCACCCGCTGGATTGGGATGGGCAAGCCGGGGCCGGTCGGCCAATGCCGGTGCGCCGGGCAGCAACGGGCGCGGGTCAGCAGAACTAGCCATTGATACGCTCTCCTTCCGGATCAAAAAATACCGTGTCGGTAACTGTGGCCTCAAGAACACGTCCGTCAAGCAACGGGAAATATACCGTTTGTCCTTTGCGGGCCTGTCCGCCTTTCAGCAGGCCCATGGCGATGGATCGGCCAAGATTGGGTGAAAAATAGGATGACGTTACCTGTCCCAACATATCCATCGGCGGTGGCTGGGTGGGATCAAGCACCGCATGGGCCCCCTCGGGGATGACGGTTTCCGGGTCTTTGCACAACAGGCCAACCAGTTGTTTGCGATCCTCATACCCCATTGATTTGCGTGCGAGGGCGCGCTTGCCAATAAAGTCGGGTTTGTTTTTGGCGATAATCCAGTCCATGCCAAGATCAAGCGGCGTAACCGACCCGTCGGTTTCCTGCCCGACAATGATAAAGCCTTTTTCGGCGCGAAGCACATGCATCGCCTCGGTGCCATAAGGGGTCAGGCCGTGGGCGGCCCCATGTTTCATCAGCAAGCGCCACAAGGCCAGCCCATGCCGGGCCGCCACATTGATTTCGTAGGACAGCTCACCGGTAAAGGAAATCCGGAAGATTCGCACCGGTAGGCCGCCAATATGCGCATCCTGCATCGACATGAACGGAAAGCTGGCGGGTGACAGGTCAATATCAATGCCGGCATCTTGTAAGATTTGTGCCGCCTTCGGGCCGGACAATGTGGCGACCGCCCATTGTTCGGTAACCGAGGTCAGGGTGACATCAAGCTCTGGCCATTCGGTTTGCAGCCATTCCTCAAGCCAATCCAGCACAGCGGCAGCCCCACCGGTGGTTGTGGTCATATGAAAATGATTGTCACCAAGCCGCGTTGTGACACCATCATCCATTACCATGCCGTCATCTTTCAGCATCAGGCCATAGCGGCACCGGCCGATACCGAGTTTTTGCCAACTGTTGGTATAGATCCGGTTCAAAAATTCGGCAGCATCACGGCCCCGAATGTCAATCTTGCCCAATGTTGACGCATCAAGCAGGCCGGCGGTGGTCCGGGCGGCCTTGACCTCGCGGTTGACCGCCTGTTGCATGGTTTCACCCGCTTGCGGGTAATACCAGGCCCGCATCCATTGGCCGACATGTTCAAATGTTGCGCCAGCCGCCTGATGCCATGCGTCCATCCGTGTGCGGCGGACCGGGTCGAACAGGGCGCCGATATCGCGTCCGGCAATGGCCCCGATATTCGCCGGGCTGTAGGGCATGCGGAACGTCGTTGTGCCAACTGCAGGTATGTCGTGACCAAGCGCATCGGCAAGAATCGCCAGCGCATTGATGTTTGATGTTTTGCCCTGATCGGTTCCCATGCCGGTGGTTGTGTAGCGTTTCAGATGCTCGACCGATTGATAGCCTTCGCGCGCCGCCATACCAATATCAGTGGCTGTTACATCATTTTGGAAATCGACAAATGCCTTTGGTCCTTCGCCGGCTGCGTGGCCGTTTGGCAGTTTCCATGCGGCCAGCGGTTGCCATGATTGTTTGGTGATCACGACTGCCGGGGTATCGGCCATGCTTGAGCTATGGCCGGTCAGACCTGCCGCCTGATGGCCGGCACGAACGGCCTCACGCAACGCTGCGGCCAAATCAAAACTACCATTCCCAGCACCGATATTCGTGCTTGGCTCATGGGTAGTTGATGGTTTGAAGCACAGCTTTTTATCATCCCATTGCAATTTGCCACGGGCCTGCGAATGCAGGTGAACGGCTGGTGAAAAACCGCCTGACATCGCGACAAGGTCGCAATCGCGATAGATGATATCACCGGTTATCGCGGTGGCATCGGCATTCACCGGGGCTATTTCGACCCGGCCAACACGCAAATTGCCAACCGCATTGATCACCGCATGACCTGGCAGAATCTCAATACCGGCGGCGGTTGCGGCAGTGATCAACGGGCCTTTGGCGGTGGCGCGTAAATCGGCGATGATGACATGCGCGCCGGCATCATGCAGGGCAAGGGCGGTGCGGTACGCATCATCATTATTGGTCACGATCACAGCGCGCTGACCTGGCACCACCGCATAGCGATTGATATAGGTGCGGACCGCGCCTGACAGCATCACGCCGGGCAGGTCATTACCGGCAAAGACCAGCGGCCGTTCATGCGCGCCCTGTGCCAAGATAACCTGCTTGGCGCGGACTTTCCACAGCCGCTGGCGTGGCAGGTGCGCCGGCCGGCTTGGCATATGGTCGGTCACCCGCTCGGTAAGGGTCAGGAAATTATGATCCATATAGCCGAAAACAGTGGTGCGCGGCAGTAATGTCACATGCGGCATCTGTGCCAGTTTGTCGACCATGGTTGATACCCAGTCGGCGGCGGGCTTGCCGTCAATCTCGACACCGGCCTCGCCAAGCATCCAGCCGCCAAATTCATTCTGTTCATCGGCCAGAATGACCCGGGCGCCGCTTTCGGCAGCGGTGACAGCGGCCATAATGCCGGCCACCCCGCCGCCAGCCACCAGCACGTCACAATGGGCATGGGTGCGTTCATACCGGTCGGGGTCGTTATGGTCGTCGGCGGCCTTGCCAAGTCCGGCGGCATGCCGGATCACATGTTCATAGGTCATCCACAAGGATGCTGGCCACATAAAGGTCTTGTAATAAAACCCGGCTGGAAAAAAGCGGGACAGCACAGAATTCACCGCGCCAATATCGAATTTTAGCGATGGCATCCGATTCTGGCTTTCGGCATAAAGCCCGTCAAATAGTTCAATCTGGGTCGCGCGTAAATTCGGTTCGGCATGCGCCCCCCGGCCAAGCCGGACAAGCGCGTTGGGCTCGTCAACACCAGCGGTCATAATGCCGCGCGGACGATGATATTTGAACGACCGGCCGACAAGATGCACATCATTGGCCAGCAAGGCGGCGGCAAGCGTGTCGCCGGCATGCCCCTGATAGCTGCGCCCGTCAAAGGTGAAGGTAACGATTTGCGACCGATCGATCCGCCCACCTTGCGGCAGGCGGCGAAGCTGGGATGAAGGGCGCTTGCTCATGACTGCCCCCGTGTGGTTTTGGCAGGGGTGGCCGGTTTGATCGCGGCTTTTTCGGCAGCCGAATCACGCCGCCAACTGGTGGTGAATGCGGCCTTGGCTGCCGCTGTCCGGGGTGATTTGCCCATCGCATAAATCTCGATTATCTCATGGCTGACAGTGTCACGCGCAACGTTGAACCAGCGCCGGCAACCGGTGCTGTGCCGCCAGCGTTCCAAAAACAACCCTTTGGGGTTGTCGCGC
The DNA here is from genome assembly GCA_038116935.1 of Puniceispirillum sp. (SeqCode). Lineage (GTDB taxonomy): Bacteria > Pseudomonadota > Alphaproteobacteria > Puniceispirillales > Puniceispirillaceae > UBA3439. The sequence goes on along the minus strand of JAYOFA010000002.1, from coordinate 49,061 downwards.
ATAAACAAATAATCGGCAAATTCGACGTCGGTGATACTGTTTTCGGCCAAAGGACGCATGATATGCGCCTCGCCGCCACAAGAAAATTCGCTTTCATCACGGGGGCCGCAGAACGGGCAATCAATCAATAACATAACAAGTTCCTCAATGCCGGTTAATGGGCCACGCCAGCGGCGCCATGCTCGTCAATCAGCAAGCCCGTGCCAAACCGGTCAAGCGCATAGGGTGCGGCAATCGCATTTGGCCGATCATTGGCAATCAAATCGGCAAAGACATGGCCAGATCCCGGGGTTGCCTTGAACCCGCCGGTCCCCCAGCCGCAATCAAAATACAGCCCCTCGATATCGGTTTTCGAGATGATCGGCGAGGCATCCGGGCAGGTATCGACAATGCCGCCCCAATGCCGCAGCATCCGCAGACGCGACAAAACCGGAAATAGTTCAACCGCCGCCGAAAGCATATGTTCGGGTACCGGGAATGATCCGCGCTGGGCGTAGGAATTATATTTGTCAACACCGGCACCAAGCACCATTTCGCCCTTGTCGGATTGGCTGATATACATATGCACCGCATTCGACATGATCACCGTATCAAGCACCGGCTTGATCGGCTCTGATACCACGGCTTGCAAGGGGCGGCTGGCGATCGGCAAGCGGATACCGGCCATCGCGGCGATCACACTTGAATGGCCGGCCACCACACAGCCAACCTTGTTGGTTTTGATAAAACCGCGGCTGGTCTCGATCCCGACAATCTTGCGCCCGCGGCGGCGCAATCCGGTAACCTCACAATTCTGGATAATATCAACGCCTAAATCATCTGCTGCCCGCGCATAGCCCCACGCCACCGCATCATGGCGCGCGGTCCCACCCCGCTTTTGCAAAAAGCCACCCATCACCGGGTAACGAATGGTCTGGTCGATATTGATAATCGGCACGAATTTTTTGATTTCGGCCGGGCCAAGAATATCCGAATCGATCCCGTTCAGCCGGATCGCATGAACGCGCCGCGACATTTCGCGCAATTCATGTTCGCTATGGGCGATGGTCAGCACTCCACGTTGGCTGAACATGACGTTGAAATTCAGATCTTGTGACAAGCCTTCCCACAATTTCATCGAATGTTCGTAAATGGCGGCCGATTCATCCCACAGATAATTTGACCGGATGATGGTGGTGTTGCGGCCGGTGTTGCCGCCGCCAATCCAGCCCTTTTCCACCACGGCAATATTTGTCATGCCATGAACCGCGGCAAGATAATAGGCTGTGGCCAAACCATGGCCGCCGCCGCCAATGATCACCGCATCATAGGCTGGTTTGGGGTCGGGGGCGCGCCAAGCGCGCTGCCAATCCTGATGATAGCGCATCGCTTGTTTGGCGATAGCAAAGCCGGAATAACGCGGGCTTCCGCCGGGAAGGCCACGCTGGCCACGATCAGGCTGATTCTGTGCCATGGAAACGACCTTTTGACTGTTGGTTTGTTGCGGTTAGGTATTGGCGGAACAACATGCCATGCTGCGCATCTGCTGGCAATTGCCTTGCTTGTCAGCGACATTGGTTATAGCCCATTCGACATAGGGTGGAATATCTTGGCTGCCCGGCCGGTGACGGGGTATGTTTTGCCCCGCCGTGATGATCATGCACCGCCCCATAAGGGGGCGGGTGGTGCTTGACCGAGACGGTCAAAATGCGGCACTCTTACACTGTGCTTAAACCTATGATCGCGCGTTATTTCAAGGGGCAGATATTATGGCTGTCATCAATTCTATTGCTGACCGACAGGACGATATGAAAGCTTGGCGGCAATGGCTTCATCAGCATCCTGAAATCGCCTATGAAGAAGTGCTGACATCGGATTTTATTGCTGAAAAGCTGCAATCTTTCGGGATTGAAATTCATCGGGGTATGGGCAAGACCGGCATTGTCGGCGTGTTACGGGGGACCGGCGACAGTGACGCCGCTATCGGCTTGCGGGCGGACATGGATGCGCTGCCGATGCAGGAAATGAATGAATTTGCCCATAAATCCAAAACGCCAGGGCGGATGCATGCTTGTGGCCATGACGGCCACAGCACGATGCTGTTGGGGGCGGCCCAATATCTGGCTGAAACGCGCAATTTTGACGGTACCGTCTATTTTATTTTTCAACCGGCCGAAGAGGGGGGCAATGGCGGTGAAGCGATGATCAAGGATGGGCTGTTTGATCAGTTTGCGATGCAAACCGTCTGGGGCATGCATAATTGGCCGGGTATGGAGGTTGGCAAGGTCGGGGTGCATGATGGTGCCTGCATGGCGGCGGCCGATATGTTTGAAATTCACCTGACAGGCGTTGGTGGGCATGCGGCGATTCCGGACCTGACGGTTGATCCGATTCCCTGTGGGGCGGCGATTGTCCAGTCCTTGCAATCGATTGTGGCGCGGCGGGTGGCGGCGCTGGAACCGGCGGTGGTGTCCGTAACAATTTTTGAATCGGGCAGCGCATTGAATGTCATTCCGGGTACGGCCCGGCTTGGCGGCACGGCACGATCCTTTTCGCCGGTCGTACGCAGCCTTCTGGAAAATGCAATCCGCGATATTGCCACATCGACCGCCGCGGCCTATGGCTGTCAAATAGAGTTTGACTGGCAACCCGGCTATCCGCCAACCGTTAATCACCCGATTGAGGCCGGCCGCGCTGCCACGGTTGCCGGACAGGTGCTTGGGGCGGATAATATTGTCACCGATATGCCCCCATCGATGGGGGCTGAAGATTTTGCCTATATGCTTGCTGAAAAGCCGGGGGCCTATATCTGGCTTGGGGCCGGTCCAGCCAAGGATGGGGCGATGCTGCATAACGACCGGTATGATTTCAATGACGATATTCTGGCCAGTGGTGCCAGCTATTGGGCACGCCTTGTCGAAAGCGAATTGCCCCGCGCCGCCGGTTAATCCGATCCCGACCTGATAGTGATCGTGAAATCTTGACTCATATCTCACTCTGAAATAGAACAAAACAAGAACAAAATAGACATCCATATCAAATCAGAGTGGTGATGATGGCGGCAAATTGCGTTGTGACTATCCAAGATAACAATTGGCCAGATAACAATTGGCCAGATAACAATTGGCAAGATAACGCTTGGAACGTGGCGGCCGACAAGCGTTTCGCTGGTCAGAGTTTCGCTGGCAACAGTTTCAAAGGCGGCAAACAATTGGCGCTAGCACAAATGCGCCGTCAGCTGGCACAATTAGACCATCTTCATCATCGTGTACGGATGCCGTTTGGCGTCGATTCGCTTGATCATGCCTTGGCGGGCGGTTTGGCGCTTGGCCGGGTGCATTTGCTGACTGGCAATATGTTGTGTCATGGCGCGGTCAGCGGCTTTGCGATTGCGGTACTGGCGATGCTGCTACGGCATATGTCGTTATCTTGTGTCGCCGGGCGGGCCGGGCAAGACGGGGTGGTGGTTTGGTGTCCGGCCAGTCGGCAGGGTGCGACCGGCATGTTATATGGCCACGGGTTAGCGGCGGCCGGGCTGGACCCGTCACGCCTGTTGCTTGTCGATGCGCCGGGGCCGGCGCACCGGCTGGCGGCATTGGATGATATTTTGCGAACCGGCAATTTGGCGGCGGTGGTGGTTGAATATGACGGGCTGCAAAAATCGGCCGATTATTGGATGCGTCTGGCCCGGCGCACCCAGCTGGCGGCCGAGGCAGGCGATGTAACCGCTTTGCTGTTAGGGGCGCCAATTCCGGCGGCGGGCTTTGAAAGTGCGTGGCATATTCAGCCAGCCCCGAAACATAACAAGCCTGATCATAAAATGTTGCAGCAAACGGACTGTGCTGTCTGGGATGTCCGGCTAGAGTGGGCGCGCGGCGGCCGGCCTCATGCCTGCCGCCTTGGCTGGCACCCGCAAGACAAGCTATTTGTGGCGCGGCCTGATGGCATGCGCCAACCGGGGGCATCAGCTGGCCGGTTAGCGGTTCTGCTATAGGCCTTGGTGATGCCGGCGGTTGGTCGTCATATTGTCTATATTCAGTTTCCGTATCTGGCGGCGGCGCGGGTGCGACGCCGTGACGGTGACAGCGGGCAGCCAGTGCTGATCACACGGCAGGTTGGCGGGGTGGATATGGTGGTGGCTGGCTGTGCCAGAGCGGCGGCTTTCGGGCTTGCTGCCGGCATGCGACTGGCGGATGCAAGGGCGCTTTGTCCGCGGCTTGTCACCGATGATTTTGATGCCGCTTCCGATCATGCCGATCTGTGGCGGCTGGCATTGTGGGCGCGGCGCTACAGCCCGTTAACCGCCCCCGGTGATACCGGCATATGGCTGGATATTGCCGGTGCCGAGCATTTGTTTGGTGGGACGCGCGCATTGGTGGCTGATTGTCTATGCCGGCTTTATCGCCGCGGCTTGCGCGCGGTGGCGGCAACGGCGCCAACCTGTGGTGCGGCTTGGGCGCTTGCACATTATGGGGCGGGATCACAGCGTTTTATGACCGCGCCAAAGTCATCGGGTGATTCGGCAGGGGCCTATGTCGTGCGTCGGGCGCATTTGCGCCAGCATTTGGCACCATTGCCATTGACGGCGTTACGCCTTGCACCGGGGGTGGCGGCCAAAATGCATGATACCGGCCTTCGCGCAATCGGCGATATTGTTGGCTTGCCTCGGGCGCCATTGGCAGCGCGTTTTGGTACCGATCTTCTAACACGTCTTGATCAGGCGCTTGGCGATTGTGATGAAAGCTTCAGCCCGATCAGCCCACCAACGCCGTTATATACACGGCGCCAATTTGTGGAGCCGATTGCCGCCCCTGAAGATGTGCGTCGCATGGTGCATATATTGACCGATGATATAGCTGCCTTGCTACAGCAGGCAGGTCTGGCTGCACGGCGGATTCGTCTTGGCTGGCAATTGGTTGACGGGCTGGTCTTTGCCAAGGATGTGCATCTGTCGCGGCCAGGCCGTGATCGCGCCCTGTTGCACCGGCTTATGGCCGGGCTTGTCACCGTGATCAAACCCGAATTTGGCATTGAATGTGGCTGGATGGAAGCGTTGGAATGCAGCCCGCTTGCGCCGCTTGATGATGATTTGCCTGCTTTGGATGGGCCGCACAGCAAGGCATCTTGTGAAGCCTATGCCGGCCTTGTTGACCGGCTGGTGGCGCGGCTTGGCTATGGGGCGGTGGTTCGGCTTGCACCACGGGAATCTTGGCAGCCTGAATCCGCACAATCATGCGTGCTTCCCGATCCGGCGCATTATCAAAGCCGGTCGTCAGACTGGGCCGGATGGCTGGCGGCAACCGCATCGCGCACTGCCGCGCCGCGCCCGATACGCTTGCTTGCCTATCCGCAACAGATCGAGGTGACCGCGCTATTGCCCGACCATCCGCCAGCCCGCTTTGTCTGGCATCGTAAACAGCATAAGATCCTTTATGCGACCGGCCCGGAACGCATTGCACCAGCATGGTGGCAGGCACCGCCGGGCAGTCTGACGCGCGACTATTTTTGCTTGTATGATCAAGACGGGGCTGGATTCTGGGTCTATCGTGAAGGCTTGCCGGAACGGGACGAGATACCAACATGGTATCTTCATGGGTTTTTGGCTTGATGACTGGCAACGGATTATCGGATATCGCGGGGCCAGCACTGCTTGGCTGTTACAGCAATTTTACCTTTTTGACCGGTGCCTCGCATCCGGCCGAGATGGTCGCGGCGGCGGCCCAAGCTGGCTGGCAGGCCATTGGCATTGCCGATGTTAATTCATTGGCTGGTATGGTGCGCGCGCATATGGCGGCGCGAGACCATGCTATCCGGCTGCTTGTCGGGGTGCGGTTGCGCCCGGCTGATGGGCCGGATGTGATTGTGCATCCTTGCGACCGGGACGGCTATGAAGGGCTAAGCGCATTGCTAAGTGCGGCCAATATGCGTGGCACCAAAGCGGCGCCGATACTGCATCTGGCTGATCTTGCCCGGCTGCCGGCACCTACCGCTTTGCTGGTGATGCCACCACTGCATCCCGACGCTGTCTATCAGGTGCATTTGCAAATGATCACCCAGCTTGCCAAGGGGCAGGTCTTTGCCGGGATGTGCCTTTATCGTGACGGCGCCGACCATCTGCGATGCGACACTATAGCCCAGATTGCCACGGCAAACGGGTTGCCATTAGCGGCGGCGGCTGATGCGCTTTATCACCACCCGTCACGCCGCCCGCTGGCCGATGTGCTGGCCTGTATCCGCGACAAAAAACAGCTTGATGAGGCAGGCTATCTGCTGTCGCGCAATGCCGAACGGCATGTGATCGATCATGCCGAGGCAGCGCGGCGCTGGCAGCCTTGGCCGGCCGCCTTGGCCGGTGCGGACCAGCTTGCCAGCTTGTGCCGGTTCTCGATGGATGATCTTTCCTATGACTACCCGCATGCGATCACAAGCCATGGGCGAAATGCCATGCAAGAGCTGGAATTTCAAACATGGCGCGGTGCCCAAAATCGTTATCCGGATAAAATACCTGACAAGGTGATAGCCTATCTTGAGCATGAATTACGGCTGATCGACAAGCTGCATATCGCCCCTTATTTCCTGACAGTATTTGATATTGTGCGTTTTGCCCGCGGGCGCGGCATTCTGTGCCAGGGGCGCGGATCAGCCGCCAATTCGGCGGTATGTTACTGCCTGAATATCACGGCTGTTGACCCAGAGCGCGCGCAACCGTTGTTTGAACGATTTGTTAGTGAAGCACGCGGCGAGCCGCCTGATATTGATGTCGATTTTGAACATGAGCGGCGAGAAGAGGTGATCCAATATATTTATGACAAATATGGCCGTGACCATGCTGGCCTCGCGGCAACGGTTATCACCTATCGCCGTCGTAGTGCATTGCGCGAGGTGGCGTCTGTATTTGGCCTTAGCCGTGATGTGCAGGCAGCCCTTGCCGGCGAGGTATGGGGGCGCGAAGGCAGCGGGCTGACCACCACCGCTTTGGATGCGGCCGGTCTTGATCCGGATGACCGGCGGCTACGGCTGGTCTTGCGGCTGGTTGATGATATCAGCCGCTTTCCCCGGCATCTGTCACAGCATGTTGGCGGGTTTGTGATTACCCGGGGCCGCCTTGACCATCTATGTCCGATCAGCCCCGCTGCGATGCCCGGTCGCACGGTGATCGAATGGGACAAGGATGATCTTGATGCGCTTGGTCTTTTGAAAATTGATGTGCTGGCGCTTGGCATGCTTAGCTGTATCCGGCGGGCCTTTGACTTGTTGCAAGGGCATTATGGGCGGCGTTTGACCTTGGCCGCGGTGCCGCCGGAAGATGCGGCAACCTATGATATGTTATGCCAAGGCCGGTCGGTTGGTGTGTTTCAAGTCGAGTCCCGCGCCCAGATGGCTATGCTGCCACGCCTGCAACCGCGCTGTTTTCATGATCTTGTGGTGCAGGTGGCGATTGTGCGCCCCGGTCCGATTCAAGGCGATATGGTCCATCCATATCTGCGGCGGCGTGCCGGGCTGGAAAAGGTTGATTATCCGTCAGCAGATTTGCGCGCGGTGCTGGAACGAACGCTTGGGGTGCCGCTGTTTCAAGAACAGGCGATGCAGATTGCGATTGTCGGGGCCGGTTTTTCGGGTGCCGAGGCAGACCGGTTGCGCCGCGCTATGGCCACGTTCAAAAAATCCGGCGAGATCAGCCGGTTTCATGACAAAATGGTCAAAGGCATGATCGCGCGTGGCTATGATGCCGCCTTTGCTGAACGCTGTTTCCGCCAGATTGAAGGCTTTGGCACATACGGGTTCCCGGAATCACATGCGGCCAGCTTTGCGCTGTTGGTTTATGTGTCGGCTTGGATCAAATGCCATTATCCGGATGTGTTTGTCTGTGCCCTGTTGAATGCCCAGCCGATGGGGTTTTATGCGCCGTCCCAACTGGTCGCCGAGGCCAAGAAGAGCGGTGTAACTATTCTACCGGTTGATGTGAATCATTCAGATTGGGACCACCGGCTTGAACCGGACCCACTTCATGAAACCGGCCGACACAGCCTGCGTTTGGGGTTACGCCTTGTCAAAGGCTTGCGCCGGCATGAAGGCGAACGTATCGCCGCCAGCCGTGCCGCGATGGCTGCCGATAGCCGTTATCAGGCGGCCAGTGATGCCCCGCGGTCAGCGGGCAGGGTGGCCTTTACCAGTCTTGCGGCGATTGTACGGCTTGCCGATATATCAAAAGCCGCCTTACAGGCGATTGCCGATGCCGATGGGTTTTCCAGCCTTGGCATGTCCCGGCGGCAGGCGTTATGGGCGGTGCGTGGACTTGATCAAGACCGGCCATTGCCCCTGTTTGCCCATGCTGGTCGGCGCCATGACAGTCTTGCCGGGGGTGAACCGGATGTTGCGTTGCCGGTTGCTAGTGCTGGTGAAAATGTTGCTGAAGATTACCGTAGTCTTGGCCTGTCCTTAAAAGCGCATCCGCTTGATCTGCTGGCGAAACCGCTGGCGGCGGCGGGCTGGCGGCGTTGCGGCCTTGTGCATCAGGCGCCCGATGGCAAACGCGTGCGTATCGCCGGGCTGGTCACGATGCGGCAGCGGCCCGGCACTGCTAGCGGCACCGTTTTTTTAACCCTTGAGGATGGCGCCGCAACGGTGAATGTGATTGTTTGGCCAAGATTGACCGACAGTTATCGCGCACCGCTGTTACGCGCCCAGATCATGGGGCTTGTCGGGCGTGTGCAGCGCCAGCAGGCTGTCACCCATGTGATCGCCGAATCCCTGTTCAATCTGAACGGCTTTTTGCGGTATCTTGATGCCCATGCCGACACGCCGGCGGCGGTGCGTATGCGAAGCCGTGATTTTCGCTAGCAAGACGCGGTGGTTGGAGCGGTTGCCAGGCTATTTGTCCGGTGTGGTTTCAGCCCTGATTTTCAACCCCGATTTTCAACCGCAATACACGGGCTGCCAGCGCTAAACAAGGCGGCACAGGCGGTGCGGGCCGCGCCTTCATCAAGATTGTTAAACCGCACCCGCCATAACGGCATATTGCCGCGCGATACCAGCATCAAATGCGCCGGCGTCATGCCAAGTACATCATCGGCCATGCGTCGTGCCCGAATGGCAGCTTTATGGGCATTGGCGCGCTGGGCAAAATTGCCAATCTGCACGCTCCATAATGAGGGGGCATCACCCGGCTTTTTGGCGCGCGCCGCAATAGGCGCGCTGTTTGGCAGGGTGGCCGGCACCTCTGGCAGGTCGGCTGTACGGCGTGGCGGGGCGATGGGCAAGGCAGATGGCATCGCCGCCGCCGCCCGTACCGTGATGGTTTTGGCGCGTTTGAACTGCCGGTCAAGGATGCTGATCATATGCCGGTCGCGGCTGCGCGATGTTTTGCCACCAAATACAACGCCAATCAACCGCACGCCGCGCCGTTCGACGGCGGCCACCAGATTGAATCCCGATGCGTTGATATAGCCGGTTTTTATACCGTCTGTGCCACTGTAATTGGCAAGCAGCCGGTTGTGGTTTTTGAACCGGCGGCCTTTCCAGCTAAAGCTTTTGGTGCTGAAAAATTTATAGAATTGTGGAAAATCACGGCGTATCGCGATCGCCAGACGCGCCATATCACGCGCCGTTGACCGCTGCCGCCGATTGGGCAAGCCGGACGCATTCATGAAAGTGGTCCGCGTCATGCCAAGTGATTTGGCCTTGCGGGTCATGCGTTTGGCGAATTTGCGTTCGGTGCCCGCCAGCTTTTCGGCGACGGCGGTGGCGACATCATTGGCCGATTTGGTCACCAGCGCGTAAATTGCCTGTTCCGCATTGATCGATTGCCCCGGCTTTAGATAGAGCTTTGACGGCGACCGACCGGCCGCCCGCTTGGATACCGGAATACGGCTCTTCAGCGATATTTTGCCAGCTTCGATATCTTCGAATAACAGATAAAGCGTCATAATTTTGGTCAGCGATGCCGGATAACGCAAACTGTCGGCATTGCGGGAAAACAGCACCCGGCCACTGGCCTCTTCCATCACAATGGACGCATATTTGCCGGCCTCGGCGCGGCCTGCCCCAACCAGCATGGCGACCAGCAAAACCCCCGACATAAAGGCCATCATCAAGGGTGACACGGACTTGAAACCGCTCGCCGGTGCGCTGGTGTTTCGCCGCGCGGCAGCTGCCCTTTCAACCGGTCCCGAATGCCTCATTATGAACTGCCTTGTGCTGCTTTCACATGTCATGCCAGTGGCGTTGCGCCTGCGAATCATAGCTTAATTAGTAATCTATTCAAGATTCTTGCCAATATTTTGTGTTTTATCAGTTTCGCGTAATATTTTGGTCTTGCCCCTTTTACCGGCTGAAAAAATGCCAATATCTATAGATGCAGCGCCTCTCTATTTTGTGATAATCTTGTTTGGTGAAACTGTTTAGACTCGTCGGGTGAACAATACGGATCGGTCATGGCACAGGATGATGACGGGAATGGTAATGGCCAGCTTGTTCTGGACAGCCGCACAAAGACCAAAAAACCATCCATGTATAAAGTCATCATGTTGAATGACGATTATACGCCGATGGAATTTGTGGTGCATGTGTTACAGCATTTTTTTGGTCATTCGGCTGAAGATGCGACGCGTATCATGATGAATGTACATCAGCGCGGCGTCGGGGTGTGCGGCATCTACAGTTTTGAGGTGGCAGAAAGCAAGGCACAACAAACCATGCATTATGCCCGTAAGAACGAGCATCCGTTGCAACTGGAAATCGAAAAGGATTAGATCATGCTGTCTCGTGAACTCGAGGAAACGCTACGCCGGGCTATGGCCAATGCGGCTTCGCGGTCGCATGAGTTTGCCACGCTTGAACATTTGCTGATGGCGTTGACCGAAGATAATGATGCGCTTGAGGTGCTGAACGCCTGTGCGGTGAATGTCGATGAGCTGAAGCAAAAGCTGAGCGATTTTATCGAGGATGAGTTGGCATCTATCATCAATCTGGCGATCGAGGATTCGGTCCAGCCAACGGCCAGTTTCCAGCGTGTTGTCCAGCGGGCGATTATCCATACCCAGTCATCAGGCCGCGATGTGGCAACTGGTGCGAATGTGCTGGTCGCGCTGTTTTCGGAACGCGAAAGCCATGCCGTGTGGTTTTTGAAATCGCTGAATATGACACGGCTTGATGCGGTGTCCTATCTCAGCCATGGCAGTGAGGGCAACCTCGCCAAAGGGGCTGAAGATGTCAGCGAAGGTGACAGTGCCGAAACCGCTGGCAAGGATGCGCTGTCTCAATATGCAGTCAATTTGATCAGCAAAGCCGCCGCCGGCAAGATCGACCCGTTGATTGGCCGTGATCGTGAACTTGACCGGACCATTCAGGTGCTGTGTCGGCGCACCAAGAACAACCCGCTCTATGTCGGTGATCCGGGTGTTGGCAAAACGGCGATTGCCGAAGGGCTGGCCTTGCGGATCTATGAAGGGGCTGTGCCTGAGGTGCTGTCGACAGCGGTGATTTATGCGCTTGATATGGGGCAGCTGTTGGCCGGCACCCGTTATCGCGGTGATTTTGAAGAGCGACTGAAAGCGGTGATGAAGGCGGTCGCCGATGATGAAAACGCGATCCTGTTCATTGACGAGATTCACACTGTCATTGGCGCCGGGGCCACATCGGGTGGGGCGATGGACGCGTCTAATCTGCTCAAACCGGCATTACAGGACGGCTCGCTGCGCTGTATCGGTTCAACCACCTATAAAGAATATCGCGGTTATTTTGAAAAAGACCGGGCGCTGGTGCGGCGGTTTCAAAAGATCGATGTGCCTGAACCGTCAGTCGCCGATACGATCAAAATTCTGAACGGGCTGAAAAGCCGCTATGAAGCACATCATCAGGTACGGTTTACCGGCGCGGCGCTGAAAACCGCGGTTGATCTTGCCGCCCGTTATATCAATGACCGGAAATTGCCAGACAAGGCGATTGATGTGATTGACGAGGCGGCGGCCGCGCAAAAGCTGTTACCACCGTCCCGGCGTCGGGCGACGATTGGCCAAAAGGATATCGAAACGACCATCGCGACTATGGCGCGAATCCCGTCAAAACATGTGAGCCGCGATGACAAGGCGGTGCTGGCATCGCTTGAAGAAGATCTTGGGCGGCTGGTGTTCGGACAGGATACAGCGATTGCGGCACTGGCATCGGCGATCAAACTATCGCGGGCTGGGTTGCGGGAACCGGAAAAGCCGGTTGGCAATTATCTGTTTTCGGGTCCGACCGGTGTTGGCAAAACCGAGGTTGCCCGGCAACTTGCCGAGGCGCTTGGTATCAAGCTTGTCCGCTTTGATATGTCCGAATATATGGAGCGCCATACGGTATCGCGCCTTATCGGCGCGCCGCCAGGCTATGTCGGTTTTGATCAAGGGGGGCTGCTGACGGACGCCGTTGACCAAACCCCGCATGTGGTGTTGCTGCTTGACGAGATTGAAAAGGCCCATCCGGATTTATTCAATATTCTCTTGCAGGTGATGGATCACGGGCGGTTGACCGACAATAATGGCAAGACGGTCGATTTCCGCAATGTGATCTTGATTATGACCACCAATGCCGGAGCCCAGGAATTGTCAAAGGCCGCGATCGGCTTTAACCGCACGCATAATGAAGGGGCCGATGTTGAAGCGATCGAGCGCCTTTTCACCCCGGAATTTAGAAACCGGCTTGATGCGATTATCCCGTTTGCGCCGCTTGGCAAGGAGGTGATCCGTCGTGTCGTCGACAAATTTGTTATGCAGTTGGATATGCAGCTTGCCGACCGCAATGTCGAGATTGAATTGACCACTGCGGCGCGCGACTGGCTGGCAGATCGTGGGTATGATTCCAAATATGGCGCACGGCCGTTGTCGCGGGTTGTCCAAGAACATATCAAAAAGCCGCTTGCCGACGAATTGCTGTTTGGCGGCTTGACCGGTGGTGGGGTGGCGTTGGTCGATGTGGTCGATGGTGCGTTGAAAGTCACCGTGAAGGTGCCGCCGCAAAAGGCGCTTGCCGGGGCGCGGCGGGCCGCACTCCCAGCACCGCAGGCCGATTAACCGGTCGTGCCGCTGGTCTGCGGCGCTGTTATCGCGCCGACCGGAACGGGGTCGTCATCGCGATCTGGTTTTTCTCGTCACTGATCCCGCGCGACTCGGCATCCAGAAACCGCGCGACCGCCGCCCGAAACCCGTCATCGGCAATATGATGAAGTGACCAAGTGGTTTCGGGAAGGTAGCCGCGCTGGACCTTGTGAAAGCCTTGTGCGCCAGCCTCGACACGGGCAAGACCATGACGGATCGCGTAATCGATCGCCTGATAGTAACAAGCCTCAAAATGCAGGAAGGGGATATCGATATCGGCCCCCCAATTGCGGCCATAAAGGGTGTCTTCGCCAATGAAATTGAGCGCCCCGCCGATAATGCGACCATCATATTCAGCAACAACCAACAGCATTTTGTCAGCCATGGTTTCGCGTAACTGCTGAAAGACCGGTAAAGTCAAATAGGCCCCGCCCCATTTGCGATCGATGGTTGATAGATAAAACCGGTAAAAGGCGTCAATGTGATCAGCGCTGATGGCATCGCCGGTTAGTTGCCGCATGGTCACCCCAGCCGCCATTACGCCGGCCCGTTCCTTGCGAATATTTTTCCGTTTGCGTGACGACAGGCTGGCCAGAAACGCGTCAAAATCGGCATAGTTGGCATTATGCCAATGAAATTGTAGCCCCTGGCGGACAAGCCAGCCTTGCTGCTGCAGCAATTGTGCATCGGACGGCGAAACAAAATTGATATGAACCGATGATAATTGATATTGCTGAACAAGGGCTTGCACGGCATCGGCAAGGGCGTGTTTTAGGGCGACGCTGTCATCTTGTGCCAATAATCGCGGGCCGGTCACCGGGGTAAAGGGTATAGCGCTCAACAATTTGGGGTAATAGTGGCCGCCGGCGCGTTCAAACGCATTCGCCCAGCTATGGTCAAACACATATTCGCCATAGGAATGATGCTTGATATATAACGGCATCGCCGCGGCAAGCCGGTCGCTGCTGTCTCGCACAATAATATGGTACGGATCCCAGCCGCTATCACCACCGACCGCACCACCGCTTTCCAGCGCCGCCAGAAACGCGTGGCTGACGAACGGATTGGCAGAACCGGCAAGGCGGTCCCAGTCGTCAGCGGATACCGCGGCGATGTCGCGCACGGTCTCGGCGGTCAGCTTATGGTCATCCATCGGTCGGACAAGGCCGGATTTGCACCGGTCCCAGATCAGGAAATTTCAAAAATACCGTCAATCTCGACAAGGCAGTTCAAGGGCAGCGCATTGCTGCCAACGGCAAAGCGGGCGTGCCGGCCCGCATCGCCAAAGGCGGCAACCATCAGGTCTGACGCGGCATTCACAACTTGTGGCTGGTTGTTGAAATTATCTGCCGAGGCAACAAAAGCGCCCAGCTTGACAACCTTGACGACGCGGTCGAGATCGCCGTCACAGGCGACTTTTAGTTGGGCGAGGAGATTGATCGCACAGATTTTGGCCTGACCTTGTGCATCCTCGATGCTGGCTGTTGTGCCAACAGTGCCGGTTTTTTCGATTTTGCCATCAACAAACGGGACCTGACCTGACACAAATACCAAATTACCCGTGCGGGTAAAGGGAAGATAGTTGGCCGCCGGTGTCGGGGCATCCGGGATCGTTACACCAATATCCTGAAGCCGCTGTTCTACGGTGCTGGTCATCATTGTCTCCTGTTATTTTCGGTCAAAAAGCTGCGCGGTTGTTTTTAGGGGCGATGTCAGCACGCTGGCATAACGAAGCCTGGATGACAAGATAGCAGATATCCATGAAAAAGGCCCCGCATTTTCACGCGGGGCCAGTTCTGCAGGTTGCGCTGCAGGGAGAGCTTAACTGCACCCCGTGGTGCCACCGCATGTGTTACATTTGAGGCAAGTGCCATTCCGCACCAGAGTGAAATTCTGACATTCAGGGCAGGCCTCACCCTCATAGCCTTGCATGCGGGCTTGCTGCACCCTGTCGGATGTTTTCTGTGCGGCGCTGCCGGTGGCGATTGTGGCCCCGGTGGTCACCGATCCGACATCGGCTTTAATCACAGGCTGCGGGTCAGCTGCCCGCATGGTGACTGTGCCTTGGTCCGGGCTTTTGGCCAGTGCGGCTGATCCGTCATTTGAATAGACCACCAGCCCTTGGCGGCGGATAAAGCCATGGCTTGTCACCCGGTTCATCAGTTCAGACTGGCTGTCACCAGCACCGGTGGTGGTGACATCAAGATCGTCAACATTGACATGGCCAAGGTCGCCGCGGTCAAGGTAGGAAATGGCCAGTTCGCGGAATGTGTAATCAAGAATCGAGGTCGACATCTTGATCGCATCATTGCCAGTCACAATGCCTTGTGGCTCAAACCGGGTAAAGGTGTAGGCCTCGACAAATTCCTCAAGCGGCACCCCATATTGCAGGCCGATTGATACCGCGATCGCAAAATTGTTCATCAATGACCGGAACGCGGCGCCTTCCTTATGCATATCGATGAACACCTCACCAAGCCGGCCATCTTCATATTCGCCAGTTCGCAGGTAAACTTTGTGCCCGCCGACGGTGGCTTTTTGCGTATAGCCCTTGCGCCGGTGGGGCAGCCGTTCACGTTCGGCCCGCACAATCCGCTCGACAACTTTCTCGATCACTTGCGGGGACGCTGCTGCCAATGGCGCATCCTGCATTTCGTCCTCTTCATCGTCGATGTCATCAACAAGCCCGGATGACAATGGCTGGCTCAGCTTTGAGCCGTCACGATAGAGCGCGTTGGCCTTCAGCCCCAATTTCCATGACAACATATAGGCCGCACCACATTCCTCGACTGTCGCCGCGTTGGGCATGTTGATGGTCTTGGAAATCGCCCCGGAAATGAAAGGCTGTGAGGCTGCCATCATGGTGATATGGCTGTCGACCGACAAGAAGCGTTTACCGATGCGGCCGCATACATTGGCACAGTCAAAGATAGGCAGGTGCGCGTCTTTAAGATGCGGTGCGCCTTCCAATGTCATGGCCCCACACACATGAATGTTGGCTGCCTCAATTTCGTCCTTGCTGAACCCAAGATAGGCCAGAAGATTAAATTCGAAATCATTCATCTGGGCATCGCTCAGACCAAGCTTGTCCTTGCAGAAATCGGCACCGAGCGTGTAGTGGTTGAACACGAATTTGATATCAAAGGCGCTGCCAAGGCCGGCTTCAATCTTGTCGATTTCAGCATCGCCAAAGCCCTTGTCACGCAACGCGTTAAGCGACACGGACTGACAGTTTTTCAGACTTCCTGACCCCACGGCATAATTGATGATGTCATCAATCTGTGGCTGGTCATAGCCAAGCTCTTCAAGCGCTTCGGGAACCACCCGATTGATGATCTTGAAGTAACCGCCGCCGGCCAGTTTCTTGAATTTGACAATCGCGAAATCAGGCTCGATCCCGGTGGTGTCGCAATCCATCACCAGACCGATGGTGCCGGTTGGGGCAATCACCGTGGCCTGTGCATTGCGGTAGCCATGTTTTTTGCCACTGTCGACCGCCAGATCCCATGCATGTTTGGCGGCGTCAGTCAGGGCCTTGTCAGGGCAGGATTTGATGTCCAGCGGAACCGGGAGAATGCTAAGCCCTTTATAGCCAGTTGCTTTACCATGGGCGGCAAGCCGGTGGTTTTCCATCACCCGCATCATATGTTTGGCGTTCTTTTTATGGTTCGGGAATGGTCCGACTTCCTTGGCGATTTCTGCCGATGTCGCATAGGCAATACCGGTCATGATCGCCGAGATAGCCCCACAAATCGCCCGGCCTTCATCGCTGTCATAGGAATGGCCAGCCGCCATCAGCAAGCCACCAATATTGGCAAAGCCAAGGCCCAGCGTCCGGTATTCATAAGACAGTTGGGCAATTTCCTTTGAGGGGAATTGCGCCATCAACACTGAAATTTCCAATGTTAATGTCCAGAACCGCACGGCATGTTCAAACGCCGGAATGTCAAAGCTTTTATCGGTGTTGCGGAATTGCATCAGATTTAGCGATGCAAGGTTACAGGCGGTATCATCCAAGAACATATATTCTGAACATGGATTCGACGCATTGATCCGGCCACCCTCAGGGCAGGTGTGCCATTCATTGATGGTGGTATCATATTGCAGACCCGGATCGGCGCACGCCCATGCCGCGTGGGCAATCTTTTCCCACAGGTCGGCGGCCTTAATCCGCTTGGCCACGCCACCGTCGCGGCGTTTGATCAATTCCCAGTCACCTTTATCAAGGACCGCTTGCAAGAAATCATTGCTGACGCGGACCGAGTTGTTTGAATTTTGGCCGGCAACGGTCAGATAGGCTTCTGAATCCCAGTCGGTGTCATAGGTTTTGAATTCAATTTCGGTATAGCCCTGCTTGGCAAATTGGATCACCCGCTGGACATAATTTTCCGGGATCATCACCTTGCGTGCCGCCAAAATCGCTTTTTTCAGGGCTTTGTTGGCTTTTGGGTCAAACCGTTCGTCACCATCAAGACCATCGGTGATCTGGCAGGCGTCCATCACCGCGCCCATATGCGTTTGGGCCAGTTTTGAGCCAGCAACAAGGGCCGCCACCTTTTGTTCTTCGACCACCTTCCAGTCGACATAGGCCTCAATATCCGGATGGTCGATATCAACGGTCACCATCTTGGCGGCGCGGCGGGTTGTGCCCCCTGATTTGATGGCCCCGGCCGCCCGGTCGCCGATTCGCAAAAAGCTCATCAGACCGGATGACTTGCCGCCGCCCGACAGGCTTTCCCCTTCACCGCGTAGCCGGCTGAAATTTGATCCGGTGCCCGATCCGTATTTGAACAAGCGTGCCTCGCGGACCCACAAATCCATGATGCCGCCGTCATTGACCAAATCATCGCTGACCGACTGGATAAAACAGGCATGTGGTTGCGGATGCTCATAGGCGGTGGCTGACCGGGTGAGCTTGCCGGTTTTGTAATCGACATAAAAATGGCCCTGACTTGGCCCGTCAATGCCATAGGCCCAATGCAGGCCGGTATTGAACCATTGTGGCGAGTTAGGCGCCGCCATCTGCATTGCCAACATATACCGCATCTCGTCAAAATAGGTGCGCGCATCTTCCTCGCTGGTGAAATAGCCGCCTTTCCAGCCCCAATAGGTCCAGGTGCCAGCCAACCGGTCAAAGACTTGCTTGGCAGACACTTCACCGCTGTAGCGCGCGTCTTCAGGCAATTTGGCCAACGCTTTGCTGTCGGCCTCACTCCGCCATAGCCATGAGGGAACAGCGCTTTCTTCTACCCGGCGCAAGGCTGCCGGCACCCCGGCCTTGCGAAAATATTTCTGCGCTAGGATATCGGTTGCGACCTGCGAAAACTGCGCTGGCACTTCAATGTCCTCGGCGCGAAACACAATGGTCCCATCAGGGTTGCGAATCTCGCTGGTCGCACGCCTAAATTCCAATGCGTCATAGGCATCTTTACCAGAAGTTGTGAAACGTCTTTCGAAATGCATAAATACTGTCCCCTGATCGCCGTAAGCCCAACCTCTGCCAAGCCGGATTTGTTGTTGAATTTCTTGATGTTATGACGCTTTATTTAGGTAAACTAACTATATATAGCGTCTGACACACCCATAAACTACATGATATAGGCGCGCTTGGACAATAGTGAAAACGACCTATTCGCCAAAAAAAAGCCATGAAATGGCCTCGTTATTTTGGTGTGCTACCCATAGGTTAAGTATCAATTCGTTTGTTAAACTATTGATGAGAAAAAACTTTGGAGGGCGTCACTATGGCGGCGATCGGCCCTCTGTTCGGCCGAATGATTTATCGGTTTGTCAGGACGCATTTGTGGTGATGGGTTCGGGGTATCGGCGCTGGTTCGATAGGGTGAACAGAAACACGCACAAAAATGGGGCGCCCGCATACAAGGATATCTGGACGAGGCGGGTTGCTTCGGCCTATAGTAGAGATGCTACAAACCGGGCCCGCATACCGCCCAGACCAGCCAAGGATATAGCGAAAGATGGATTTGGTGACGTTGATTACGCTGAAACTGACCGCAACACAGGTCGGCAGTGATTCGTTTGGTAACCGCTATTACGAAGAGCGCAAGGCGCGCCCTGGCCGCCCGCCGCGCCGTTATGTGCGGTATAAGGGTATCGCCGAGGCATCCAAGGTGCCGGCAGACTGGCATGGCTGGTTGCATCACACCGAATCGGCCCCGCCACCGGAAGGCGGCTACCAGCAGCATGGTTGGCAGCAACAGCATCAGCCCAATCTAACCGGTACGGTCCATGCGCACCGGCCGTCTGGTCATATGCTGAAAGGTGGCAAGCGTCAGGCGGCTACCGGCGATTATGAACCATGGACGCCGGCCTGACGGTATCGGTGCGGCGATCAGTGGTCATTACCTGGCCCTTAGAGGAGGTCTGAGCCATGCAGCGCAATATGCTCGAAATCGTGATGGGCGCGGTGGTGTTGCTGGCGGCAGCGGGGTTTATCGCGCTGGCCTATGAAGCGGCGGACATGAAGGGGGCTGGCGGCTATGAAATCAGCGCTGAATTTGGCAGCACCGGTGGGCTGGTGGTTGGCGATGATGTGCGTATTTCAGGCATCAAAGTCGGCCAAATCACCCGTCAGCAGCTTGATCCAGTTACCTTTGTCGCCCGTATTTCGATGGCGATTGATCCGGCGATTAAAATCCCTGCCGACAGCAGTGCGCGGATTACCGCGGCATCGTTACTTGGCGGTAATGTGTTGGAATTATTGCCTGGCGCGGCATTAGATAATCTCAAAGATGGTGCGGTGATCTATAATACCCGTGATCCAATCAGTCTGACGGATCTTCTTGGTAAGGCGGTATTTGCGTCTGGCGGCGCATCGAACTAGCGTCGCGGGCATGCGGGTGATGCACAACAGGCTATTGACGACAATCCGCATGATGCGTCGCGGTACCGCGGGTGCCGGGTGCCGTACGCTGGTGTCGGCCGTTATCGTTGCCACCATGACCCTGGCGGCCAATGCCGCGACATGGATTGATGGTGAGCGTGTTACCTTGCAGGCGCTTGATAAAATTACCGCGCGTATTTCTACAATTGAAATGGCGGTTGGCACGCGTCAAACATTTGGAACGCTGGAAATCACGGTTGAAACATGTGCGTTTCATCCGCCCGAAGAACCACCTGAAAGCGCCGCATTTTTGACGATCCGCGATATCGGCTATGGCAATCAACCAGCCAAAACCGCTTTTGCCGGCTGGATGTTTGCGTCAAGTCCGGCGGTCTCGGCGCTTGAACATCCGGTCTATGATATCACCATTTTGGCCTGTACCGCCGGCTAGATTTTGCCGGTATTCAACGCGTCCAGAAATGCGGTAGCCATTGATTGGCTTGATGTTGCGAGTTGCAAATCCGCGTCGGCAGCGAGCGCCGCGGCAAGCCGGCTTTGGAATTCATGCCGTGGCACCTCGGTCACGCCGAATTGCTGTAAATGATCATTGCTGAACTGGGCATCAAGAAAATGAAACCTGCCAGCCTGCAGCCGTGCCATCAGATGCACCAACGCAATTTTTGAGGCATCGGTCTGGCGGGAGAACATTGACTCGCCAAAAAAAGCCGCGCGCAGGGCAACACCATAAAGGCCACCGACAAGAACGGCGCCATCCCACACCTCAATCGAATGGGCAAATCCCATTTTGTGAAGCGCGATATAGAGTTGTTTGATGTCTTGATTGATCCAAGTATCGGTGCGGGTCGGGCTTGGCGCGGCACAGGCGCTGATCACCGCGGCAAAATCAACATTGATGGTCACCCGGAATGGCGTTTGACGCACCCGGCGCTGCAGGCGACGGGGAATATGCGGGCCGGCACCGGTGTGCCGATCAAGCGGGATCAACGCCCGTTGATCAGGGTCGTAGAAATGAATCTCGCGGCTGTCATGGCTGTCAGCCATTGGAAACACGCCAAGTGCATAAGCCTTGATGATTGTCTCAGGGGCGTAGCTATAGCGTTGGCTGTTGGCCATGCCGGTCTCCACCATCACCGGACCAGTCTATCAATCGGCAAGAAACTTTTCTTCAAGCCAGCGGATATTGTAGCTGCCATCCTTGATCGCATCCGCTTCGACAAGCCGTTTGTGTAGGGCCAAGGTTGTCGGAATCGGCTCCACAATAAATTCCTCTAATGCGCGCCGTAACCGGGCCAAGCAATGGTCGCGGTCATCGCCGTGAACAATCAGCTTGGCAATCAGACTGTCATAATAGGGTGGCACGGCATAACCGGAATAAAGGCAGGATTCAATGCGAATGCCAGGACCGCCCGGCGCATGAAAAGAGGTCACCTTGCCGGGGGTTGGCATAAAGGTTTCAGGATGTTCGGCATTGATCCGGCATTCGATTGCATGGCCGGTAAATGTGACATCATCTTGGCTAAAGCTAAGCGGCAAGCCGGCGGCGATGCGGATTTGTTCGCGCACCAGATCAATGCCAGTGATTTCCTCGGTAATCGGATGTTCGACCTGAAGCCGGGTGTTCATCTCGATAAAGAAGAACGCGCCATCCTCATACAAAAATTCCATCGTGCCAACGCCAAGATACCCCATGCGGCGGGTCGCATCAGCGGCGATTTTGCCGATCTTGGCGCGCTCATCGGCGGTTAAGGCGGGCGAGGGGGCTTCTTCAAACAGCTTTTGGTGCCGGCGCTGGACCGAACATTCGCGTTCGCCAAGATGCACGACATTCCCATGCGAGTCGGCAATAACCTGAACCTCGATATGGCGTGGCTGGCCAAGATAGCGTTCAAGATAGACCGTATTATCACCAAAGGCGGCCTTGGCTTCACTACGGGCGGCTGAAAAGGCCTCGGCCAGATGATCGGCGCTGTCGGCGACCTTCATGCCGCGCCCGCCACCACCTGACGCCGCTTTAACCAGCAGCGGATAGCCGATCTCTTGACCAATCGTCACCGCCTCTTCAAGGGTGTGAACCGCACCGGGAGAGCCCGGAACCAACGGCAGACCCGATTCGGCCGCGGTAATTTTGGCCTCGACCTTGTCACCCATCGCGCGGATATGCTCGGTTTTCGGGCCGATAAAGGTCAGCCCATGGGCGGCGACGATTTCGGCGAAATCAGCATTTTCCGATAAAAAGCCAACCCCGGGGTGGATCGCATCGGCACCGGTAATGGCCACAGCCGATAAAATAGCCGGAATATTGAGATAGGATGCGCTGCTGCTTGGCGGGCCGATGCACACTGATTCATCCGCCAATCGGACCGGCATTGAATCGGCATCTGCCGTTGAATGCACAACAACCGATGGAATGCCCAATTCCTTGCAGGCACGAAGCACCCGCAACGCCACATCACCACGGTTTGTTATCAGGATCTTTTTGAACATGACGTTATTCTATAATCACCAGCGATTCACCGAATTCGACCGGTTGCGCATTCTGCACGAGAATCTTGACCACCCTACCGGCCTGCGGCGCGGTGATCGGGTTCATCACTTTCATTGCCTCGACGATAAACAGGGTCTGGCCGGCTTTGACGGTTGCCCCTTCGGTAATGAACAGCGGTGCATCAGGTTCCGGCGCGGTATAGACCGTGCCGACCATGGGCGAGGTGATGGTGCCGGGATGATCGGCTGGATTGTCTAGTGCTGGCGCTGACGGTTCGGCCGGTGGGGCCGCCACCGGGGCGGCGATAGGGGCTGTCGGTGCAACGGCGGCTACCGGCGCACTACCTGCCACACGTGATAGACGGACAGCGACAGTCTCGGTTTCATATTCCAGCTCGGCCAGTCCGGCTTTATCAAGAATATCGGCCAGGTCCTGAACCAATTTGGTCTCGGCGCTCACGCTGTTTTTGGCGGCCGCCTTTTTGGCTGCCGGTGTTTTTGGGGTCGTGGCCATAGGGGTCAGGTCTCCTTGGTCAGATGAGTGATCGCATCAAGTGCGACATAATAGGACGCGGCGCCAAAACCGGCAATAATACCTTTGGCCACCGGGGAAATCAGGGATGTATGGCGAAAGCTTTCCCGCGCATGGATGTTCGACAGATGGACCTCGATCACATCGCCCGGAAACAAGGACAACGCATCGCGTAAGGCGACCGATGTATGGGTCAGTCCGGCAGCATTGACAACAATCCAGTCCGATGCACCAACCGCATCATGAATGCGATCGATCAACGCGCCTTCGCTGTTTGATGTGAACC
>JAYOFA010000002.1:0-25742 GCA_038116935.1 Puniceispirillum sp. (SeqCode) | reverse complement strand
CCAACCGCATCATGAATGCGATCGATCAACGCGCCTTCGCTGTTTGATGTGAACCAGTCAATGGTCATGTTGCGCGATGCCGCAAGGTCACGGCATTTTGCTTCGATGTCGGCAAGCGTCTGATGCCCGTAAATACCGGGTTCACGCGTGCCAAGCATGTTCAGATTGGGGCCGTTCAGGACCAGAATGTCAGCTTTACTTGCCATGATGTGCTTACCTTACACCTAATCGCCGGTCGCGCAACACTATCAACCACCTTTTGCGCGCAAGGCATCAATGACGGCTTGCAATTGGGCCGGGTCTACCGCGCCCGGAATGATCGTGTCGCCGATCACAAACCCTGGCGTACCATTGATACCCAATGCTGCCGCCGCGGCACGGGTGCGGGCAATAATGGCGGTTGTGTCTTTACTCTCCATATCGCGCCGCATCTGATCAATATCGATGTCGGCCGCCTTGGCGGCGGCGGTGATCGCATCGTCAGTGACCTGTCCGCGATAGGTCATCAAACTCTTGTGGAATATTTCAAACTTGCCTTGCTTTTGTGCCGCGATTCCAGCCTTGGCCGCGCTAAGAGACGATGGGCTCAAGATCGGAAATTCTTTGATCACCATCCGCACGTCACTATTATTGGCCACAAGTGCGATAACCGGTGCGAACATACGTTTACAATAGCCGCAATTATAATCGGAAAATTCATAGACCGTTATCGCGCCGTCTGGGTTGCCAAGAACCGGATCGCCAGCATCATTGCGCACTTGGGCGATACCCGCGCGTTGACGCGCGGCCTCTTCGCGCGCTGCCAGCGCCACCAAGGCGTCGCGCAAAATTTCCGGGTTTTGGCGAATATATGTCTCAATTTCTTGCCGGATCGCCTGCCTGTCAGCCGGATCAAGATCGGCGCGCGCCGTTGTAATGTGGCCCGATGTCAATAGCATCAGGCCAGCAACAAGACACAGAAAAAGCTGATGC
This sequence comes from Puniceispirillum sp. (SeqCode), assembly GCA_038116935.1. Lineage (GTDB taxonomy): Bacteria > Pseudomonadota > Alphaproteobacteria > Puniceispirillales > Puniceispirillaceae > UBA3439. The sequence goes on along the minus strand of JAYOFA010000002.1, from coordinate 24,770 downwards.
CGCATAACAATGCCTCCAGCGCCGGGTGTGGTGGTGCGGCCGCGCAACGGCCGGCATCCGCTTGGACGCGCCCGACTATATCGGATAAGGCCGGCCTTTGCCAAGCATTCACTCACTCGGCCGCCCCAAAGCGAAACAGAATATCATTCGCCCGATTGCGGATATCGGCGGCAATCTCTGGCCGCTTGATCACACGTCTTGCCATCCGGATCGCCTGCTGTTTGTCTTGCCGCAAAACCGCTTCATCTGCCAGCGTTATATCAGCCGCCGCAATCTGGCCAGCACGGCCATAGGCAATGGCCAATTGTCGATGGGCAAACGCCCATCTCGGTTCACCGCGCACCGCCAATTCAAGCGCGGCAACGGCCCGTGACAGGCGTGCCTTGTCGTGGGTGGCAACCAGCGCGCGCCCAAGATTGAGCAGGATTTGCGGACTGTCAGGTCGGAGCTTGATCGCGGTTTCATAGGCGATTGCCGCCTGTGCGGGTTGTGCCAGTGACATCAAGATATCACCGCGAAATTCGTGAAAGAACGCATCATCCGGCTGGTCTGCTGTCTGTCGATCCATGATCGTCAGGGCCGCCTGCAAATCGCCACGGCGAAACTGGGCGATGGCCAAGCCATAATCGCGGTTGGCAGCGGCAAGCGCCGATAGGTTGGCAATGGTCTGTTGTGGTGGGGCGCTGTAGGCGCGCAGCTTGTCGGTGATCCGGGTCATCAACTGGCGCGGCCTGTCTGCCAGCTGGCTGTTGGCCAAGGATGACTGTTGTAGATGGTCATTATAGACCGCAAGGCGGTCGGCAGCGCCGGGATGCGTTTGATAATATTGTGATTGGCGGTTTTCCGGTAAGGCGCGCTGGGCGGCAAGCCGGCGCATCATCTCGGCAAGCCCGCGCGAGCTTACCCGTGCCGTGTCAAGAAAGCGCAAACCAAATTCGTCGGCCACCGACTCATCGCGCCGAAATCCGCGTAATAGCTGGCGGTTGATCTGGTCGCTGCCGCCGATCATCACGCCGATGGTGGCGTCCGCCGGCGCCCCGCCCGCCGCCAGAGCCAAGGCGGCAATCGTGGCCAAGGCACCGGCGCCACTTGCCTCACGCAAGGCCTCGTCGCGCCGCGGCACATGTCCGGCTTTCAAATGGCCAAGTTCATGTGCGATAACACCGAGAATTTCCTCGCCCGATCGCGCCTCGGTCAACAGGCCGGAATGGATATAGATAGTCATTTCACCGGCGACGAACGCGTTATAGCTGGGATCGATGATCACCCGCAATTTTACAGCATCGGGCGCATAACCGGCAGCGGCGATCAGCGGGGCCGCCAGCTTGGTCAATCCGGCCTCAATTTCGGTATCGCGGATCATTCCGGCGGTGGCGTTGCTGGCCATAAGCAACCCCGCCAGAACTGTCGCGCGGCATATGTAAAGTAGTCTCATCGATAAAAGATCCAATAATTTTATGGCCTGTTTATGGCGGTTGTGCTAGAGCCTTGGCCTCGGTGGTGTTTGCCACATTCTTCCCACTCCCGACAAATGCCCGCCTTTCGGCACTAAGATGGCATTGATCAGCGAACAGAACAATGGCCTTAAAAGTAAGTCAAGCGCGTGATATTCCGGCATTTTTAGCCATGCAAGTGATGCAGCGGGCAAAAGAAATGCGGGCGGCTGGTGAAGATTTGGTGCATCTTGAGGTTGGGCAGCCTTCAACGCCGCCACCGGCCACCGTCAGCCGCGCATTACAGTCTTCGTTGCAGCATACCGCGTCACATGGCTATGCGGTCGGGCTTGGTTTGCCTGAATTGCGGCAGCGTATTGCCGCGCATTATCAGGACTGGTACGGCCTTCAGATTGACTGGCAAAAAATCGCTGTCACGCCCGGTTCATCGCTTGGTTTTGCGATTGCCTTTTTGTCAGCCTTTGACAAGGGTGACAAAATTGCTATCGCGACCCCCGGCTATCCGGCCTATTATAATCTGATGTTGGGGTTGGGGCTTACACCGAAATTATTGCCAGCACGCGCGGCCCAAAACTGGATGCCCGATTTGGATGCGCTGGTGGCCGACGGCGCGATCCCTGACGGTTTGTTGCTCGCCAGCCCTGCCAATCCCACGGGGGTGGTGATGGACGCCGATGAAATCGCTGCGATTTGCAAATGGTGCGATACGCATGGCGTGCGGTTGATCATGGATGAGATCTATCATGGATTGACCTTTGGCAAAAAGACGCCAAGCGCGCTGGCCTATAGCGACAACGCGATCATCATCAATTCTTTTTCCAAATATTTCTGCATGACCGGCTGGCGTCTTGGCTGGATGGTGGTGCCTGATGATCTTGTTGCGGTGTCCGAACGGCTGGCACAAAACCTCTATATCTCGGCGGCAACGCTGAACCAGATCGGGGCGATTGCGGCGTTTGATGCCTATGAAGAATTGGACGCGCATATTCCGCGTTATCGCGAAAACCGCGATATTCTCTATCGTGGGCTGCCGCCTGAATTTTTGGGCAATCATGCCCCGTCTGATGGGGCGTTTTATCTCTATGCCGATATCAGCGCATTGACATCCGACTCGATCGACTTTGCGGGTCGTATTTTGAATGACACCGGGATTGCCATGACGCCGGGAGTCGATTTTGATGCGGTCGATGGCCACACCCATATGCGCTTGTCCTATGCGGGCAGTACCGCCGATATCAAAAAGGCAGTCGCGCGGCTGACAAGCTGGCTGGCCAAACAAGCCTGATAAAACAATTTTGGCCGGGTAAAGATGATCGGCTGGCGACTATGCCGCCAGTCTTGTTTTATGAACTGTGGCGGTCGGGTTACCCGCGGGACCACCAGCCACGACGTGGCTTGGCAGGCTCGTTGCCACCAACCTCGACCACATCATCCGGGGCTGAACTAATCGGCGCGCGCGATGCTGTTGTTGCTGCGGACGGGCTGTCCGCTGTGCCGGTTTCAGCTGTTCTGTTGCCGGTCATGCTCTCATCAGCGGCCTTTTTGGCTGCTTTTTTCGGGGCTTTTTTAGCCGCTTTTTTGGCCACTTTTTTCGCGGTCACCTTTTTGGCCGACTTGTCCATATCGTCGGTATCGCTGCTTACGTCGATATCCGCCTTGGCCAGGGTTTGCGGTGTAGCCTTGGTGGCGCCTGCTTTTTTCGGGGCTTTCTTGGCCGCTTTTTTCTTGGTTGCGGCCTTTTTGGCGGTCGGCTGTGCCGGTGACGCGTCCCCAGACTCAGGGGCATCAGCCCCAACCGTTTCCACGTCTTTGCCCGGCGTTTCTACTACGCCGCTTTCAGGGGCGGTGGTGGTTGCCGCATCAGCCGTTTGGGCAACCGCTTTACCGCGGCGACGTCCGCGACCAGCGCGTGATTTCGATGCTGGCGCTGCATCGGCGGTATCACCGGCGTTTCCGATGTCATCGGCGGCATCTGATGTGTCGCCTCCGGTGTTGTTATCGCCGCTATCGATTTGGTTATTGTCTTGTGGTGCTGCCTCGTCCCCGTTGCGCCGCCGCCGCCGCCGGCCGCCCCGACGTCCGCGCCGCCGCCGTTTCGGTTGGTCGTCATCGCCATCACCATCACTGTGGGTGGTGGTGTGGGTGATGGTATCAACCTTATCATTATCATTGTCATTGTCATTGTCATTGTCATTGTCCGATGGGGTGTCATCGGCGACCTGGCTGTCATCGTCCTGATCGGTGTCAGGCCGGTTCCGACCGCGCCGATTCTGGCGCTGTTTTGCCTGACTTTGTTTGGCCTGCGGCTGGCCTTGCCAGCCAACCCGCTCAACCCGATATTCTGGCGCAATAAGGCTGTCGTCTGCCAACAGCACGATGGCAAGCCCGTAACGGGTCTCAATTTCGGCAATCGTGCCCCGCTTGTGGTTTAGAATAAACAGTACAACATCGCGATGCGCGGTGATGTGTAATTGATCCATCTTGCCTTTTTGTGCTTCATCCTCAATCGAGCGCAACAGTTGTAATGCCGCGGTGTCGATCGAGCGGATGCGGCCGGTGCCTTCACAATGCGGGCATAGGCTGCTGATCGATTCATTCAGACTGATCCGCAAGCGCTGGCGCGACATTTCCAACAGGCCAAAATGGCTGATAGACCCGATTTGGATACGCGCCCTGTCAAGGCGCATCGCATCCTTCATGCGGCGTTCGACAGCATGCTGGTTGCGTTTTTCTTCCATATCGATGAAATCAACCACAATCAGCCCAGACAGATCACGCAACCGCAATTGACGCGCCAATTCGTCAGCCGCCTCAAGATTGGTTTTCAACGCGGTTTCTTCGATATTACGTTCCCGCGTCGATTTGCCCGAATTGACGTCAATCGCCACCAAGGCCTCGGTCTGGTTGATGATCAGATAGCCGCCTGATTTCAGGGTGACTTGCGGGCTATGGATCGTGTCCATCTGGCCTTCAATGTTGAAATTCTGGAAAACCGGCGTCTCACCATCATATTTTTGGACCTTTTTCAGATGGCTTGGGATCAGCATTTTCATCTGCGTCCGGGCGGTTTTGTATGCATCATCTCCATCAACAAGCACTTCCTCAACCTCGCTTGTATAGAGGTCGCGGATCGATCGTTTGATCAGGTCTCCTTCTTCGTGAATCAAGCAGGGAGCCTGTGATTCAAGCGTGCGCGTACGGATATCATCCCATAATTTTGACAGGTACGAATAGTCCCGGGTAATTTCGGTTTTGGTGCGCTTGGCGCCGGCAGTCCGCACAATTACCGCCATACCGGTCGGGATATCCAGACCGCCAACAACGGTTTTCAGCCGTTTGCGGTCGGCAACATTGGTGATTTTCCGGCTGACGCCACCGCCACGATTATTGTTCGGCATCAAGACACAATAGCGCCCGGCCAAAGACAAATAGGTTGTCAGCGCTGCCCCTTTATTGCCGCGCTCTTCCTTGACCACCTGCACCAGCATAATTTGCTTGCGCGAGATAACCTCTTGAATTTTATATTTTTTGATTTGTCGTTTCGGCCGTGTGTAATCCTCGTCAGCGCCTTCTCCCCCCACAGTTTCAGGGGCGTCATCAGCGCCGTTCTCGGCCTGTTCATCGTCATTTTCGTCGGTTTCCGCCTCGATCAGCGCTTCGCGGTCTTCAACCGGGATGCGATAGTAATCAGGGTGGATTTCGCTAAAGGCCAAAAATCCCTGGCGGTTGCCACCATACTCTACAAAGGCGGCCTGCAGTGACGGCTCGACCCGTGTGACACGGGCCAGATAGACATTTCCTTTGAGTTGCTTGCGGTTTTTGGCTTCGTAGTCAAAATCTTCAATGCGAGATCCGTTGAGAAGCACCACCCGGGTTTCTTCGTCCTGGCGGGCATCGATAAGAAGGCGTTTGGTCATTCACTTGTCTTTCTCCAGCCCGGTCTACGCACAGCGCCTCGGTGGCGGTGGCGGCAAAAACGGACAGGTATGGCAAATCCGGACATGGCGGCGTCACGATCATCGATAAGGCGAGGCCTTGCGGGCAACGCTGGCTATCGATGAAGGGAAAAGAACGCATGATACAGGTCCGGTGGTTGATATGGTTCGGTTCGATTGCGCCTGACGTTGGGGCTGGATAAAAGTCCGGTTTGGTTCACCGATGCCGCGCTTTTGCAAGGTTCGGTCTGGCCGGAGCCGTCGAGCTGATCACCGTCAGGTGAATAATAAAGTTTCAAGCCTGCAACGCTTTATAGATTTGGCGTTGGCCTGACTTGGGGTCTTTGACGCATATCCTGCGCCAGTGGCGCATTGGTTAAAGATCAATCCAAGTCTGTGGTTCCAAGCCCGGCAATCTACGTCCGGCGCGCAGTCTTGTATCTCTTATATACCTGTGAAACGGCTTTTGCCAATAAAGTAATTTTGTATTTGATAGTCGGGCGTCCAGTGGCGGCGCCGGATTTGTCTTTGCGTACAACCGGCGGCTAAGATAGGTTGGCGACAACAGCATCCAGCGAAAAGGTGTCAACGATGAGGTGGCCACATCGCATTTGGCCCAGATATGGCGCAATGGCCAAACCGCTGGCTGGTGTGATCCGCTTCATGCTCGTGGCGCTGGCCATAGGGTGGGCCTTTGGGGTTGCCCTTGCAACCCACGCCACCGCCAACAATACGGTGAGTGCGCTACGGCTTGGGCCGATCCAGATTGACCAACAGGCCGGGGTGCGTGTTGTCATCGAAACAAGCCGCCCGATGCAGGCCAATCTGTCACTGCTTCGTCAGCCCTACCGGCTGGTAATCGATATGCCGGATACCGATTGGGACGGGTCTGCGCTGCCGGCGCGCGGGGTGTTGCCGGTGGCACCGGCGTCACAATACCGGTATGGTAAATCGGCGTCTGGCGTTGGGCGGCTGGTAATCGAATTGGACCGGCCGGCCGCGCCGGTGCGGGTGTTCCCGCTGGAGCCGCGCGCTGGCGGCCATCGTTTTGTGGTCGATTTGATCGATCGGGGCGAGACCGCCTTTCTGGTGGCAGCGGCCGCGCTCGATAAAAATCCGGATATTGATTATCGAGCTGAACGCGCAACATCGGCGGACCAGGAGGCGGGGACAGTATCACTTGCCGCTGCAATGCCGGTACCGCTGTCGAAACCAAGGGGCGCCGAGACAGCTGGCATACCGGTTCGTATCGCGGTACCAAAGCCACGACCGCGGCGCTGGATTGTATTTATCGATGCTGGCCATGGTGGCAAGGATCCGGGGGCTATCGGGCGGCGTGGCACCCAAGAAAAAACCATCACACTGGGGGCGGCCCGTGAACTGGCCCGTCAGTTAAAGGCCACGGGCAAGGTGGTACCGGTGCTGGCACGCACTGATGACCGGTTTTTGCGCCTGCGTGAACGCATCCAGTTGGCCCGCCAAAACCGCGCCGATATTTTTATTTCGTTGCATGCTGATTCGGCGCGCGCATCGCGGGCCCGCGGTATTTCGGTTTTCACCCTGTCCGACAAGGCGTCGGATAAAGAAGCGGCGGCGCTGGCGCGCAAGGAAAATAAGGCCGATTTGATTGGCGGTCCGGACCTGGCGGCAGAGGACCCGGATGCGGCCGGGGCGCTGGTTCGTATGTTTCAACGCGAATCGATGAACCAGTCATCCTACCTTGCTGCGGCAATCCTGCGGCAGGTCACCGATTTGCCGGGCGGCGACAAACGTGGTCATCGTTTTGCCGGCTTTGCCGTGCTGAAGGCGCCTGACATTCCCTCGGTGCTTGTCGAGATGGGATTTTTGTCAAACCGTCAGGACGAGTCGAATCTTCGCAAAAAAGACTATCAGCGTGATTTGTCGCGTCGTTTGACAGCGGCCATTCTTGATTATCTTGTCGCACATGGCCCACGGTTATAGGGATGATGATAGATATTATTTCGACATATTGGTGCGGTGTGTGGCGTCGGGCAGGGCGGGGGCATAAAAGCGCGCGCGGTGCCATAACTCTGCCCAATTTGTCGGCTAGCACAGGCGGATCATGCGGTTCATAGCGGCGACATTATCGTTTTTATCTCTGATGCTGGTGCTTGGCGGTGCCGGCATATTGTGGGTGTTCTGGACCTTTGGGCGTGATCTGCCGGATTATGAACAACTGGCCAATTATGAGCCGCCAGTTGTGACCCGCGTGCATGCCGGCAATGGCGCGTTGCTGGCCGAATATGCTCGCGAAAAGCGGCTTTTTATGCCGGTCGAGGGGATCCCGCCGCAGCTCATTGCGGCATTTCTGTCAGCCGAGGATAAAGGCTTTTACACGCATTTCGGGATTGATCTAAGGGCGTTGGCGCGGGCGGTTGTGACGAATATGGTCAATTTCGGTTCGGGGCGTCGCCCGGTCGGGGCCTCGACAATCACCCAGCAAGTGACCAAGAATTTCTTGCTGACAAATGAGCTGTCGATAGACCGGAAAATTAAGGAAGCTATCCTGTCGTTGCGGATGGAACGGGCCTTTAGCAAGGATCAGATTCTGGCGCTCTATTTGAACGAAATTTACCTTGGCCGCGGCAGTTACGGCGTGGCGGCGGCTGCGCTCAACTATTTTGACAAGTCGCTTGGGCAATTGACGTTGGCAGAAATGGCCTATCTTGCGGCGTTGCCCAAAGCCCCGAACAACTATCACCCGGTTCATAATTTACGTGCCGCAACGGCACGGCGAAACTGGGTGTTGGACGAGATGGTGCAAAATGGCTATGTCAGCGCGGACGAGGCGGATGCGGCCAAACAGGCACCGCTGGTGATGAATCAGCAGACCGGCTATGACGCGGCAGATGCCCCCTATTTTACCGAGGCTGTGCGCCGTCAACTGATCCGGCAGTTTGGCGAAACCGCACTTTATGATGGCGGGCTGTCGGTGCGGACGACGCTGGACCCGTTTTTGCAGCAAACCGCCGATGATGCGCTGGCGCGTGGCCTTGAGGCGCTTGACCGTCGTCAAGGGTGGCGTGGCGCGCTTGGCAAGATGCCGGCTGATGCCGATATCGATAAAACACTGGCCGATGAAACTGCCAAATTGCGCCAAAATCATTATGCCGCCCTGGTGACGAAAGTCACACCCCGCTATGCCGAAATCTATGTGCAGGGCCGGCCGGCGCGTATTCCGTTTGAGCTTGCCTTTTGGGCCTATCCGCCGCGGCGTGACGATGGTATTCGCCCCGCCCCGTTACGCGATTTGCGGGAAGCGTTATCGCCGCGCGATATTGTGATCGTCCAGCCACCCGGCTTTACCCCCGACCTTATCCGCGACGAGTTCGCCCCGGGGCGTGATGATTTTGCGCTAGGACAACGGCCGGCGGTGGAAGGGGCAATCATCGCCATGGACCCGCATACCGGTCGGTTGTTGGCGATGGTCGGCGGCTATAACTATGCCGAATCCGAATTCAACCGGGCCATTCAGGCCCAGCGGCAGCCAGGCTCAGCGTTTAAGCCGTTCGTCTATTTAGCGGCGCTTGATGCGGGCTACAGCCCGTCAACGCGCATTCTGGATGCGCCATTGGTCGTTGATCAGGGGCCTAGCAAGCCAAAATGGAAACCGGCCAACTATACAAGACGGTTTTACGGGCCGTCGATCATGCGGGTGGGTATTGAAAAATCGCGCAATCTGATGACCGCGCGCCTGGCGATGACGATTGGCATGGATCGGGTTCAGGACTATGCACGCCGTTTTGGTTTGAATGATGATTTGCCGCCGCTTTTGTCGATGTCGCTTGGCGCTGGTGAGACAACTTTGATGCGGTTGACGGCCGCCTATGGCATGTTGGTCAATGGCGGGCGGCGCATCGAACCAAGCCTGATTGACCGGGTGCAGGACCGTAATGGCAAAACGATTTACCGTCATGATCAACGCTCCTGCCGGTCCTGTGCCGGGTTTGACCGCTGGCGCCAGCAACCAATCCCGACCTTGCCCGATACGCGTGAACAGCTGACCGATCCGGCCTCGGCCTTTCAAATGGTGTCGATGCTTGAGGGCGTGATCAAACGCGGCACCGGTCGGCGTATCAATGATCTTGGCCTGGTTGTCGCCGGTAAAACCGGCACCACCAATGACAATACAAATGGCTGGTTCATCGGCTTTACGCCCGATCTCGCGATTGGCGTCTTTATTGGCTATGACCAGCCGCGGCCCCTTGGCAAGAGCGAGACTGGTTCTACCGTCGCGGTACCGATTTTTGGGGATTTTCTGGCACGATCACAGATCGACAAGCCGGTGATTCCGTTCCGGCGTCCGAACAATACGCTGGTTATTCCGGTACATGCCGAAACCGGCGAACGTGTCCTGCAAACCGATGCGAATGCCATTCTCGAGATCTTCAAACCCGGCCAGCGGCCTGACGGCACGCTGATCGATGTGCCAGCTGGTGACGGCAACAGTAATGATGTGCCGAAAACCGGCTTGAAAACCCGTGGGCTCTATTGATCCACGCGGGATGTGAGCCAATTTGGGGGCTTGCCACACAGGGCTGATGCGCGTTACACCCTTGTCGCATTCGTCTTCGTGACGACTAGTGTGATTTAGAACAGGCGAGACCGATGCAGGCTGAAACCGCTGCGAATGTGGACATTATCGAAACAGCGATCGACCTGCTGCGTAAACATGTCAAATATGATGTGGCCAAAGCGCGCCTGGTGGCGCTGGAAACCGAGATTACCGCCGCTGATTTCTGGAATGATCAGGCTGCCGCACAAGACACGATGCGCGAGAAAAACCGGCTTGAGCGTCAGCTTAACGTCATCGATTCATTGCAGAATGAAATGGATGATGCGGTCGGTCTGATCGAGCTGGGAACGGCCGAAGGCGATCGCGAAATCGTTGCCGAGGCCGAGGCCAGCTTGGCCAAGCTTGTCACCATCGCCGAAAAACGCCAGCTTGAAAGCCTGTTGTCAGGCGAGGCGGATGGTAATGACTGTTTCATTGAGATTCATGCTGGTGCCGGTGGCACCGAGGCCCAAGATTGGGCGCTGATGCTGATGCGGATGTACAGCCGCTGGTGCGAGGCGCGTGGTTTCAAATTGCAGATCATCGAGGAAAGTGTCGGCGAGGAAGCCGGGATCAAATCGGTGACCATGCGCGTTGACGGTGAAAGCGCCTATGGCTGGATAAAAACCGAATCCGGTGTGCATCGCCTTGTCCGTATATCGCCTTATGACAGTTCGGCGCGCCGCCATACCAGCTTTGCCAGCGTGTGGGTCTATCCGGTTGTTGATGACAATATCGAGATCGAGATTGAGGATAAAGATTTACGGATAGACACCTATCGAGCGTCTGGTGCCGGCGGGCAGCATGTGAATAAAACCGACTCGGCGATCCGGATCACCCATCTGCCAACCAATATTGTTGTGCAATGCCAGAATGACCGCTCGCAGCATCGTAACCGTGCTACCGCCTTTAACATGTTGAAAGCGCGGCTTTATGAACTTGAATTGCAGCGCCGCGAGGACGTGGCCAATGATGCGGCAGCGGCCAAAACCGAAATTGGCTGGGGCAACCAGATCCGATCTTATGTGCTGCACCCGTATCAGATGGTCAAAGATTTGCGGACTAATGTCGAAAAGGGCAATGCCCAAGGGGTGTTAGATGGCGATCTCGATGATTTTGTCGAGGCCAGCCTCGCGGCCCGGGTTGGCAACCAGCGTTAGGGCAAAGGCGGTTTTTTATACGAGATCGACAAGATCGTCGCGTTCGGCCAATGGTCCGTAAAAGGCCGCGGCAAACCGCGCCGCTTGACGCGCCGCGATATTGAATGGCGGTTTCAGATCGCCATGAAAATAGCGTTTGACCAAACTGTGCCATGTGCTGACCGGGTCAAGGCGCCGAAGCCCGCACACATAGTCAAACCATCGCTTGCCGACGGCAACATGCCCCACCTCATCGTGCATGATGATGCCCAATGCGGCAGCCGTCTCATCGTCACCAACTGCAGTCAGCCGGTCAATCATCGCCGGGGTCACGTCAAGGCCGCGCGCTTCTAGAACCAGCGGCGCGATGGCAAGACGGGCAAGAAGATCATGTTTGGTCGCATCGGCGGCTTGCCATAAGCCGTCATGCGCCGGTAAATCGCCATAGCTGGCACCAAATTGCCCAAGCCGGTCATCAAGCATCAGAAAGTGACGGGCCTCATCATCGGCCACACCAAGCCAGTCATGGTAAAAATCATCGGGTAATGACTCGCCGACAAAACGGCCCGCCATGTCCAGCGCCAAATCCACCGCATTCAACTCGATATGGGCAATCGCATGGATCAGCGACACACGGCCGGCCGCGGATGCGGTGATGCGGCGGCGTGGTACATCGCGTGGTGGGCACAGAACCGGCCGGCCTGGTCGTGCTGGCCGGTCGGGTGGTGGTGCGATGCCGCGCGGCATCGGGTGCGCTTTCCAGTCGGCCACTAGATCACGGGTGGCGGCAGCCTTGGCGCGCGCGGCAGCAATATGTAATGTCGTGGCGACCCGTTCGGTCAGCGTGGCGGGATCGGCCATAATCTATAGCGTTTGGACGGTTTCCAGTACCACCGCGGCATGGCCGTCAACCTTGACCTTGGGCCATACCGCAGCGATCTTGCCATCTGTGCCGATCACAAAGCTGGCACGCTGGATCCCCATATAGCGTTTCCCATACATCGATTTTTCGACCCACACCCCGAACTGTTCGCAAAAATCGGTGTCATGGTCAGCCCCTAAAAGGCAGGTCAGCCCGTGTTTTTCCCGAAATTTAGCTTGTTTTGACGGGGTGTCCTTTGACACGCCGATTACCAACGTGTTCGCCGCGGCAAATGCATCAGCAAGGGCAGAAAACTGGATCGATTCTTTGGTGCAGCCAGACGTGTCAGCTCGTGGGAAGAAAAACACGACCACTTTTTTGCCATCTTGTTCAGCTAGGGAAAAGCTGCCGGTATCGGTGGGAAGGATGGTGGATGGAGCGGCGTCGCCAACGTCAAGCATGAGGATGATCCAATCTGTTTATACGATATCCGGATGCATAGGATGCGGCCGGGTTTGTTACATATTATCTCCTGATACATAATATTTTTTTATCAGACTGCAAGACAGCCTGTCTTGCGCGTGATAAACCAAAACAAGACGGAGTCGGGCAAAGAGCAAAACGTGTCGGGTAATCGGACAAAATCATGGATGAGCGTGTTTCGCTCGATTGTGATTGGTGCGCTGCTGGCGATTGCCGGCATGGTGGCCGGCGGCTATGTCTATATCAACCAGGCCGGTGGCTTGCGGCAGTTTCTCGAAACCGAATTGAAGATTTTAGCAGGGGCTGGCGCGGTGACGGTCGGCGAGGCCCATCTTGGGCTGGCGATGACCGGTCAGCCATTGGCCGTTACCGCCAAAGACATCGTGATCGATCTTGATCAAAGCCGCCTGAATCTGCCGGATGTTGAATTACAATTTGGCCTTGTCAGCCTTTTTAGCGGTCGTCCCGAAGCGGTGATTTTGCGCGGTGTACAGCTTGATCTGGTGCGTCAAAAGCAGGGCTGGTCCGGTTCGGCCGAACTTTTGTTTCTGGGGCAGGTCGGGGCACGGTCTGCCGCCCAAGCAGATGCCCTGCCGAAAAACCGGCTTGCCGGCATCAAAAGAATTGCTGTCGAAACCGACCGTTTGTCATTGCGTGACGCTGATGGCGCCCGCCCGCCGATTATTTTAAGTGATATCCATATCGATCTTTTGGCGGTGACCGACGACGATGTCAGCGGCAGTATGCGGGCACGGCGCGTTGCTGCTGACGGCGGTGATGATGGTAGCTTTACGGTCGCTTTTAACGGGTGGCCAACGGGTGAAAATTTGTCGCTGGATGTCAGCGCATCGCGACTGCAAACCGCCGATATTGCCAATTACCTTGACGGCGTTCCGGTTGTGTGGCGTACCCCTGGCCGGCTGTCGGGGCATGTTGGCTTGGCGATGGCTGCGGGCCGCCTTGATCGTGTCAAAGCCGATGTCGACCTTGTTAACGGCCAGTTGGGCGTCCCCGGGGTTGATCAGATGGCCGATTTTGACGAGGCCAAGCTGATTTTCAGCTATGCGCGCGACCGCCAGAGATTGATCGTCAGTATGGCCGAATTGACGCTGGCGGGCGGGCGTCGGCTGTCTTTTTCCGGGTCAGTCGATGAAACGGACGCGCCAACGCCGCTGGTGGCTGGCAAGATGCAGGCAACAAGGTTGTCGGTGCAATCGGTGCTTGACGCCTGGCCTGCTGGTGTTGCGCCCGCTTGGAAACAGGCGATAAGCCAGCGCTTTGGTGGTGGCAGTTTCCAGACCATCGATGTGGGGGTTGACGGCCGCTACAGTGTTGAACAAAGTCGTTTGACCCTGACAAGGCTTGATCTTGATAGCCGCTTTTCGGCCGTGCGGGCCAATCTAGATGCCGGGCAGTATCGCCGCATGGTGGCGACGCTCGACGGGCAACTGGCGGTGCGGATTGCTGAAGGCGGACGGATTGACGATATACGGGTCGATGTTGCGGTCAAAGACGGGTCGATGTTATTGGCTGGACTGGATGATGCTGTGGCGGTTCAGTCGGGCCATCTGCGCACATCACTACGCGGGACCACGGCCAGCTTGGACAGTTTTGCCCTTGATTTCGGATCGGCAGGCCGCATGGATTTGTCCGGTACTGCACAGATTGGACGCGGTTTGCACTTGCGTGATGTGACCGTGGGCCTGTCAGTGCCTGAGATGGATATCGCGCTGTTTTCGGCGTTATGGCCAGAATGGGCAGCGCCTGCAACACGGCGTTGGGTTGACAGGAATATTCCAGCAGGGCGGGTCAAGGCGGCCAAATTATCGATGGCGGCTGATTTGGACACCCCCGACAATGTACGAAAAATCCATCAGGTTTCAGGTGATCTTCATCTGCAATCGGCAGATTTGGTATGGCAAGCCGGCGCGCCGCCGCTGACCGCGGTTGATGCTGACCTTACCTGGGATAATGATATTTTTGTCGCCAGTATTCAGACCGGCCGATTCGATGATTTGACGCTGCAGCGAGGCCGTATTGTTATCGAACCAGTGCTGGAAAAGGTCGACAAGAATGCGGTTATTTCGCTGGCCGCAAGCGGCGGCGTCAATGCGGCGCTACAGCTTGCCGCGCATGCTGGCTACCGGCAGTTTGGGGGTATCGATTTCGGCAAGCTGGCGGCGGCTGGAGACATTGAATTCACGCTTGAAGCCAGCGTTCCAATTAACGACAACGCGCCACCATCGCGCCGGATCAGCAAGCTGGACGCGACTATTGCCAAGGGCAGTTTTACCAATTTACCGCGTGGCATAACGATGTCTGATGCCGAACTTGTTATCGGTATCGGCAAAGCTGTCAGTCAGATTACCGGCACCGCGAATCTATCCGGCGCGCCGGGATCATTCACGATGCAAATTGACCATGGGCAAAACCGGCTTGATCTTATTGGGCAAGCGCCACCGGCACCCGCCTTGGCCCGGATGGTCGCCGATCTAACCGGGGTTGATATCGGTGGCAAGCTGGGTGGCAAGCTGGTTTATGCCGGTGACCCGTTCATGCAAAATTCCGACCTCACATTGATTCTGGACCTACAGGGCACGGCGGTAAATGTGCCGGTATTGAACTGGGCCAAGCTGCCAGCCGAGGACGGGCGGGCCAGTATGAAACTGGTTTTGCGTGATGGTGTTCTTGGCAAATTGACCGACCTTGATATTGCAGCTGGCAGCCTCTTTGCGGCCGGGCAAGTGATTTTTGATGCGTCTGGCATGGTACAGGCAGCGTTGTTTGAACGGGCTGCCTGGCCGGGAAATGATATGCGTGATCTGATCGTTGAACGGGGCGCTGACAGATTGTGGAAGATCGGGGCAACCGCCAAGCTGGTCAATCTTGAACCATTGCGGCGCAATAAGGGGGTCAGCGGTGGTAAGGCGGTCGCGTTCGATTTTACCGGCGATAAAATCATCGTCGATAACAAAATCAGCCTATCAGGGCAGCTTGTCGGCAAACGCGATCAACGGGGTGATGGCGCGGTCGCGTTTCTTGGGACATTTCTGGTCGACAACAAGCCGCTGATCACCGAGGCCAAGCTGGATATGGCGTTTGGCCCCGATGGAGAGCGGTTTGCCGGAACCGGATTGATTGGTGGCGGTGAATCAACAATAGATTATCGTGCCCTGAAAGACCAAAATCCGGTGATGGTGATCGAAACCACCAATGGAGGGCGGGTGCTGTTAGGGCTGGATGTCACAGAAACAATCCGCGGTGGTGAGATGCGGTTGACCAACCGGTTTCTCGATGCCACGTTTACCTCTTATGATACTGACATCGAGCTGAAAAATTTCCGCGTGGTCGAAGCGCCGCGGGCGTTGCGTTTGTTTTCGGTATTGAGCCCGGTCGGGCTTTATGCCCTTGTCGAAGGTGATGGCACCAATTTCCGGGCCGGTGAAGCGCGCCTCGAAACGCGGGGCAATATCGTCAATATCAAACGCATCACAGGGCGCGGTGATGCTGTTGGTGTGTCAATTCTCGGTATTTATGACCGATCCAATCGGACCATTGATTTGAGTGGTAATTTGGTGCCGGCTAGGTTGGTTGGGCGGTTTTTGGGTAATTTACCCGTGGTTGGTGAATTGATTGCCGGTGTGGATAAAAATGGCATATTTGTCACCCAGTTCAAAATGTCAGGCGCGCTTGACAAGCCAACGACCAAGGTCAATCCGGTCACCAGTCTTGCGCCCGGGGTGATCCGCGATATCCTGTCACCAAACTGGATTGGCAAAGAGCAAGAGCGACTGTTTGGCCAATCGCCAGATCAGCCATCACCAGATCAGCCATCATCGGGGGAGGCATCATCGGGTCAGACGCCGGCGACAAGCCGGTAATGGCGGCCCATGCTGTAGCGGCTTGATCAGCCAAGCACGAGAAGCGCATGACGCTTCTTGCCGGCAGAAATTTTCGCCCGGCCATCGGTAAAATCGGCAACGGTGATCGGGGTGGCTTCATCGGTCACTTGCTGGTCATTTATCCGCGCGCCACCACCACGCACAAGACGGCGCGCTTCCCCATTCGACTGGGCAAAGCCGACGGTGGTCAACGCCCCAATGATATCCATCGTTTCAAGGGCCGCGGCGGTCACCGCAAATTGCGGCAGGCCGTCACCCATGCCTTTTTCGCCAAAGGTGGTCGCTGCGGTGGCTTTGGCGTGGTCGGCGGCAGCGGCGCTGTGGCATAGCCGTGTTGCCTCGTCGGCAAGGACGATCTTGGCGGCGTTTATTTCGGCTCCTTCGAGCGCACCAAGGCGCCGGACTTCATCCATCGGCAATTCGGTAAATAGACCAAGAAAGCGTTCAACATCAGCGTCTTCGGTGTTGCGCCAAAATTGCCAGAAGTCAAAGCTGGACAGCTTGTCATCATTCAGCCAAATCGCGCCAGCCGCTGATTTGCCCATTTTGGCCCCAGATGCGGTGGTGATCAGTGGCGAGGTCAAGCCGTATATCTCTTGTCCGTCAACACGGCGGGCCAGGTCAATGCCGGTAACAATGTTCCCCCATTGATCGGATCCGCCCATTTGCAGCATGCAGCCATACCGCCGCCGTAGCTCCAGAAAGTCATAGGCTTGTAAAATCGCGTAATTGAATTCGAGAAACGACAGCGGTTGTTCGCGATCAAGCCGTAGCTTGACCGATTCCATCCCCATCATGCGGTTGATCGAAAAATGCGGGCCAAAGTCGCGCAAAAAGCGGATATAATGCAAGCTGTCGAGCCAATCGGCGTTATCCACCATGACCGCGTCCGATGGCCCATCACCAAAGGTCAGGTATTTTTCAAACACTTTTTTGATGCCGGTCTTGTTGGCGTCAATGTCGTGGTCTGACAATAGCGGCCGGGCCGAATCCTTGCCAGATGGATCGCCTACCTTGGTGGTGCCACCGCCCATCAGCACGATTGGCTTGTGCCCTGTCTTTTGCAGAATACGCAGCATCATGATCTGCACCAGTGACCCTACATGCAGGCTATCGGCGGTGCAGTCAAAGCCGATATAGGCCGGCACGATGCTGGTCGCCGCCAATTCGTCCAGCGCCTCGATATCGGTGGCCTGATGGATATAGCCCCGCGCAGTGAATTGCTGAATGAGAGAGGATTTATAGGTCATGTCCGGTCCGATAATATGATCAGCGGTGATGCCGCCCGGGGATGGTGAAAATGGTTATGCCAACGGATCAAAGCCGGGGGTGGCGACGGCGGTGTCAAGATAGGCTGACACATGGGTGATCATTGGTTCTAGATGGTCGGTGAAAAAATGGTTCGCCCCGGGCACAATATTGATATTGACGCTGACGCCCTTTTGAATTGACAGCCGTTCGACAAGCTTGTGAATGGCTTCGGGCGGTACCTGCTCATCATTCTCGCCATTGACGATCAGTCCCGACGCCGGGCAGGGTGCCAAAAACGAAAAATCATGCGTGGTTGCCGGCGGTGTGATCGAAATGAAGCCGTGGATTTCTGGCCGGCGCATCATCAACTGCATGCCAATCCATGCGCCAAAAGAAAAGCCGGCAATCCAGCATTGCTGTGATCCGGGGTTCTGGGCCTGCAACCAATCCATCGCGGTCGCCGCATCCGATAGTTCGCCTTCGCCATTATCATATTCGCCCTGGCTCCGGCCAACCCCACGAAAATTAAAGCGCATCACGGCAAAACCGCGGCTTTGAAAATGTTTGTACAGCGCATAGGTGACACGGTTGTTCATGGTGCCGCCGCGGTCCGGTTCGGGGTGCAGAATCAGCGCGGTTGGCGCATCGGGTGCCTCGCTTGGCATGTATCGGCATTCGAGGCGGCCTTCAGGACCGTTGATGATAACCTCAGGCATATCTTTTTCGCTTTCCCTTGTGCTAGCGTATCAACGGCTTATATCTTAATATTAAGGTCAGGCCAAGCGAGGTTTGTCGGATCTCGGCGGTTGCCGCGCTTTATGGCGCGCGCATCGACTAGCCAACAGGTGACAACACGACAGATGCCTTTTGGGTGGGGCGGCCGGGCATTGATAGGTTGGGATATATGTTTGCAAATTTGAGACGCGATCTGAATGCGATCATTGAGCGCGATCCAGCGGCCAGCAACAAGCTGGCGGTGGTGTTTCTCTATCCCAGTTTTCAGGTGATGTTGGCTTACCGCTTATCGCACCGGTTGTGGCGCATGGGCCTTCATTTCCTGCCGCGGCTGCTGATGCAGACAGCGCGGGTGCTGACCGGCATTGAAATTCATCCGGCGGCGAAAATTGGCCCGGGCTTTTTTGTCGACCACGGCATGGGAACCGTGATCGGTGAAACCGCGGAAATTGGCCGTGAGGTGACCTTGTATCATGATGTGACGCTTGGCGGGGTGATGCCGGCGGTTGATACCGACAAACAGCGTGACAACAAACGCCATCCAACACTTGGCGATTATGTGATCGTCGGGGCCGGCGCGCAAATTCTCGGGCCGATAACGGTGCATCGCTGTGCGCGTGTTGGTGGTAATTCGGTCGTGACCAAGGATGTCCCTGAAGGCGCTACTGTGGTCGGTGTGCCGGCACGTCAGCTTAGTAAAGCCAAGGCGTTGCCAGACATTGGGCCGGATTTTATGCCCTATGCGGTGCATGATGAAGCGGCTGATCTTGATCCGCGTGAACGCGCGATCAAGGCGCTTGTTGACGAGGTGCAAAGCCAGCGGGCGCGTATTGCCAACCTTGAAGACCGGCTAGGGGCCGCCTCTGTCGCCGCGGTGTCAAAACCTGCAGCATCCAAGGCCAAACCCAAAACCGATCGCTGACGCGGTCCAAGGCCTTTTCGATGACCGGTCTTTATATGGACAATAACGCGACAGCGCCGTTGCGACCAGCGGCGGCCACCGCGATGCAAGACGCAATGGGGCCGCCCGCCAACCCGTCATCGGTGCATGGGTTTGGAAGATCGGCGCGGCTAATTGTTGAAACAGCGCGCGAGTCGGTTGCCGCACTGGCCGGATGCCGGCCGGCAGATGTGGTGTTTACCAGCGGGGGAACCGAGGCCAATAACATCGCGTTTAGTGGTTTTACCCACATTATCACCAGCGCTATCGAACATGACTCGGTTTTGCAGCATGGCAAGATAGCAACCATTATTCCGGTTGATCAAAACGGGGTTGTTGAGCTGCCCGCCGTGAAAGCCGCCCTTGATGCTGTTGACCCGGCGGCTGCGGCGCATACATTGCTGTCAATCATGGCCGCAAACAATGAAACCGGCGTGCTGCAACCTATCACCGAAATAGCCGAAATGGCGGCGGCTGCCGGTATCGCTTTTCACAGTGATATGGTCCAAATCTGCGGTAAGTCCCATATCGATCTTGGCCAGTCTGGTATCAGCTTTGCCAGTGTGTCCGCGCATAAAATCGGTGGGCCGACCGGGGTCGGGGCTTTGCTTGTGCGGCCGGGGGCAATTGCAGGACGGCTTCTTTATGGCGGTGGTCAGGAACAGGGCCGCCGCGCCGGAACTGAAAATCTGATCGGCATTGCCGGCTTTGGCGCGGCGGCGGCTGACGCATGTGGTGATATTGGCCATTTTGTCAAAATGGCGACATGGCGCGATGCGTTTGAAACCAAATTGATGACGGCGCGCCGCGGGATTGAAATTTTTGGCAAGGCGGCCCCGCGACTTGGCAATACAAGCTGTGTGGCAGCGGCCGGCAAGACAGCCGAAACGATGGTAATGGCATTTGATATTGCCAAGGTGGCGATTAGTGCCGGATCGGCTTGCTCGTCAGGCAAGGTCAAGCCAAGTCATGTGCTGACAGCGATGAATGCCGGGGCGCGGGCGGCCGAGGCTATTCGCATTTCGGGCGGTTGGGCGACCCGGCAGGCTGATTTTGAAAAGCTTGCAGATGTCTTTTTGCGCCTGTACAAGCAAGCCGACTAACGGGCGTGGGCCGTCCGCTGTGTGGTTTTGACGGCGACCAAACAAGTAGCGATGAAAGAGGATTGATCATGCCGAATATCATTTTTGTGACGCCGGACGGCACTGAACATCAGGTAACTGTTGAGGACGGCGTCACGGTGATGGAAGCGGGCCGCGATGCCGGATTGGGGATCGAAGGCACATGCGGCGGGTGCCTGTCTTGTGCGACCTGTCATGTGATCGTCGATGCTGACTGGTTTGCGGCAACCGGCGCGCCGGACGAAGATGAAATGGATATGCTTGATCTGGCGATGGGGCTTGCCGCGACATCCCGGCTTGGGTGTCAAATTGAAATGTCGCCTGCCCTTGATGGCCTGCGGGTGCGGATTCCCGAGGAGGCTTGAGGTCTAAAAATGTCATCTGCCATTGCCCCTGATAACATGCCTGATGGCGGTATGGTAAACCCGCTTGGGTTTGCCAAGCCGCCGGCCGAAACGCGTGTTGTGGTGGCGATGTCGGGCGGGGTTGATTCATCGGTTACCGCGGCGCTGCTGCACGAACAAGGCTTTGATGTGATAGGTATCACTTTACAGCTTTATGATCATGGTGTTGCGGTGCAAACCAAAGGTGCTTGTTGCGCCGGAGTTGATATCCATGATGCCCGGACGGTGGCGGCGCGTCTTGGTATTCCGCATTATGTACTTGATTATGAAAGCCGGTTTCATGATCAGGTCATGCAGGATTTTGCCGACAGCTATTTGCGCGGTGAAACACCCATTCCCTGCGTGCGTTGCAACCAGACAGTCAAATTTACCGACCTGTTGGCGACCGCGCGGGATCTTGATGCCGATTGCCTTGCCACCGGACATTATGTGCAACGCATCAGCGATACGAGCGGCACCTATTTATGCCGCGGTGTCGATGCGGCCAAGGATCAATCCTATTTCCTGTTTGCGACAACGCCCGAACAATTGGCCTTTTTGCGGTTTCCCTTGGGCGGTCTTGGCAAGGATGAAACGCGCGATTTGGCGCGCAAATTTGGCCTGTCGGTATCCGACAAGCCGGACAGTCAAGATATCTGTTTTGTGCCGAATGGTCGCTATGGTGATGTGGTCCGCCGCTTGCGCCCCGGGGCGGTTGATGCCGGCGATATTGTGCATGTCGATGGCAGTGTCGTTGGGCGCCATAATGGGGTGATTGATTATACGATTGGCCAGCGTCGCGGTCTTGGTATTGGCGGGCGCGCCGGGGTTGATGAATCTGAAGGGCCGCTTTATGTGGTCGGAATTGATGCTGATGCCAATCGGGTGATTGTCGGTCCGCAAACCATGCTGGCCTGTGCCGAGGTGCATCTAGGGGACGTCAATTGGATCAATGGCATACCGGCTGACGGCACACCGGTTTTGGCCAGGTTGCGGAATACCGCGCCGGCGATGCTGGCCACCGTGGTTGATGCCACGGCAGCACCGACCATTATACGGTTGGACGCACCACAATATGGGATTGCCGCCGGGCAAGCGGCTGCCCTTTATGATGGTGCCCATCCCGAGCGGCTGCTTGGCGGTGGCTGGATTGTCCGCGCACCACTGATGGCGAATACTGTCTAGTCACGCGCCGTAAGCGCGGCGTCGCTAACATCATTCATTTTTGCGTCGTTTCAGTAGGCGTGATGATGAATGAGTTGATGCATATCCAAAAGGAACTGGGCCAGTCGCCACAGCCGCGGCCGATTCGCCGTGCCGACCCGGATGACGAGCAACGGTCGGAAGATGGCTATGATCCTTTGGATTGGCTAGCATCACCAATTGATACTAGCCGCTTTCATGTCGGTTATACCACCAATCACTGGTTAGAGGTGTTCCGCGCGGTAAAACCGTCCGTTTAACCGGCCAAGCCGTGGGCTTCATGCTGATATGACAGGCTGATACGACAGTGCTGGCTTGGCAGGAAATTTGCAGTTTGACCGCGAATCTGCGATTGATAACTGGCAAACAGGATTAGTTCAATGAGTCAGACAACGGCACAAGACCGGCTTCGCGCCCAGATTGAGGCGGCCCGCCGCGGCCTTGGCGATACAGCGCTGCCGGCAGCAGCGAATGACAGCGCCCAGCCTGTTGCCTCCATGATGCCAGCCCAACATCACGACCCAGAGCCTGAATTTCAGTTTTTTCACCGCAAACAAGTGCCAGCTGAAACGGCGATGGGCGTAGGAGGCACCGCCGGTGGCGCCGCGTCCATACGCGCCGCCTTTGACTCATTGCAGGGGCGGGTTCAGCATCTTGAGGGCACCATCGCGCTTCATCAGAAACATACGCTTGAATTGATTAACCTGTTGTCACAGGTTGACACAAAGACGCTGCGTCCGGCTGGTAAATCAATCCGGCGCTTGCGTGCCAAGCAGCAATTTCTGTTCTGGCTCGTGCTTGGTCTGTTGGGCGTGGGCTGGGTTGCGTTAACACCAGCCGGCCATGATATTATTAACCAACTGCTGGCGTTGATATAGGTGTTTATCCACAGATCAAGCCAGCCTGTAACCTCCTATCTATATTGACGAATATCCCGGTTTCAGCTAAATTATCCACAGTCTTGGAAATGTCCGCTTCAGCAAGAGTGTCCAGCGTTTATGGCGTCATATTCTACCCCGACACAGGCTTTGCCCCGCCAACTCAGCCTTGATTTGGACCTTGATGATGTCGGCGCGCCAGACCCCAAGCCCAGCGTTCAGCGGTCAGTGATTTTTCCGAAAAATATTCAGATTTTCAATGTTGCCGAATTTCAAAAACGCGTTTCGGCGTTGTTTGACCCGCTGCATATCAATATTGAATTCCGCCTGACCCGTCACAACCGCTTGGAGATGCGCTGGTCTTTTCCGGATGAAGCTGTCCAATATAATCAGGTCACTGATCGGGCAGGCCGCGGATTGTCGCCGGAAGAAAATGCGGCGTTTGAAACGCTGGTTTTGTCATTTGCCGGGGCCAGCCATTAAAGGCTGCCACTGATCACAAATTTGATGAAATGCAGGTCGGTAATCGCGCTTGGTTCGGTTGGTGCGGTGCCGTCAATGACCTCGCGGACCGCGGCCAATAATTTGGCTTCCAGTGCTTTACGCTTGGCCGGGCTGTCGATTGTGGCAATTCCTTGGTCGGACAGAATCAGGTTGATTTTTGACCGCAATTTTGGCTTGAAAGTCTCAAGCTGACTGATGGTTTTTTCACCTTTGAAGGTGGTGGCATAGGTGGCAACGGCGATTTCTGTGGTCAGGGTCCCGGACCCGTTTGTGAGGTTTGTCACAAAGGGCAACGGGAAGGAGAAATAGCGAAATTTAGCAAAATCAAATGTACCATCGGGCAGCACATCGGCATTGTCCGGCTTATCGCCAGTCTCACTGCTGTTGGCGGCGTCAGCGGCGGCCTTGTCTTTTGCGTCTTGCTTGGCTTTTGCTATCAGGCTGTGAATATCGTCCGGGATAGGGTCTGGAACGGTTAGGCTGGTATAACCAATAACAAACAACCCCAACACCAAGGTCACCAGTCCGGCGATAATGGCCGGTAGCATAAAGCGCTTGATCCCGCGTGGTTTCGTCTCGCCCTCAGCCATATCACTTAAGGCCCGTCAACTGACCAAGCTGCTGAACCACCCCGCTGAAAAGTGCATAAATGTCAGCGCTGACAACGGCCACTTGGTCAGGCATCAGGACATAGGCACCGGCAATCGCACTGCCAGCGGCAAGCGCAAGTACGGCAGAGATAATTTTGCGCCATTTGGGGCGCGCGGTGCGACCTATTTCGGTGCCGGTTGCGCTGGGGCCATCCTGCTGAACACGGGTAATTTCACGAATCTTGCGGATCAGCGTTTGTAGGTCGCGCTGATTTGACGCCAACTGCTCTTCTAACACCGTGATACGGGCGGCCAAGGCGGTCATGTCATCGCTGTTGGTGGGTCCATTTTCGGTTACTGTTGGTGCCGGTGCTGCCGGTGCTGCCGGTGCTGTTGGTGGGGCAACAGGCGAACTGTCGGGTGCCTGTGGCAGCGCGATAGGCAGGCGCGGTGCTGGTGGTTCGACAGCCGGCATCGCGCTGACCGTGCCTCGTGCCAAGGCGGATTTTGCCGCTTCAATCTGTTCTTTCAGGCTTTGATTCGCCATAATATTCGGCCCTGCTATTGGTCCAGATGGTTCGTTTTAAGCATTTTTGGTGCCAAGCTGTCCATATCCCCGGTAATTCCCGCGATAGGCTGTATCTTGGTCCATTTTGTGCGCTGAATATTTTGCCTTAATAGGTTTTTACCGCCGTCTCGTGAAAACGATAGCCGATCACGGCGCATTGGCGTACATGCTTGAAATTCCGCATCTCGGCGTTGATGATGTTGGTCCATGTCTCTTGTCCAAGCCGGTCAAGGAGCCGGCCGCCAA
>JAYOFA010000001.1:183425-184829 GCA_038116935.1 Puniceispirillum sp. (SeqCode) | reverse complement strand
GTCAGTTCGATCAAAATCTGCTTTAGAAATGACACGCCAATAAAATCGGGGGGTTGGGGAAAGGTAAAGCGCCCCGGATTCGCGGCAATGAAGGCGGCTAGGTCTGCCGCTGACCGCGGCGGTGATGGCAAGCGCGCTATGTCATAGGCAAAAACCAGCTGGGCGCGCCCCCACGGACTTTCCTTACCGTCGGTGGGTTCGGCAAAATCCGATAAAATGGCGGGTAGGGCGGCCACGTCGGTAAACCGCCAATTGGGAAGGCCTGTCACCCAGCCGGATGCCGGCAACAGGCCGGCCCGTTTCATCGCGGCAAAATTTTCACCATTGACCCAGATCAGGTCAATCGACCCGCTATCGTTTCGACCGGCGGCCTTTTCGGCCAAAATCCGCGACACAGCACTGGCGGTGTCGGTGAGCTTCACATGCTTCAAGGTGATGTCATAATCCGCCTTCAGCCGCTGACCAGCCCAGCCGATATAGGCGTTGATTTTACTGTCGCCGCCCCAGGCGTTGAAATAGACGGTTTGGCCACGGGCCTGTTTTTCAGTGTCAGTGAACTCATCTGCTGCCAATTTTGCGGCACCGCCCATCATCGTCAGCACCAACAGGCCGATGGATGTTATCTTGACCATTTGACCGATCATGCGCTGCGTTTTGTACCATGCCATGGATTTGTGCTGTCCCTTAAAAAAATTGTTGAAGAAAACCGCCGGCGTCACAGCTGCCGCGGTGTCCCGTTCTCGCGGTGTCCCGTCCTCGCTATGGTCCGTCCTCGCTATGGTATTGTCGCGCCGGTTCTGTCACATTGCAACTCTGGCTTTTGAATTGGCACATTTTTCTGTGGTTGTCGGGGCGCTTCTTGTCATGCTCGAGATTAACAATATTGAATTTGGCTATGATCGACCGCTTGTCACGGGCTTGTCTTTTGAAGTGCCGGCCGGTGAGATCCGGCTTCTTCATGGCATCAGCGGCAGTGGCAAATCCACGCTCTTGTCGCTGATTTGTGGCACACCCGACCCGGCGCTTGTCTGGCGCGGGGCCATCCGGCTTGGCGGGGTCGATATCGTGCCCGTGGTGCCGCATCAGCGCCGCATCGGGCTGATGTATCAGGACCCGCTGCTGTTTCCGCATATGTCGGTCGCCGACAATCTGGCGTTTGGTCTGGCGGCCACGGTGCGCGGCGATGAACGGGCGATGGTTGTGGCCGCGGCGTTGACGGCGGCTGGGCTCGACGGGTTTGGGGCGCGTGATCCGGCCAGCCTGTCGGGAGGGCAGGCGGCGCGTGTCGCCCTGATGCGCGCCTTGCTGGCAGATCCGAAAGCCCTGTTGCTTGACGAGGCCTTTTCCAGCCTTGATCCGGATTTGCGGCAGCAATTTGGCGGGTTTGTCGCTGACCAGATCAAA
>JAYOFA010000001.1:134232-183325 GCA_038116935.1 Puniceispirillum sp. (SeqCode) | reverse complement strand
CCTTGATCCGGATTTGCGGCAGCAATTTGGCGGGTTTGTCGCTGACCAGATCAAACGCCGCAAAATCCCCGCCTTGCTGGTAAGCCATGATCGGGCGGACCGACAATTTGCAACCGGCGCGGTGCTTCATCTTGATGCATTTGCGGCCAAGGACCCCGTATCAAGCGGCAGCGTATCAGGGGACACCCTATCAAAAGACACCCTATCAAAAGACACCCTATCAAAGGACACAGCATGATGACCGATACCATCCAAGATTGGGCACGATTGATGCAGGATTTCCCCCCCTTGCCCGAACATCAGGTGTTGCTGGCCAATTGGCGCGAACCAGGTGTCGCCCGCTGGTCATTCAATCATTTACGGCAGTTGCTACCAACCGCGCCGATCGCTGCCGCTGCCACCCCGCGGCCATTGCCCGCGGCGCGTATGGCGCTGGATGATCTGGCGTTTCACGGGCCGGATGGGGCCGCCCAGACGCTTGCCGAATTTCTAACGGCAAGCCAGACCGATTGTTTTGCGGTGATGAAGGATGGCGCGCTTGTCTATGATTGGTTTGGCGGTTTTGGTGCGCCCGATCGTCAGCATATCGTGTTTTCGATCACCAAATCGATGGCATCGTTACTGGCTGGTGTGCTTGTCGGGCAGGGGCGGTTGGACCCGATGCGCGCGATCACCGATTATCTTCCTGAACTGGCGCAAAGCGCCTATCAAGGGGCGACGCTGCGTCATCTTCTTGATATGCAGGTGGCGTCAGGTTTTACCGAGGATTACCTTGATACGGACGGCATTTTCATGGCCTACCGACAGGCAGCGGCGTGGAATCCGGTCGAGGAAGGCGCCGAAACCGATGGGTTGCGTGCGTTTTTAACCCGCATGCCGGCATCAGACGGCGTACATGGGCAACGGCATCATTACTGCTCGCCGCATAGTGATGTGCTTGGCTGGCTTTTGGAGCGGGTCGGCGGGGCCAGCTTTGCCACATTGTTTGCGACCCATATTCTGCAGCCCTGCGGCGCCAGACGTGAAGCCTATATCACCCTTGATACCTATGCCGCCCCGCGTGTATCGGGCGGGCTTTGCATCACCTTGCATGATTTGTTGCGGATCGGGCAGATGGTCTGTGATGGCGGCATGGTTGATGGCACGGCTGTGGTTCCGGGTGAGTGGATCGCCGACATCGCCGGCAAACGCGATAATCGCATCTGGCTGGCGCAAAATGGCGGCGCTGGGCCACGCCTTTTCACCAATGGCAATTATCGGTCACAATGGTACCAGCCGGATCAGGCAAGCCCGGTCATTTGTGCGATTGGTATCCATGGGCAATGGCTGTGGATCAACCCATCAGAACGGCTGGTGATTGCCAAGCTGGCATCAAACGGTACCGTTGTTGATACCGATACCGACCGGTTGTGGTTGGCAGCGGTGGACGGGATCGGGGCAACATTGGCCTGACAATCGCCAGATTAGAAAATACCAACGGCAATCAACCGGCCGCCCATCAGCAGGAACGCCCATAACACGATCTGGCGGAATATATTTTGTGGCACATGGCCGCGTAACCATTCACCAATCTTGAAACCGCTTAACACCACCACAAGCCCCATCAGCGAATGCAGCGTTGTCGTCAGCGTCAAAACGCCGGCAAGGGCGAGGCCGGTGGCAAGTGGAATTGACCCCGCTAGAAACAAAAACCCCGTGGCGCCGATAAATTCATCTTTTGACACGTTCTGTGTCAGCAAATACATCGCCACCGGTGGTGACCAGATTGAGCTAAGGCCGCCAAGCGTTCCGGAAAACAGCCCGACAGCGACATGCCAGCCACGGCCCGGTCCCATTGGCATACGGGCCCCAAACATCTGGGTCAGCGAAAAGATAATCATCGCAAAGCCAATTGAAATTGTCAGCATCGCCGTTGGAAAGGATAGGATAAACAGCGACGTGACAAAGATGCTCGACATGATTGCCACGCCAAAAAGCCAGTATTTGGCCGCAATCAGCCGAGGCGAGTCACAGCTGGCATATTGCATGATATTGGTAAAGATGATCGGCAAAGTCAGCAGCGATATGGCGATGGTGGGCTCAATCACCAATGTCAATATCGCCATGGCCGCCGCTGGCAGGCCAATGCCCAAAAAGCCCTTGACCACGCCGGCAAATAGGAACACCGCCAAGATTATGGCGGTGATCCCGATATCCGTGGATGGTAGGAAGGCGGCCAGAAACTCCATGAGCTGTGCGCTTTACCCTTGTCCTGCGCGTGATCCGGCGCTTGATCCGGCGCTGGCACGGTTAGCGGTCAATGCGCGATAGACCGACGTGCCAAGGGTCAGGGCGCCAGCAACAATAAGGATAAAGCAGATCGGCCGCGACATATAGGCGACAAGATCATAATGGACCATCTGCATGCCTTGGGCGAAGTTTTGCTCGCCGATCTTGCCGAGGATAAGTCCAAGCACAATCCCGGGGATTGAGTAGCCGGATCGCCGCAGCAAAAATCCGGCCAGCCCCGCCACAAACATCACAATCACATCAAGCACAAGGCCGCGTCCAATATAGGAGCCAATGCTGGCCAAAAGCAGGATCATCGGCGCCAAGAAATGAAAGGGGATTTTTAGCAAATGCAGGATGGTTTTTGTTTCGACAAAACCGATCAACAAGATTGACAAGTTTGCATAAAACATCGCGGCAAAGACCACCCAGATCAAATCTGGCGAGTTGTAAAACACCAGCGGGCCGGGTTCCATATCGTGGAATTGGAACACCGCAACCATCATCGCGGTGAGTGCACCACCGGGCAGGCCAAGCGCCAACAGCGGGATCATCGCCGCACCGGTTGCCGCATTATTGGCGGTCTCGGAAGAAATAACCCCCTCCAAGTTACCTTTGCCAAAACTTTCTTTGTTTTTGGACCAACGGACTGCCTCACCATAGCCCATAAAGGCGGCCAGCGTCGCCCCAATGCCTGGCAAAATGCCACAGAAAAACCCAACCAAAATTGACCGCAGAACGGCTATTTTATGCATCCATAATTCAGCAATGCTGGGGAAGTCGACACTGAGTTTCGGCGCGGTGTATTTGCCAAAAGCGCGGCGTTCAGCCTGAACGAAAATTTCTGAAACAGCGAAAAAGCCCAAAATGGACGGCACAAATGCAATACCGGCGGCCAAATCTGTGGTGCCAAAATTATACCGGTTGATACCGCCAACCGGATCTTGACCAATTGTCGCGATCAGCAAGCCAAAAATGACCGATAGCCAGCCCTTCCAGATGGTGTTGCCACCGACCGATGAGGCGACGGCAAGACCAAAAAACACCAAAGCAAAAATTTCTGGCGGGCCAATGTTGCGAATCGCCCATTGCGCCAATGGTTCGGTTGCCGCCATCATAATTAAAGCCGATGCGGTACCGCCCACAGCGGAACAAAGAACCGCCGCGCCCACCGCCTTGCCAGCCTTGCCTTGTTTGGTCATCGGGTAACCATCAAAGGCGGTTGGTGCGTTTTCCGGCGCACCCGGAATGTTGAACAAGATAGCAGTGATCGCGCCGCCATAGGTGCCGGTGCAATAGATCACCGCAAATAGCATCACACCTTGGGCGGGATCCAAGCTGGCGGTAAAGGGCAATAAAATTGCCGCCAAGGTCAGCATGCTGACACCGGGAATGGCGCCAAAGAGCATGCCGCCAAAAACCCCAAGCACAAAAATCAGGACTGTGAATGGGTCAGAAAAAAGCGCGTTCGTGCCGTGCAGAAAATTATCAATCATAAGACAGGACCCTACGCTAGAACATGTGCTGTAATTGCGTGTTCATGCGCAACATAAAAGCACTAAAATCATAAAATGGTGATACGGTGCCCTGTGGTAGCGGTGCATTCAAAAACACCATAAAGAGGCCGATCAGTAACACATAAATCAAGACTGTAATGCCTATCAACCACCTAACCCGACGTTCACCAAGCAACAATATTACCAAAAAGGTGAAAACTGGTGTCGCTGCGTAAAAGCCGATTGGCTTGAGTGACCATGCATAACCTAGGGGCAGTGCGACAAAAGCGATGATATTGAGTATCGCCGAAAGTGGCTTTTTGGTTTCAGTCAAATCATCATCAGCAATACCAACACGACCTGGTTGCACTGCAGAACCATGCGCTTTCTGATAGAAAATATTGCCAATCATCACAACGACAAGCATTGCCAATATGGCGCGTGGCCATCCTGTAGCGCCAAATTTATAAATTTCTATTGTTTGATTAAACTCAAATGAATAGGCAAAAAAGACAACAGCGATGGTTGCCCAAAGGCCTAATTCGATAAGGTGAAATTTTGTGATATTTCCCATAAGTGCCCATCCAATTGTGCCCCACAACAGGTGTCGCAGGGCACAATTTCGTTTAGGTGAAATGAGGTTTACTTAACCGCCATACCCATAGACTTGTAAACGTCACGGTATTGCTTGATGCTTTGGTTAATCAGCTTTTTGGCGCCTTCGGTGTCACGATAGCTGTCAATCACGGTCATGAATTTTGACTCGTTATATTTCTGATAGCTGTCCTGACAATAGGCCCGTTGGAATGCCCATTGCAGCCATTTGACCCGATCAGCAGGTGCTTTGGCGTTCACATAGAAACCACGGAACCGAAGCAGAGGCTCAAAGCTCATGCCCATTTCCTTGTGGGTTGGGACGTCTGCAAACGCCTTTGGCCGTTCATTGAATACCGTTAAAATCGGTTTGAAATTGCCGGCATCGAGGAATTTGCGCACATCGCCAGGCTGCTCAAACAGGGCGTCAACCTGCCCACCAAGAAGCGCGCCATAGCGTGGGGCGCCTTTGTCAAACGAGATCTGCTGGATTTTCATGCCGGTGGCATCGGTGATGAACTTCATCGTCACCCGTTCCATCGACCCTTCAGCTGACACGTTAGCGATCGTAGCCTTGCCGCCCTGTGCTTTCACCCAAGCGACGAAGGATGGCCAATCGGTGTAGCGCGTTTCATTGGACCGAATGTAAATTTGTGAGAAGGTCACCTGTGACACAACCAATGGGATCAAATCCACGGCGGGATTGACTTTGGTCGAGTCAAGGGCGTGCGCTGAAGACGCATCATCGATATGTTCAAGCACATTGTAGCCATCAGCTGGAGCTGCCATATAGGCTGTGGTGCCGACCGAGCCTGAACCACCAGGCTTGTGGTCACGGTTGATATCAACACCGGTCAGTTCGGTCACCGCCTTGGCCATCGCTGCAGCCACCTGGCCAGAACCACCACCTGGGCCATATGGCACGATCATGGTCAACGCCCGGTCAGGAAAGCCGCCAGGTTTGGCCATGCTGTCTTCGCTGACTTTACATTGAAAGCCGTGGCTGCCGGCTAGCGCGGCAGTTGAGGCACCGGCGATCATGCCACCAAGCATAACCGTTGCGGTAAAGGTCTTAAATAGTTTCACAGTTCCCTCCATTTATATTTATGCGTTGAGTGTCGCAAAAACTGGTAAAAATGCAAATGATTCCGGTCCGGTTAGGACATTTTTTTGATAAATTTCGCAGTGATAATTGGCGCCGCTGTTGTTGATACTGCGGTGCGGCTGCCATCTGGGATGGCGGGCTCGTTTGGCGGCAGTTTTTTGTCAGCTAACAAGGTCAAGAAGCTTCATCCGCTGCACCTTACCTGACGGTCCCTTTGGCAAATCATCGAGAAAATAGATATGATCTGGTGTCTTGTAGGTACCAATGCGGTCGGCGCAAAATGCGCGTAATTCGGATTCGCTCACCGTCCGGCCGTCTTTCAGGCGGACGCAGGCTTCAACCCGTTGCCCATAATCCTTGCATGCGCGGGCAAAGGCTGCCGCTTCAAGGACGGCGTCATGTTCCAGCAAGGCCTCGTCAATTTCGCGGGGGGCAATGTTTTCGCCGCCCTTGATGATCAATTCTTTGATCCGGCCGGTCACAAATACGAACCCGTCCTTATCCATGCGGCCAAGATCGCCGGTGCGAAGCCAGCCATCGGCGGTGATGGTTTTTGCGGTCTCGTCAGGCCGGTCAAGATAGCCTTGCATCACATTGCTGCCGCGAACCAAAATCTCGCCTTCCATGTCAGGACCAATCAAATTCAAATCGGCGTCGGCAATGGCAATTTCGTTGCCAAAGGCTATGCCGGGTGAGCCAATTTTGCGTTCAGCCGGTGGCAGCGGGTTTGACAAGATTTGCGCACCAGTTTCGGTTAGCCCCATCGTCTCGATGATCGGAATCGAAAAGCGCTTTTCGAATTGCCGATGGATTTCCGGCGGCAACGGAGCCGATGCCGAGCGGGCAAAACGTAGCCGGTCACGGCGCAACAACGGTTCGTTATCGTCATTCAGCAAATAGGCAAATAAGGTCGGCACCGCGCTGAACCAGCTGCAGTCATGCTGGTGCATCTGGCCCCAGAAATGCCGCGCCGAAAACCGGTGCGGCATCACCAAGCCGCCGCCAGACACCACACTGCCCATGACGGTCACACAAAGCCCGTTGATATGATAGATTGGCAAAACGCACATGCCGGCATCGCGGGCATCAAGCGCATGTGCCACCGCGACATTGCGTCCTGCCGCGATCAAATTGGCATGCGACAACAGCACGCCCTTGGGCACGCCAGTGGTGCCCGATGTATACATCAATAGGCCGATCGTGTCGGCGCTTGGGTCGGTCAGGTCAACCGGATCGGCTGGCGTGATCCCGCTGTTATCCCAGCGTGGCCCGTCATCAATATCCATCGAGACGATTCGCGGCATGCGAGCCGGTGCTTCGGGCAGGGCTGCCAGCGCATCGTCAACCATCTGCCGGCTCTCATCAGCACATAAGATCAATTCTGTTTTGGAATGCGACAACACAAAGGCCAGCGTTTTAACCCCGGCCACCAAATTCAGCGGCGTTGCCCGAAACCCGCCAAACACGGTTCCCAGAAACGCAAAACTCGCCGCGGCCCCGTTGGGTGATGCAATCGCAACCGACGCACCGGGGGTCAGGCCTGCGCCGTGAAGATAGCAGGCGATCTGGCGGGCGCGATGACAGGTATCGGCCCAGCTGAAACGATTGCCGGTTTCAGGCGTGGTCAGCCATGTCGCATCGGGGGTCGAGGCGGCGGCAAGGGTCAGCAGGTCTTTAAGGCTGGTGGGGTCTGTGGGTGTCATGCGAGCCTCGATGTCGGATCCGTCAGCTTTGATTGCTTGCCGTAAAATAATCGGCAAAAATGTCATCGACTGTCGGTTCGACCGGCGCAATTTGCCGGGCCACACGAACCCGATTGACAAAATGTGTCCAATTCAGATTGTCATCGATTGAATTGCCCCCCCACGACCCGCACCCCATCGACAAAGAAAAGGGAAGGCCATTGTCAAAGGAACCACCGGTGGCAAAGCAATGGGCCTGATTGACGATCACCCGGCACGTTTCCATATCCATCGCCAGTTCGCGCGCGCGGGCATCATTTTCGCTGTGAATGCCTAATGAATGGCCGCGCCCCTGATAGGCGTGAATAGCCCGCGCCATCGCCTTGGCAGCGACAAAATCTTTGGCCCGATAGAGCGCAAAGAACAACGCCATTTTTTCGCCTGATATCGGCGCATCCGGTCCAATGCCGGTGGCTGGGGCCACCAGGAATTTGGTGCCAGCCGGGGCGGCATCGGCAAACCCCAAAGTTGCCAGCACCGCGTCAATGTCCTTGGCCAGCATGTTGCGGTTCAGATGGCCGTCATGCCAATGCGTGGTGACAAGATGCGCGGTTTGCGCCGCATCTAACAGCATGCCGCCGGCCCGGCCGATGGCCGCAACAAACCGGTCATAGGCGTCATCGACAACAATCACCGCATTTTCCGATGAACAGGATGTGGCATTATCAAAACATTTGGACCTGGCGATTTTTTGCGCCGCGTCATCAAGATCGGCGGTTTCGTCAATAATCGTCACCACATTGCCCATGCCAACGCCAATGGCCGGGGTGCCAGAAGAATAGGCCGACCGGACATTGCTTTGCGACCCGGTAACGACCAGCATGTCCGCGCCTTGCATCAGCCGCGCGGTTTTGTCCTTGGATGGCGGGTTTGGCACCATTTGTACCAGATCATGGTCAAGGCCGATCCGGTCAAATTCGGCATAGATATAATCGAGCAGCTTGGCGAGCGGCGCGGCCCCCTTTGGGGACGGGGCGAGAATGATCGCATTACCGGTTTTCAGGGCATTCACAACATTATTGACCGGTGTTGCCAGCGGGTTGGTTGACGGCACAATCGCAGCGACCACGCCTTTGGGGCGTAGATATTCACTCACCCCAAGGGCAGGATCGTCATTCACTAGGCCAAAGCTTGTTTTGCCGCGGATGTCACGAAGCAAGCCCAAGGTCTTGCGATGGTTTTTGATGATTTTGTCGGCGACATTGCCAAGCCCGGTTTCGGCGACCGCAAACGCTGCCAATTCGGCGTTGCGTTGTGGTTCCATCAACGCCCAGGCTGCCGCGAGGGCGGCCTGATCAAACCGGTCTTGGCTGCCGGTGGCTTCATAATGTTTCTGGGCGGCGCGTGCCCGCGCGATCATCGCGTCAATGTCTTTTGTAGTATCGCTCATCTCTCGTTCCTAAAATCTGCCAAGTTTTTGACATGTGGTAAGGCGTGGCATAAATAGCGTGTGGTCGGTTTCCTGAAAACGCGCGCTCTTCTGTTCGAACAACGAACAACGCGATGGGTAAAGTCATGAGTCCAGTTTTCAGGATGTTTTGACCGGCAGATCAGCCGCTTTCCAGGCGCTAAATCCACCATCCATATCAAGAATATTGGTCATGCCCATATCTTGCAGGGTTTTGGCGGCAAGGGCCGACCGCCAGCTACTGGCGCAAAACAGGATCAAGTCACCGTCAGTGGCAAAAATCTCCTTATGATACGGGCTCTCCGGATCGGCCCAAAATTCCAGCATACCGCGCGGTGCATGAAACGCCCCCTCGATCCGGCCTTCACGGTCCAGTTCGCGGATGTCACGAATATCGATCAAAGTTGCGCTGCCGGCATCGGCTTTGGCTTTGGCCGCGGCGGGGGGTATCGCTGTGGTTTCGGCTTTGGCCGCTGCCACCAGCATTTTTATTGATTTTGTTACCGGCATGCCAGATCTCCTGCAGTCATCAGCTTTGTCATACGGTGGCCGCGATGGCGGCCGGCCGCAACAACTCCTTAACATCACGGCGCACGCCAATCCAGCGTAAGTGGATCGAATTGCGCACGATTTCTTCATCATCTTGTTTTAGCTCGTCAGCGATCGGTGCCCAGCGGAAAACCGCATCCGAACTGGCCTGAAACGCGGCTGGTCCGGTTGCGATAAAGGCCCAGTCAGCACTGTCGGCGCGTTGCTGGCCGCGCGCCAGCATTTTGTCAAATTCGGCTTTTTCTATGTCTTGCTGATCATAGTTATGCAAAATCGCATACATAAGCTGTTTGGCGAACTGGCGCGCATCTTGGTCGGACAACGGCCCTGATCCGGCCATCTGCGCCGCTGAAAACAACGCGAGGTCAGCGACTGCCGCCCCGAAAATATACCAGCGTGCAATGCGTAAAGACGTTAAAAAGGCCTCATTTTCAAACAATTTTGGGTGTTGGGTGCCAGACCGTGCTTTGACATAAGTATAAAGTGTCACTTGGGACACATAAGCCGCGCGGCTATCAATAAAATCAATAAGATGCTCCTTTGTTTCAAGCGGTGGCGCCTTGCTGAAGCCAAGTGTCCGAAACAGTGATTTAATTTTGTCAAGCATAGTATTTTTGCAATGTATGTATAAAGAAGTTGTTATTTGAGGCTTTTTGATTACCATTCGGCATAGGTTTTGTCGTGAAGAAAAACAACAACACGACATTGAAGGTGATCCAATGGTGTGACAGGGCGGATTAGGTCTGCGCAACAAAAGGTCATTGGGGGTGCGGCATCTTGGAGAGGATCGCCGCGTTAAAACGGAGGTGGAATGCATGGCTAATTCGTCTAGCAATTCTCATTGGGAAGCCACCAAATCTCTGCTGTGGAAAACATTAGCGGTTTGGGTCTTCTTTTCTTTCATTGTTCATTGGTTTGGCAGCGCATTGAACGGGGCTGCTGGATCGTTCCCTGGCGGTTATTTTATGGCCGGTCAAGGTTCTCAAGTAGCATTCGCGATCTTGATTTTCTGGTATGTTAATAAACAGTCCAGCATTGATGAAGATCACGGTGTAGCTGAATAGGAGGAATGCTATGAGGCTCGAAGGTGGTTTTATTCAAAATCTGGGAAGGGTTTATGGGATTTATACCCTTGGCTTTCTCGGGTTTGTTATTCTTATGGCGATTTTAGAGCAGGCCGGTGTCAGTAATGACGCAATTGGCTGGATGTTCGTTGGTTTTACTATCGCCATCTACGCCCTGATTGGGGTTTTGTCTCGGACAATGGAGTCTGGGCAATATTATGTTGCTGGCCGTGAAGTGCCGGCGGTCTATAACGGGATGGCGACCGCTGCTGACTGGATGTCGGGTGCTTCGTTCATTGCGATGGCCGGCGGTATCTATCTTAAAGGTTATCCTTATATGGCGTTCCTGGTCGGCTGGACCGGCGGTTATGTGCTTGTGGCAAGTCTGCTGGCGCCATATCTTCGCAAGTTCGGTTGCTATACCGTGCCTGACTTTATTGGGACCCGTTATGGCGGCAACTTGGCGCGGTTTTGTGCGGTGGTAATTTTGGTGGTTGCCTCCTTTACATACGTGACCGCACAAATTACAGGCACGGGAATTGTGGCGTCCCGTGCTCTTCATATTCCATTCACTTTAGCTGTTTGGATTGGTCTTGCTGGTATCTTGTTCTGCTCGATGCTTGGCGGTATGCGGGCAGTGACATGGACTCAAGTGGCACAATACATCGTGCTGATCATTGCCTACATCATGCCGGTGGTATGGATGTCCAACAAGTTGGGCTATGGTCTGATCCCGCATTTCGCTCAGTTTGATGCGGTGTTGCGGGTACAAGAACTGGAACAGCTTCATCAGGTTGGCGCATTAAAGCCGGTTGATAAAGTACCTGGTCTTGCCGCGTTGACGGTGGGGATCAACGATGCCAGCGATACATTGATGGCCAAGTGGAAGTTCTTCACGCTTGTCCTGTGTATGATGGCTGGTACTGCGTCATTGCCGCATGTTCTGATGCGTTATTTCACAACCGCGTCAGTAAAGGCGGCAAGACAGTCTGTTGGCTGGTCCTTGATCTTTATCTGCTTATTGTATCTGACCGCGCCAGCATTGGCGACCTTTACCAAGCTGTCTTTGCTGGATCCAAATCTAGCGACCGGTATCATTGGCAAGTCGATTGCTGATGCGCAGTCGCTTGACTGGGTACAAAAGTGGAGTGACGTTGGCTTCTTGAAGCTGATCGACGGCAATGGTGACGGCCTGTTGCAAATCAACGAGTTCTTCATGAAGGGCGATATCGTTGTGTTGGCGACACCGGAAATTGCGGGTCTGCCTTATGTGATTTCAGGCCTGGTTGCCGCGGGTGGCCTTGCGGCTGCCATGTCAACCGCTGACGGTCTGTTGTTGGCGATTGCCAATGCGCTGTCACATGACCTGTATTACAAGATCATCGATCCAAAAGCTGATACCAAGACCCGCCTTGTGGTCGCGCGTATCCTGCTTCTTGGTGTGGGTGCGGCTGGTGCCTTTGTGGCATCACAAGGCCTAACCGGGATCTTGGGGGCTGTTGCTTGGGCGTTCTGTTTTGCCAATTCAGGCTTGTTCTTCCCACTGGTCCTTGGTGTCTGGTGGAAACGGGCCAACCGCGCTGGCGCAATCGCCGGTATGATTGGCGGTTTTGGCGCCGGTGCGTGGTACCTCTATATGGTCCAGTTCGGTGGCATGACTCCATGGCTAGGCATTGACGGTCTTCGCTTTGGCATGATCGGTATGCCGGTCAGCTTGATCCTGATGGTTGTCGTTTCATTGGCAACCGAGGCACCGGATGAAGAAACCATGAAAATGGTTGATAGCATCCGTGTACCTAAGGGCAAGGCTGTCGTCGACGGCTAAAAATTAGATATTCTGCTAACGCAGATAGAACTTTATTTGGAGCAGGGGCTTTCCCCTGCTCCATTTTTTTGTAAACTTTCTGACCAATAGAGTCTGACCAAAAGATGTGGCGCGGGCTGGCAAAAAGCAGCGCGCCATTTTAGGGGAGTGGCAGATGGACAGCCCGTTTGGCGTTGGCGTTATTTTGCTCGATTATTGCTTGGGGGCCGCGATGTGGACCCTGATTGGCCGGTTTGGCATGTCAATTTTTGTCGCCGAAAATTCAGATTTTTTCTTTATGCGCGCTTTCGTCAAAATCACTGATCCAATGATCTGGGTGACGGCACGCTTGACCCCGCCTTTTCTGATTGACCGGTTGAAACCGCTCTATGTGGCGTGGTTTTTATATATGATCAGATTTTATCTGATGCCGCTTGTTCTTGGATATGATGTGATGGGGATGCTGTCCTTTCCGCTGGAATCGGATGCGGCGCTCATTATTTACGATCTTGGCAAGATTTTCCGCTAAGCTGCGGTGTTGGGAATGATATGGGGGAAGGATGATCATGGCTGGCTATGCTGATATGTATCGGGCGGCGGTTGCTGATACCGCGAAATTCTGGTTGGACGCGGCGGCCGGCATTGACTGGGTGGCCCCGCCACAAACCGGTCTTGACCGCGATAACCCGCCATTTTATCGCTGGTTTCCCGATGGCATGATGAACAGCTGCTATAACGCGGTCGACCGGCATGTGGCAGCCGGACGCGGGGATCAAGACGCGATTATTTATGATTCGCCCATCACCGGTAGCAAAGCACGGCTGAGTTTCAGCGCGTTGCAGCAGCAAACCGCGCAATTTGCCGGCATGTTGCAACGACTTGGGGTTGGCACCGGCGACCGGGTGATCATCTATATGCCCATGATCCCGCAAGCGGTGGTGGCGATGCTTGGCTGTGCGCGGCTTGGCGTGGTGCATTCGGTGGTGTTTGGCGGTTTTGCCGCGGCGGAACTGGCCAAGCGGATCAATGATTGTACGCCAAAGGCAATCATCAGCGCGTCTTGCGGGCACGAGCCTGGGCGCATTGTCGAATATAAACCGCTTCTCGACGCGGCGATTGAGATGGCCGAACACAAGCCGTCACATTGCGTTATCTATCAACGCGAGGCGCTGACCGCCGATCTTGTCGACGGCCGCGACCTTGACTGGTATGCGGCGCATCACGGGGTTGATGAAGTGGCCCCGGTCACCCTCAAGGCCACCGACCCGCTTTACATCCTCTACACATCCGGTACGACCGGTCAGCCCAAGGGGGTGGTCCGTGATAATGGGGGGCATGCGGTAGCCCTCAACTGGTCGATGCGGCATATCTACGACATGCAGCCTGGCGATGTTTATTGGGCAGCATCGGATATCGGGTGGGTGGTTGGCCATTCCTATATTGTCTATGCGCCGCTCTTGGCGGGCTGCACCAGTATTTTATTTGAAGGCAAGCCGATCGGCACGCCCGATGCCGGGGTGTTCTGGCGCATTATCAGCGATTATAATGTGAAGGCGCTCTTTACCGCGCCAACCGCATTTCGAGCGATCAAACGGGCTGATCCGAACGGTGATTTTGTCAAAAAATATGATTTATCCTGTCTGAAATATCTATTTTTGGCGGGGGAGCGGGCCGATCCGGATACCATAAGCTGGGCGGAATCGCAGCTTGGCGTGCCGGTTATTGATCATTGGTGGCAAACCGAAACCGGCTGGTCAATTTGCGCCAACCCGATGGGGGTCGAGGCACTGCCCGTCAAATTGGGCTCGCCATCGGTGCCGATGCCAGGCTATGAGATTGACATTCTTGATGATACTGGCGCGGTGCTGCCGGCGGGGGAATTGGGGGCCATTGCGATCAAACTGCCATTACCGCCATCATGCCTGGCGACCATGTGGGGGGCGGATCAGGCCTTCATCGATAAATATTTAAGCAGCTTTGACGGCTATTACGAAACCGGTGACGCGGGGTATCGTGACGAGGATGGCTATCTCTACATCATGGCGCGCACCGATGATGTGATCAATGTGGCGGGTCATCGTCTATCAACCGGCCAGTTGGAAGAGGTGTTGGCCGATCATCCGGACATTGCTGAATGCGCGGTGATCGGGGTGGCTGACCAGCTAAAAGGGCAGCTGCCGCTTGGCTTTATCTGCCTTTATCCCAATGGCAACCGCGCCGCCGCGGATATCATTCCCGAGGCGATAGCGCTGGTCAAAGACCGGGTTGGCCGGGTGTCGGCATTCAACCTTGTGGTCGCGGTTGATCGTCTGCCAAAGACCCGGTCGGGCAAGGTGTTGCGCGGTACAATGGCCAAGATCGCCGATGGCGCCGCATGGTCGATGCCAGCAACGATTGATGACCCGGTTATTTTGGATGAAATTACCGTTGCCCTGCAATCGATAGGCTATGCCGGCGGTGCTGCCAAAGCCTGAACCGCCAGAATGGTGTTGCCGGGCTGTATGGGCCGGCCTGCACCGAATAGAAAAATCGTTGCACCACAGACCATAACTGCCGTAAACAGAGGGCAGCCCGTCTGGCCTTTTCGTTAAAGAGATCCCGCTATGTTTGAAAAATTCACGCCTGCCAAAGCCGACCCGATTTTGGGCCTGTCTAAACTGTTTAACACTGATCCAAGATCCGACAAAATTGACCTGGGCGTTGGTGTTTATAAGGATGATAGCGGTAATACGCCGATCATGCGTGCGGTAAAAAAAGCCGAGGCGCGGCTTCACAATGAACAAACCAGTAAAGTCTATACATCGCTGCCCGGGCCTGAATCGTTCCGTGATGCGATGCGCGACCTAGTGCTGGCGGACGCCGTTCCGGCCGAACGGGTGGCAACCTTGCAAACGCCGGGGGGAACCGGGGCGATCCGGCAGGTGTTGGAATCGGTAAAAATGATTAATCCCGATTGCACGGTATGGATCAGTGACCCAAGCTGGCCAAGCCATTTGAGCATGGCGACACATATGGGGTTCAAGACACGAAGCTATCCCTATTTTGATAACAAAACCGCCGCGGTTGATACCGCGGCGATGATGGCCGCCTTTGCCGAGCTGAAAGCTGGCGATCTTCTGCTGCTTCATGGCTGCTGCCATAACCCGACCGGGGCCAACATTGATATCGATACATGGAAGGCCATTACCGATCTGGTTATCGAAAAGGGCGTCATGCCATTTGTTGATATCGCCTATCAGGGTTTTGGTGATGGGCTTGATGAAGATGCAGCACCATTGCGCCATATGGCATCGCGGGTGCCGGAAATGTATGTGGCGGCATCATGCTCGAAAAATTTTGGCCTCTACCGTGACCGTGTCGGGATTGCGATGCTGATTGCCAAGGATGCGGCGACGGCCGCGGTCGTGCAGGGTAATCTGGCGACGTTGAACCGGCTGAACTATTCCTTTGCGCCGGACCATGGCGCGGCGCTGGTGGCGATTATTCTGAACGATCCGGCCTTGCGTGCCGAATGGATGCAAGAGCTTGGCGAAATGCGCGACACGATGCTGACGATCCGGCAAAATCTGGCCGATGCATTGCGCCAGCAATGCAATTCAGACAGGTTTGATTTTATTGCCGAACATCGGGGTATGTTCTCGCGGTTGGGTTTGGCCCCCGATCTTGTTGACATGTTGCGCGACCAACATGGCATGTATGTGGTTGGTGACAGCCGGATCAATATTGCCGGGCTTGCTGGTGGC
Source organism: Puniceispirillum sp. (SeqCode) (assembly GCA_038116935.1). Classification (GTDB taxonomy): domain Bacteria; phylum Pseudomonadota; class Alphaproteobacteria; order Puniceispirillales; family Puniceispirillaceae; genus UBA3439. The sequence continues at coordinate 167,552 of JAYOFA010000001.1, read as the reverse complement.
CGGTATCAACCGTTTGCTAATGCGGTTGCACAGGTTGTATCAGTTTCCTAAGCTGTAGGGATCGGCGGGGCGGTCGCGTCGCTTGTTTCAAAAGACAGTGTTGGGGAAAATAATGGCACCTGAACAAAGAAATGGTGGCGGCCTGTTAATGGACTGCCTGATTGCGCTTGGCGGCACCCGTGGGTTTGGCGTCCCGGGCGAGTCCTATCTTGCGGTTCTGGACGCTATGTATGACCGCAATAATCAATTTGCCCTGACCTTGTGCCGCAATGAAGGCGGGGCGGCCTTTATGGCCGAAGCATGGGGAAAGCTGACGGGCGCACCGGGCATTTGCTTTGTAACCCGCGGGCCGGGGGCCACCAACGCCTCGATCGGTATCCATACCGCGATGCAAAATTCGACGCCGATGATTGTATTTGTTGGTCAGGTCGGCACCGGTATGCGTGGCCGTGAGGCGTTTCAGGAAATTGACTACACACATTTTTTTGGGCGGGTGGCGAAATGGAGTTTCGAGATCGACACCCCTGACCGGATTCCGGAAATTGTCTCGCGCGCGTGGACAACGGCGCTTAGCGGGCGTCCGGGGCCGGTTATTGTGGCCCTGCCAGAAGATATGCTGACCACGCCAACATCGGCCCAGCCCTGTTTGCCAGTCCGTATTCCCGCACCAGACCTATCGGTATCGCAAGCCGCGGAAATGGCCGACATGCTGGCGGCTGCCAAACGGCCGCTGGTAATGTATGGCGGCAGCGGTTGGACAACCGCTGCGGCGCGCCAGCTTGAATCCTTTGCCGCGGCCAATGATGTACCGCTTGTTGCCGCATTCCGGTTTCAAGATATTTGTGACAATCATCATGCCTGCTATGTCGGCGATGCCGGGGTTGGCATGCTTGGCTATATCAAGACATTGATTGGCGAAGCGGATCTGATACTGGCGATCAATGTGCGCTTTGGTGAATGCACAACCGACGGCTATAGCCTTTTTGACAGCCCGAATATGAAGGCCAAATTGATTCATTGCCACCCGTCGGATGATGAAATCGGCAAGATTTACGCCCCCGCCCTGCCATTGCAGGCGAGCCCGAATGCGGTGGCAGCCGCGCTGGCCAGCATCAGCCTGCCAGCCGATGCCGGACGTGCCGCATGGGTCGCGGCGGCAAAAAGCGCGTTTGATGCCAGCTTTACCATCAACCCGCAGCCCGGCAATCTTGATATGGGGGCGGTCTTGGCGCATATCCGTGACCAGTTGCCTGATGATGCGATCATCACCAACGGGGCCGGTAATTTTGCCATTTGGCCAAGTAAGTTTCTGAAATATGGTAAAAAAGCGCGGCTTTTGGCGCCGCAAAGCGGGGCTATGGGCTATGGCATTCCGGCGGCGGTTGCCGCCAAGGCGGCCGCACCTGACCGGTTTGTGCTGTGTTTTGCCGGTGACGGTGATTTCCAGATGAATGGCAATGAGTTGGGTACCGCGATGCAGTCGGGCCTGCAACCGGTTATTCTGGTTATCAATAACGGCAGCTATGGCACTATCAGGATGCATCAGGAACGTGAATATCCGGCGCGTGTATCGGGCACTGAATTGGTTAATCCAGACTTTGTGACACTGGCCAAGGCCTATGGTTTTTATGGGGAACGGGTCGAAAATACTGCCGATTTTGCCGCTGCATTTGCGCGCGCCCGCGACTCAAAAACCGGTGCGTTGCTGGAACTTGTGCTGGCCACCGAAGCGATCACCCCACGCCAGACAATCGACGATTTGCGGGCCTTGTCACAATAGGCACCGTTATAACGGCACTGCGCACAGGAGCGGTCAGCATGAGCTTTAATTTTGACGAGGTTATAAACCGCATCGGCACCCATTCGTCAAAATGGGACATGATGCAAGCCCGCTATGGTGTGTCGCCCGATGATGGGTTGGCGATGTGGGTGGCCGATATGGATTTTCGCGCCCCACCGGCAGTCGAGGCAGCCTTGGCCGGGGCGCTTGATCATGGGGTTCATGGCTATTTCGGTGATGACAGCGCCTATCGGGCGGCCCTTGTGGGCTGGATGAAACGGCGGCATGGCTGGGATGTGAACCCTAAATGGATCATCAACGCGCACGGGCTTGGCTATGGGGTTAGCCTGTGTGTTCAAGCGTTCAGCCAACCCGGTGATGGCGTGATCGTGTTTTCACCGGTTTATCATGCTTTTGCGCGTATCGTGCGGGACACTGACCGGCGGCTTGTTGAATCACCGTTGGTCCAGCGCGATGGCCGCTATCATATGGATCTTGACGCGCTCGCTGCCAGCCTGACCGGCGATGAAAAGATGATCATTTTTTGCTCGCCGCATAATCCGGGGGGGCGTGTCTGGACCGATCAGGAATTACGCGAACTGGCTGCATTTTGTGAAACGCATCGGTTGATGCTGATCAGTGACGAGGTTCATAATGACCTTGTTTTCAAGGATCAGACGCATCATGTCTTGGCCAAATTGATGCCCGAAATGGAACACCGGCTTGTCACGCTTGTCGCGACCACCAAAACCTTCAACCTTGCCGGCTGTATGGTTGGTAGTATTGTTGCGTCTGACCCGGCGGTATATGCCAAATTGATGAAGGTGGCAGCGGCTAATTCAGGGCTGTCATTCAATCGGATCGGTATGTTGATGTGCACTGCCGCATGGCAGGATGGCGATGACTGGCTTGACGATCTTCTCGATTATCTTGACATCAACCGCGCTCTATTCGCCGCCGCCATTGACCAGATCCCGGGCCTGACGATGATGCCGATGGACGCCACCTATCTATGTTGGGTTGATTTCAGCGGGACCGGCATGTCGGCCGAGGATTGTATACAACGCGTCGAAAAGGACGCCCGCATTGCCGTTAATCATGGCGCTACTTTTGGCCAAGGTGGCGAGACGTTTTTGCGTTTTAATATCGCCTGCCGCCGTGCGATGGTTGAAGAAGCGGTGGATCGGTTGAAACAGGCTTTTGCCGATTTGCAATAATGCGGCTAGCCAAACTCTGGCGCTAACAGCGCGGCTGTGCTGGACAGGGATGCGCTGGACATGGATGCGCTGGACAGGGATGCGCGATGCAATGCATTTGATTTCCGCGGTTTGTTACCGCCAATATCCGCCCCGACAGGCATTTTTGCTGGTGTTTTTGTCATCAGCGATCTGGGGCCTGTTATGGGTGCCGATGCGCTATCTTGAATCAATTGGTTTGTCTGGTCTGTGGGCTGTGGTGCTGTTTCATCTGTTGCCGGCGTTGGCGATGTTGCCCTTTATGCGTAGCCTTGTTTTGATCGGCCGTCACCACTGGGGACCGGTTTTGGCGGCAGGGCTGTTGATGGGGGCCGGTTTTGTCCTCTATTCGCTGGGGCTGGTGATGGCGTCAGTAACCAAAACCGTAGTGTTGTTCTATATGACGCCAATTTGGTCCAGCCTGCTGGCCTCTGTTTGGCTTAACGAGCGGGCCGGCCTTGGTCGATGGGTGGCGATTGCCGGGGCGCTGGTTGGCTGTGTTTTGACCACGGCGGTTCATGAAGATGTGGTTAGGTTTGATCGGTTGGACCTGTTTGGCTTGCTGTCAGGGCTGTTTTGGGCCGTCGGGTCGGTGATTATCCGCCGTTATGACCGGTTGGACTATCGGCATATCACATTTTTCCAATATCTGCTTGGCGGGCTGATCGCGTTGCTTGCGGCGCTTGCCTTTGCCGGGCCGGTGCCGGCCTTGCCGATATGGCTGGTGGCAATACCGCCGGCATTTGTGGCCTCATCGGTGGTGTTTTTACCGACCGCTTTGCTGATCTTTCGGATCATGCAATATATTTCGCCCGGCCTTGTTGGTATTTTGATGCTGTCCGAGGCGTTGGTGGCGGCGGTGTCGGCAGCGTGGCTGTTGGGCGAGATATTGACACCATCGCAATGGGCCGGTGTCGGGTTGATCCTGGCAACCGGTGCTTTTGTCGGCGTGGCTGAAGGTCGCAAGGTTTGACCACAACCCGGCCTGCTTGCCGCCCTGACGATAGGATCAGCTGTCGGCGATGGCCGACTCAATCGCGGTGATTCGCGCTTCAAGCCCTTCCGTGTCGAGCAGGGACAATCCCAAATGACCGAAATTATCCTGCCATTCGATAGTGCCGGCGGTCATCCGGCCCGGAATGCCAAGGTCTGACAGGGTGATCGCCACTTCGCGCATTTCAGCGGCGCGCCGAATGCCGTGCGTGGTCATCCGTTCCATATTGTAGGTGGCTTGGTCTTTCCAGCCCTGATGACTTTGCGATGCATCCAGCGAAGCGGCCACTTCATCGGCAACACCCGCCCGGCAGGCCGCCGAAAAACATTCCGCGGTCAAGGCTTCAATGCCTTTGACAAGCACCGAGCGGATCATTTTTATCGTCGAGGCGCGGCCAACAGGGCCGGGTACATGCGTTGGTTTCATATCCAGCGCCAGCATCAGTTCGATCGCCGCCTCGGCATGTTCGCCAGCCACCAGCATCGCGGTTTGATGGTATTTTGGCGTGATCGTTGCCATCACCGCCACATCGACATAGCGGCCACCTGCCTGATTGATCAAAGCCGCGTTCTTTTGCTTGGTCGATGGCGCACAGCTGTTGAGATCACAAAAAAACGCGCCCGGCTTGATGGCTTTGGCGGCGGCAGTCGCGGCGGCATGGGCTTGATCGGCGGTCACCGTGCTGAAAATCATGTCGGCATCGGCAATGGCGCTGGCGGTATCTTCGCACCCGATGACTGTGGCGGCAGCTATTTCGGCGGTTTTGGCGGCTGCGATACCGGCATCGCCGTGCTGTTTGATATCGAAAACGCGAACGTCAGTGCGGCCCCAGCCTTTGCACAGGCTAGATCCAGCCTCGCCAAAGCCGATGACTGCAAGGGCGGGAGTGTTTTGTTGGGTCATGGATGAAATTACTCTTAAAATAGAAACGGAAGACACTAGCGTAGCGTTTTTTGTGCGGTTGCCAATCCTCTTGCGCCTGATCGCGCAAAGTTTTGACAATGCCGCGACAGCCGGTCAGGGTGATCCGTCAGTCAGGGTCATGTCCAACCATGCGGCGGCGCGCGGCAATCTGGGTCAGCTTGCCAATCACAACCACCAGAAAAGCGCCAACGATAGCGCCGGTTTGCGGCACAGCACTGAACAAGTCCGGCAAATGGCCGGTGACCAGTTTATCGGTTGCCATCAAATCACCGCCAAGCCAACCGAGCAAACCGCCACCCAAGACAACGATCACCGGGAATCGTTCCATCATGCGCAGGATAATCGCACTACCACTGATGATGATGGGCACGCTGAGAACAAGGCCAAATACAACCAAAAACATATTGCCTTTGGATGCCGCGGTAATCGCTAGCGCGTTATCAAGGCTCATCACAAAATCGGCAATGATGATGGTGCGGATGGCGCCGATCAGGCTGCTGTTTTTCTTGATTTTACCGTCAAGGTCATCGCCGGTTTCCTCGGTAATCAGTTTGACGCCAATCCACAAAAGCAGCAGTCCGCCAATCAAGCGCAAGCCGGCTGTTGTCATCAAGGCGCTGGCAAAAAAGACCAGAATAACCCGCAAGATGATCGCGCCGGCCGTTCCCCATAAAATACCGGCCCGTTTTTGATGCGCCGGCAAATTGCGACAGGCCAGCGCAATCACAATGGCGTTGTCACCGCCAAGAATAATATCAATGGCGATGATCTGCAAAAGTGCGATGGTAAACGCCTCAAACCCCACGTCCAGCATGTGCCGTATCTCCTATATGCGGCCGGTCCTGCTGGCGCGTGGCGCGGGCCGGGCTTTATGTCGTCAGGATGTTAATACCCCACCTTTGATTATCGGTAAAAGAAATTTCCCATCTTGCGGCCAGCCCATTGCGTTTTGTCATCGTGGCTAGTGATTATTGAGAATGATTCGCAAAAAAATGCTTGCCCAGATGAATTGCGTTTGATAATCATTCTCAACTAGCCTGTTTGTGACAGGCGGTGTTAGCATGCTATCGGCAGGAAAAGAGGAGACGCTGGTGCTACGCGTTACGGCAATGGGTTGGTGGTATAGTCTTCGTTTAGCGGCTGTTTTTTTGCTGCTGATCGGCGGCGGCATGTCGGCGGCTTTTGCGGCCAGCATCAATATTTATTCGCATCGCCAACAGGCCCTGATTCAACCATTTCTTGATGCCTTTACGGCCGAAACCGGCGTTGAAACAAAGGTCGTTTACGCCGCCAAAGGGCTGGCACAACGGCTTCAGGCCGAGGGTGAGGCCAGCCCAGCCGATGTAATTTTAACGGTGGATATCGCCCGGCTTGCCGAATATGCCAGCCTTGATCTGTTGGCACCGGTATCATCGGATATTCTGACAAAAAACATACCGGCGCGGTTAAGAGCCGCGGATAACCGGTGGTTTTCGTTTTCTGAACGGGCGCGGATTATCGTGACATCAATGGACCGGGTTGCCGATGGGGCGATCACCGACCTTGAAGATCTAGCCAAGCCGGAATGGAAGGGGCGTGTCTGTTCACGGGCCGGTAGCCATGACTATAACCGGGCCATGGTTGCCTCGATGATTGCGGCGCATGGTGTAGCAAAAACCGAAGCGTGGGCGCGAGGTGTAGTGGCCAATCTGGCCCGCAAGCCGCAGGGCAATGACCGTAGTCAGGCCAAGGCGATCTTTCAGGGTATTTGTGATGTGGCGATTATGAATAGCTATTATTACGGCAATATGAAATTCGGGGACGCGGCTGATCAGAAACAATGGGCAGCGGCCATTCGGTTGGTATTTACCAACCAGTCGAACCGGGGCAATCACATGAGTGTATCGGGGGGCGGTGTTGCCAAATATGCCAAAAACCGGGCTGATGCGATCCGGTTCTTGGAGTTTTTGACCGCAAAGACCGCGCAGCGTCTCTATGGCGAAATCAATTACGAATATCCGGTCAACACCGCGGTACCGGCAGGGGGTGAATTGGCAAGTTGGGGCCAGTTCAAACCTGATGATCTGCCCATTGAACGGCTTGCCGAACTGGCCCCACAAGCCCAAATGATTATTGACCGGGTTGGATGGTAGCCACATTTCTCAGCAATCTGGCGCGCACAAGGCAGCGGCCCTTCGATCGCTGGTCGCTTGGCGTTGTGGCGCTATGTGCGCTGATATTGGGGCCGGTGCTGGCGGTTTTGTTGGCCGCCTTTGGCGACAGCGGTGGCTTGTGGACCCATCTTTTCAACACTGTTCTTGGCCGTTATGTCGGCAACACGCTGATGTTGATGGCTGGGGTCGGGCTGGTGGCGGTTGGTTTTGGTGTCAGCACCGCATGGGTTGTCAGCCGCTATGATTTTAACGGCCGGCCGATGCTGGAATGGATGCTGTTATTGCCGGCGGCGATTCCGGCCTATATCATCGCCTATAGCTATACCGAATTTTTTGAATATGCGGGTCCGGTGCAATCTGGCCTCAGGTCGCTGTTTGGCTGGGCGACACCGCGCGATTATTGGTTCCCCGAAATCCGCTCGCTTGGCGGGGCGGTGTTGGTCATGGCATCGGTGCTTTATCCCTATATCTACATGGTGACACGGATCGCGTTTCGCCTGACACCGGCCAGCCTGTTCGAGATAGCTATTGTGCATCGCCGGTCACAATTCTGGCATGTTGGCCTGCCCTTGGCGCGGCCGGCGATCATGGCAGGTCTTGCTTTGGTGATGATGGAAGTGGTGTCAGATTTCGGCACGGTCGAGTTTTTCGCGATCGAAACCATCACGCTGGGGATCTTCAATGTCTGGTTGGGGATGAATTCCTTGGTCGCGGCGGCGCAAATATCGGTGGTCGGCTTTGGGTTTATAGTGGCGCTTCTCGGATTAGAGCTCTATGCGCGGTCATGCCAGCGCTTTGTTGCGACCAGTCGCAAACAGACCAGCCTTGCCCCGATCACGCCATCGGGGGCCGGGGTGGTGTTATGCTGGTTGATTTGCCTTGTGCCGCTCGGTTTAGGGTTCTTCTTGCCGGTTGGGATTTTGCTTGATCTGGTGCGAAGCGGTGATGTCTTGGGTGATTTGTCAGCCTTGCGTCCGGTGATTGGCAACAGCCTGATCGTCGCGGGCAGTGCGGCAGTGGTGATTATGCTGCTATCGGGTTTTATCGTGCTGACCGCAGCCTATCGCGCTGGGCCAAAAATCCGTAAATTGGCATTGCTGGCCTCGACCGGCTATGCGTTTCCCGGCACCATTCTGGCCATTGGCGCGCTGGTCTTTATGGGCGGGCTTGACCGGTTTATTGCCGGGCTGTTCGGACCGGAGGCGCGTGGGTTTTTGATTGCTGGACCGGCGGTGTTGTTTTTGGGCTATCTGGTGCGGTTTCAGGCGGTTGGCTACGGGGCGATGATTTCTGGGGTGCGCCGTCTTCCGGCCAATATTATGAATGCCAGCCGGGTTTTGGGAAAAGGCTATATTGAATCGCTGCGCGCGGTGATCCTGCCGCTTTTGAAAAGCTCTTTTTTGGCCGGCGTGATGCTGGTTTTTGTCGACATCATGAAAGAATTGCCGATGACCTTGCTGTTGCGGCCTTTCAATTTTGAAACGCTGGCCACCTATACCTATCAATTTGCCAAAGACGAGATGATTGAAGTCGCCGCTTTGCCCGCCTTGATGATTGTGGCGGCGGGCTTGATTCCGGTGATGTTGATGAGTGCGATGTTGCGGCGCTATCGCTAGGCGGTCTGTCCGCGGTGTGATGTTGTGCTTTGGCCCGTAATCGGGTAGGTGTGACCGATCGAATAGTTCTTAAAAATTAAAGATTATGTGCCGTGAGCAGGGGGCCGTGATGGCAAAAATTGCCTGTATTGAGGATTTAAGAAAACTGGCTGAACGGCGTGTGCCACGCATGTTTTATGACTATGCCGATAGCGGATCTTGGACCGAAACAACCTATCGGGCGAATGAAAGCGATCTAGCCAAAATCAAGTTTCGTCAACGCGTTGCGTTGGATGTCAGCAGCCGGTCGACGGCGATGACCATGCTTGGGCAAAAAGTGCCAATGCCGGTTGCGCTGGCACCAACCGGCCTGACCGGCATGCAGCATGCCGATGGCGAAATTCTGGCGGCGCGTGCCGCGGCCGAATTTGGGGTGCCGTTTACGCTGTCGACGATGTCGATCTGCTCGATCGAGGATGTCGCTGAAAACAGCCCGGCGCCATTTTGGTTTCAGCTTTATGTGATGCGTGACCGTGATTTTATCCGCCGGTTGATCGAACGGGCACGCGCCGCCAATTGTTCTGCCTTGATGGTCACGCTTGATCTGCAATTGATGGGGCAGCGCCACAAGGATGTGCGCAATGGCCTTAGCGCGCCGCCAAAACCGACGTTACGCAATATTCTGAATTTGATGCAAAAACCGGCATGGTGTCTTGGTATGCTGGGGACCAAACGGCGGCAGTTCGGTAATATTGTCGGCCATGTCAAAGGCGTCAAGGATATGTCGTCGTTAAGCGATTGGACCGTCAGCCAGTTTGACCCGTCGCTATCTTGGGACGATGTTGCCGCGATCCGCAAACAGTGGGGCGGCAAAATGATCATCAAGGGAATCCTCGATGTTGAGGACGCCAAAGCCGCTGTTAAGGTCGGCGCAGATGCGATCGTGGTATCCAACCATGGGGGGCGGCAGCTTGACGGCGCCATGTCCTCTATCGAGGCGCTGCCGGCCATTGTCGATGCGGTGGGCGACAAGACCGAGATATGGATGGATAGCGGTATCCGCTCCGGCCAGGACGTGTTGCGGGCCATTGCTCTTGGCGCCCGTGGTACGTTGATTGGCCGCGCCTTTTTATATGGGCTTGGGGCTGGCGGTCAGGCGGGTGTGCGGCAGGCGTTGGATATCATCCATAAGGAGCTTGACCTGACGTTGGGCTTGTGTGGTCAATCCGACTTGGCCAAGGTCGACAGCTCAATTCTGGTGAAATAGGCGGCCCTTTGCGGCCGGCGGCACGCTTAGTCCGGCAAGCCGCGCCATATCCCAAGACAGGGCGGCATTGCTGGTGACGATTGGTAGGCCAATTTGGCGTTCGGCGGCATCGATCACTGGCGCACATTTCAAGGCTGTGCAGGACACAAAAATCGCGTCAAGCGGGTTCGCCGCTTGTGCTGCGAGCCCACACACAGCCTGCATGATCGATGCGCCGTCAATTTGTCCGACCACTGAATCACGCCCTTCGCCAAACGTCCCCGCGGCAACGATGTCGAACCCGTCATCGGCCAAAAATGCACACATTCTTGCAGAAATTTCGGAAATATAGGGGGCAAGATAGCCAATGCGCTGTGCGCCAAGGGCGCGCATGGCTCGGCGGGCGCCGGTCAATGGGGTGGTCACATGGGTGACCGCGCGGTGTGCTGTGATCAAGGACTGAACCTTGGCCTCGCCGATGACCAAGGACGCCGATGTGCAGCCATAGCCGATCACGTCAAATTCGTGGTCTGGCGGGAACATATCCAGTGATGCGGCGAACTGGTCTTGCATCGCGTCAAGGTTGCTGGTTGTGACCTGATCGTCACTGACAATACGGCTGTGCATGATATTAGGCTGTTTGCCACGCGCCGTGGAATCGCCAATGAAATGGCGCAACTCGGTTTCGATGGTCAGATCAGTTTTCAATGTGATAAGCCCCAGCTGCACCGCCCGTTGGTCAGCCGGTTCAAGGTCAAAGGGGAATGGGGTGAAATCGGTCATGATACAATCTGCCTAGGCGCGGTGCGGGGTAATCACCGGCAAGTCGCGCGGTGCGCGGGCCGATAATAGCGTGAAGCCGTCCTCGGTCACCAGCAGATTTTCCTCGGCCACCATAATTAACCCGTCACCATAGCTGATCGATGGTTCCAGCGTCAGGGCCATCCCGCCTTTAAGTACCGTCTTATCCCAGCTGGTATGTGAGGGCGGTTCGGTCAGCTGTATGCCCAGCCCATGACCATAACGCCCGACATCATCGCCCGTGGTCGCCGCGTCGCGGTTTGGGTATAATGCGTGATGCATGGCGGTAAACAGGTCGGCAGCCATGATCCCGGGGCGCAACATTGCCAGCGCGGCATCGATCGCATCATAAAGACGGCGATGGGCGACCATAGCGGCATCGGTGGCATGACCAATCGCAAAGTTACGGTCAAAATCGCAAAAATAGCCGTCCCATATACAGCCGGTATCCAGCATCAAAACATCACCAATGGCAAGCGGGCGTGCTGTTGGCGGGGCAATGATATCAGCATAGCCCCCCGGTCCGGCCGCCCCGACCAGATAGCTGACATCATCAACCCCGGCGTCCAAAGCCCTGATCTTGAACTGGCGGAATAGCATATCAAGGGGCAGTCCTGACGATACCCACTGTGGCATATCATCAAATACCGTCGAGGCGATGCGGCAAATATGGCGTAACTTGTTCTGTTCGGCAGGTGATTTGATCATCCGTACGTGCTGGATGTCGGCTGTCATATCAACCACGCTGACAGGACCAAGCTGAGCCATTAGCGCATCAAACCCGGCAAGTGGCATCCGCAAGGCGGTCTCGCGGCCCCGCAACAGCCCAAGTCGGCGGGTCTCCTGACGGCGGGCCCCAAGGCAGTCATTCAAGGCGCTGGCCAAAAGGCTGATACCGTCATCGTCGGCGGCTGGTGACGACCAGCAGCGCAAATCGCCAATATAGCAATCGCGCATCAAGGCGGCCCCGATGGTCGGGATAACCGCAATCGGCTTGCCTTCGGCGGGCACAACAACAAACCAGGGGCGTGTCGGGCTTTGCCAGAATTGGGTCATAAAGCCGGTGACATAGCGAATCTCGGCCTCGCTGGTCAGCAGCAGGGCGCTAACGTCATGCCGGGCCATTGCGGCCTGTATCTTGGCCAGCCGGCCAGCGAATTCAGGATCGGTGAAGCCGCGTGCCGGTACGGTCATATCTTGCGTCCGGCGGCGACCAGCTGTTGGTACAAATCCGGGTCAGTTGCCCCTTCGGTGCCGATCAACAGCACCACGGATTGCGGGCCAAACCCAAGCTCTTGCCAGAGCGCGTCATCTTTTTTGGCGGCCAGCAAAGCGGCAAGGCCAGCTGTCGCGCATTCGCCGGCTTCAATCGGGGTCGGGCCAAAGACGCTGTCGGCAAATCCGGCCATCAGCGGCGCAACCGCATCGTCGCCAATCGCAAGGCAATGCGCGAGCGTCGGCTGCAATATTTCCCAGGCAAGCTCGGATACCTCGCCGCATGACAGTCCCGCCATCAGTGTTTCGGCGGTGATATCAACAAGCTGCGGGGTGCCAGCGGCAATACTGTCCAGAAAACAGCTGGACATATAAGATTCGACGCCGATCATGCGGCCAAGTTCAGCGCCCCGGTCGCGCCATAATGGCCCAACAATGCCGGCCGCTAGCCCGCCAACACCAATCGGCAGAAAACAATGGCTTGGCTTGACCGGCCCCATCTGGTCGATGATTTCGCGGCCCATCACCGTATAGCCGGCCATGATATCGAGCGGTGCGGCACGATAGCCCGGCCATGAGGTATCAGAAACGATAAAGCGGTTTTGCGTTGCTGCATCTGCCTTGCAGGCGGCAAGCGAGGCCTCGTAATTGCCGGTGATCCGGTTGATGTTGGCGCCATAGGCAGCCATCGCATCGGCGCGTTCTTGGCTCACATGCTGGTGAATATAGATCTCGGCCCTGCAACCGGCTTGGCGGGCGCCCCAGGCGACCGACCGGCCATGATTGCCATCAGTTGCGGTGGTTACGGTGATGGTCGCCGGGTCAACGCCGTTGGCGGTTTGTTCGGCAACCAGTTTCGCCACCGCATAGGCCCCGCCCAACGCCTTGAAGGATTTCAGATCAAACCGCGCTGATTCGTCCTTGTAATAGACCGCGGCAATACCACAATGCGCCGCGACTTTATCCAGCTGGACAAGCGGTGTCGGCGCATAGGCGGGCCATGCGGTGATGCTGTCGCGCGCTGCATCCATCACCGCAGCGGTCAAATTATCAGCCATCACCGGAAAAGCCACAGACGCGTGATGCCGGTTTTTTACCACGCTGGTGATCACACAGGTCGCCAGCACTCCGTCAGTGATCTCGGTCATGATAGGCGGCCTTTCTTTACTGCATGCTGGTTTTGCCGGTGTTTGCCCTTGTTGTTTGTGATAGATTGGCAAGGATGCTGTCAAGAGCCCCGAAGCTGACGACAGCATTATAGGCGCATCGCTAGCAAGGGGAAAGAAAATGGCAGATCACGGATATGAGGGCGGGCGCTTAAATCTGCCGTTTGTTGGGTTATGCAGTTTTGGCAAATATCCCTACCAGCCGGATTGGGCCGCAATTGATGCCGATTTTGCGGTTTTGGGGGCGCCGTTTGATTTTGGCACGCAATTCCGGGCCGGGGCAAGATTTGGCCCGCGCGGTATCCGCGAAGCGTCAACGCTGTTTTCCTTTGGGCATGCCGGCGCTTATGACCATGAGGATGATATAACCTATCTTGAGGCGGATAAAATCCGCATCGTTGATATTGGCGATGCCGATATTGTGCATACCGATACCGAACAAAGCCACGCGAATATCGAGGCTGGCGTGCGCGCCATTCTGGCGGCCGGCGCGATACCGGTGGTGCTTGGCGGTGATCATTCGGTCAATATCCCCTGCATCAACGCCTTTTCTGATCAGGCCCCGTTTCATCTGATCCAGATTGACGCCCATCTCGATTTTGTCGATGTGCGGCATGGGGTGCGCTATGGCCACGGCAACCCAATGCGCCGCGCGGCAGAAAAACCCTATGTGACCGGTCTGTCGCAGATCGGTATTCGCAATGTATCGTCGACGGCGAAAGACGGTTATGAGGCGGCCCGTGCGATGGGATCGGATATTCAGTCAGTGCGCCAGTTCAGGGCGCTTGGCGTGGCCGGGATGCTGGACCGGATCCCGGCTGGTGCGCGCTATTATGTGACCATCGATATTGACGGTTTTGACCCGTCAATTGCCGCTGGCACCGGCACCCCGTCGCATGGCGGGTTTACCTATTATGAAATGCTGGAATTTCTGGATGGTCTGACCAAACGCGGGGCAATCATCGGGGTTGACCTTGTCGAGGTCGCGCCCGATTACGACCCATCGGGCAGCACGACCACTCTAGCGGCGCAATTATTACTGAATCTGATTGGCCGGATTCATCATAATCGGCGCTAAAAATCTATCGGCTTTGCCCATCATTTGCCCGGTGCGCGCAGAAATAATTTTTTCTTTGGGAAACCGCGCAAAATTTTTTCGATTGACCGGTCTGGCTGTTGCCAAAACCGACCGCGCGTGGTTATGTTAAAACTAAATCCGTTGATGATAATTCACATAAATTCAAGACGGTGAACGATAGAATAACCAGGTAGGCAGGGAATGGCGGGACAAGACAACCCCTTTGTCAGGTTCAAAGGCGTGCAAAAAAGCTATGATGGCGAAACGCTTGTCGTCAAAGACTTGAATCTGGATATCGCTGCCGGTGAATTTTTAACAATGTTGGGGCCGTCCGGTTCGGGTAAAACCACCTGTCTGATGATGCTGGCTGGCTTTGAAACCGCCACGCATGGAGATATTGAGCTGGCCGGCCGGCCGATCAACAATATTCCGCCGCATAAGCGCGGTATCGGCATGGTGTTCCAGAATTATGCGCTGTTTCCGCATATGACGGTTGGCGAAAATCTGGCCTTTCCGTTGCAGGTCCGCAACATGCCCAAAGCCGAGATCGAGGACAAGGTACGCGGCGTTTTGGATATGGTGCAGATGCTTGGCTTTATCGACCGCAAGCCGGCACAGCTATCGGGTGGTCAGCAGCAGCGTATCGCGCTGGCGCGGGCCTTGGTGTTCAATCCGGAATTGGTGCTGATGGACGAACCGCTTGGCGCGCTTGACAAGCAGTTGCGTGAACATATGCAGTATGAAATCAAACATATTCATGAAAATTTGGGTGTGACCGTGGTCTATGTGACGCATGACCAGTCCGAGGCCTTGACCATGTCCAACCGGATTGCGGTGTTTGATGATGGTATCATCCAGCAGCTTGCCGATCCGGTTACCCTCTATGAAAAGCCGGAAAATGCGTTTGTTGCCCAGTTTATTGGGGAAAATAATCGCCTTACCGGCATCGTTGACAAGGTCAGCCGTGGCAAGGCAGTGGTCCGGCTTGACAATGGAACGATGGTTGACGCGCTGGATATTAAATCGGGCGGTAAAGGCAGCCGAACAATGCTGTCAATTCGGCCGGAACGCTGTGTCCTTAGCCAAAAGAAAACCAGCGGCAAAAACACCCTGCCGGCCAAGGTGGAAGAACTTATTTATCTTGGCGACCATGTGCGCTGCCGGATGAATGTGGCCGGTGACGACCAGTTTATTGTCAAGGTACCAAATAATGCGGGCGAGATTGATTTCCGGGTTGGCGACAATGTTTTTGTCGGCTGGCAGGGCAATGATTGCCGCGCGCTTGACTACAGGCAAGCTGGCTAGGTCCGGCGGTAACAGGATTCGTGCAGCTTGACTATCGCAAGCGGCGGAACAAGCGTTCCCTATCAAGGGAACAAACTTAATGAAGGGAGAAGATTGATGTCCAAATACAGCAATAAGATCATGATGCTACTCGGTGCATCAGCGATGATTGCCACATCGGCAACCGCGGCTGATCTGACGGTGGTTTCATGGGGTGGCGCTTATACCAAATCTCAAGTAGAGGCCTACCATAAGCCATGGATGGCAAAGACCGGTAAAAGCATCGTATCGGAAGATTACAATGGTGGACTTGCCGAAGTAAAAGCGCAGGTTCAAGCTGGCAACGTAAAGTGGGATATTGTGGACGTTGAACTGTCTGATGCAGTTCTCGGTTGTGACGAAGGGCTTTTCGAGAAGATTGATCCATCGATTTTGCCTGCAGGTGCCGATGGAACGCCGGCGTCACAGGATTTCATACCCGGTGCTATCAATGAATGTGCTGTTGGCAGTATTGTTTGGTCGACCATATTTGCTTACGACTCAACAAAAGTTCGTAATTTTAATGTGCCCAAATCAATCAATGCGCTGTTTGATTTAAACCAATATCCAGGTAAGCGTGGGTTACGTAAGGGGCCAAAAGCAAACTTGGAAATGGCTCTGATGGCAGATGGCGTTCCAGCTGCTCAAGTTTATGACGTTCTGAATACGCCTGAAGGTGTGGACCGTGCATTTGCCAAGTTGGATACGATTAAGGATCAAGTTGTTTGGTGGGAAGCTGGTGCGCAGCCGCCTCAACTTTTGGCTGATGGCGAAGTTGTCATGACAACAGCTTACAATGGCCGTATCTTTAACGCCGTCGCAGCTGAGGACAAGCCATTTGTCATTGTGTGGGATGGCCAAGTATACGACCTTGACCTTTGGGCAATCCCAAAAGGAGCAAAAAATAAAGCTAATGCGATGGATTTTCTTGCGTTCTCTACGGGTACCAAGCCGCTTGCCGACCAAGCGTCGTGGATTTCTTATGGCCCCGTGCGTAAGTCATCAGCACCTTTGATTGGTTCGTACAATAGTAAGCCGAGCCTTAAAATGGGTCCGCAGATGCCAACAGCGCCGGCCAATTTCAAGAATGCTTTGCAGAATGACTTCAACTGGTGGGCAGACCATCAGGACGAGTTAAACGAGCGGTTCAACAAATGGTTGGCTAGCTAAATAATCGTCGTTTAACAAATATAGGGAGAAGGCCGACCGCCTTCTCCCTTTCTGTAAGTAAGATGGAATATGCACCTATGGCCTCTGTTAACACAATTCTTGCCGCTGATGGCACTCCACTTCGTAAAAAGCTGGCACAGTCACTTTTTCGCAGCAGGTTGAGAGCATTTGGTTTGGTGTTACCGCTGTTGGCTCTAATAATTTCTTCTTTTGTTATTCCCATAATGTCGATGCTCTCACAGAGCGTTGTCGATGAGCGTTTTTCTTCCCTTATGCCAACAATTACCGAGGAATTGGCAACTTGGGATGGTTACAGTGCGCCAACGGAAGCAATGGCGGCAGCGTTAGTGAATGATTTGATTTTTGCCCGCAAGAACAGGACGATTGGTCAAGTCGCAACGCGCGTGAATAGAGAGCTGTCAGGGTCCCGTTCTTTGTTCACATCAACAGCTCGAAGCGCGAATAAATTCAAGCCTCCTTACCTTGCTGCCTTGGCTAAGAAAGACAAAGATTGGGCTGACATTAAAACTTGGCAGGCAATGAAAATTGTTTCGAAATCAATTACGGCAAGTTTTGTTGCAAATGCTGTCGACTTGAGAGTGAATGTTGCAGGTTCGTTAGAGTTGCAAGAGGAAAGTCGCCGTATACACGTATTCCTGTTTATGCGTACTTTAGAAATTTCCTTTATCGTTACGGTGGCTTGCCTGTTTCTTGGTTATCCGATCGCCTACCTTCTTGCAAATTTGCCACTGCGCACGTCAAACCTTTTGCTGATTTTGGTTTTGATGCCGTTCTGGACATCCCTATTGGTGCGAACGACTGCTTGGATTGCCATGCTACAAGCCCAGGGTGTCATGAATGATTTGTTTGTTGCGTTTGGTGTGACCACAGACGATCAGCGGTTCTCACTGATTTATAACAAGACGGGAACCTTGATAGCGATGATACATATAATGTTGCCTTTTATGATCCTACCGTTGTTCTCTGTGATGAAAACTATATCGCCATCATATGTTAGGGCTGCCAAGTCGATGGGTGCAACAAACTGGACCGCTTTTTGGAAGGTCTATTTCCCTCAATCGATACCTGGAATAGGTGCAGGCGCATTGCTGGTATTCATCTTGGCAATTGGCTATTACATAACTCCTGCCTTGGTAGGTGGCCAAGATGGTCAAATGATTTCTAACTTCATAGACTTTCACATGCGTAAATCTTTGAATTGGAATCTCGCTGCGGCACTTGGCTTGGTATTGACAATTTTTGTTCTATTCCTCTTTTGGATTTACGATCGAATTGTGGGTATCGATAACATGAAACTTGGGTAAACCGCATGGCTGAAAACCGATACAAGTACATTCCTCCCCAGCCATCGATTTGGTTCACGGCCGTCGTGACCGGTTTATTTGGCGCATTTCTTGGTTTGCTGTCTGCGGTCGGTGAACATGCACTGATGGTAAAATTTGCTTTTGCCGGTTTTTGTCTTGTTGCATCTTTTTCGGTTCTGGTGGGCCGCTTTATAAGCAATTCTCTTCTGGCTGGATTCGTGGGTTTCGTCTCCTTTCTTTTATTTGGTCTTTTCGCTAAATCAATCGCTTATGCGGTCTTGATGTGCGTGCCGGGTTACTTCTTTGGCCGAATGAGTCTCTGGCTTCATTCTGGCAGATACAGGTTAAATCTACCCCCATACGCTTCGTCGAATGAAGTGCTTGGCTTTTATTTTTTTCGCTTTTGTTGTGGATTGATTTTCGTCTTCCTCGTTACACCGATTCTCATTCTCATCCCGCTCTCGTTTAACCAAGAGCCCTATTTCAGTTTTACTGCTGGAATGCTCAACCTCGACCCGGAGGCTTACTCGCTCCGCTGGTATGCGGATATAATGAGAAATGGAATGGCTGCGCCTGACGCGGTTGAAGGCTGGTGGCGAGATATGTGGCAGAATGCGCAGTGGATAAGGTCGATCAAGAATTCAATATTTATTGGCATTTTTGCAACGCTTCTATCAACAGCGTTGGGTACCATTGCAGCAATTGGTTTAGCTCGATCCGAGATGCCCTGGAAACGCTCATTGATGGCATTATTGATTTCTCCAATGGTGATTCCTTTGGTAATCACCGCTTCGGGGCTGTTTTTCTTCTTTTCGAAAGTCGGGCTTGCGGGCACTTATTTTGGGTTAATTTTGGCGCATGCCGTGCTTGGTACACCCTTTGTCATAATAACCGTGACGGCGACACTTGTTGGGTTTGACAAGTCGTTAGTCAGAGCTGCAGCCAGCCTTGGAGCAGGGCCAGTTCTTACATTTTGGAAAATCCAGATGCCGCTGATTTTGCCTGGGGTGATATCTGGAGCGTTGTTTGCGTTTATTACCTCTTTCGATGAGGTTGTGGTTGTGTTGCAGTTGGCCGACGTTACCCAGCGCACCATACCTCGACAAATGTTCTCAGGGATCCGTGAGCAAATAAGTCCCACGATATTAGCTGTCGCTACGTTGTTGGTGCTATTATCCATCGTGCTTCTGACGGCTATTGAATTGCTGCGGCGGAGATCTGAACGGCTGCGGGGGATATCCAGTTAGATGCCTATGTTTTAGCGGCTAGGAGATGTTTTGTTGACCAATTCATCGAATAATAGTGGTCGTCAAAACCTTGGTTACCATCTTACGGAGAGATATTGTTACTTGATGATTTGACCATCGGTTAGCTTTGGTGAGAGTATTTCTTGAGTGATGACGATCGTAAAATCCTAGTTTTGACCGGCGCAAGCCGTGGTATCGGTCATGCGACTGTCAAACGGTTTTCCAAGGCCGGCTGGCGGGTCATCACCTGCTCACGCCAGCCCTTTCCTGAAAATTGCCCGTGGGAAGCTGGGCCGGAAGACCATTTGCAGATTGATCTTGCCGTTCCCGATAATGTGGTGCGCGGGGCTACCGAATTACTGTCGCGGCTTGACGGCAAACCGTTGCATGCGCTTGTTAATAATGCTGGCATTTCGCCCAAAAACCCGGATGGAACACGGCTTGATTGCCGGCACACGCCGTTGGATCTGTGGCAACAGGTCTATCAGGTCAATGTGTTTGCGCCGGTGATGCTGGCCCAGCAGCTTGCAGATAGCTTGCGCGCCGGTGCCGGTTCGGTGGTCAATGTCACCTCTATCGCCGGCAGTCGGGTGCATGAATTTGCCGGATCTGCCTATGCGACGTCCAAAGCCGCGCTTGGCGCCTTGACGCGAGAAATGGCATCCGATTTTGGTCGTGAGGGAATCCGGGTTAACGCGATTGCGCCGGGAGAAATCAAGACGGATATCTTATC
Organism: Puniceispirillum sp. (SeqCode); assembly: GCA_038116935.1. Taxonomy (GTDB): domain Bacteria; phylum Pseudomonadota; class Alphaproteobacteria; order Puniceispirillales; family Puniceispirillaceae; genus UBA3439. Next base: position 147,567 of record JAYOFA010000001.1, on the reverse strand, counting down.
GCCACAAAGCGAGACCAGTATCCTGCCACAAATACCGCTTGGCCGGTTTGGTGACGCTGCCGAGGTGGCCGAAACAATATATTTCCTGTGCAGTGATGAAGCAAAATATATCAATGGCGCAGAAATCCATGTGAATGGCGGACAGCATGTCTGACCTGATAGCAAAGTGAAAGGCACTGATATGTCCTATTCCCCATCGACCAATCCGCAAAGTGGCGGCAATTCACCAGCCAGCCGGGACCTTGCCTATCACCTTCATCCCTATACCAATCCGGCCGCTTTGGCCGCGGCTGGCCCGCATATTATGGCGGCGGGAAATGGCGTATTCGTCACCGACGAGACCGGCCAGACATTTTATGAGGGGATGAGTGGCCTGTGGTGTACGTCACTGGGGTTTTCCGAACCTGAACTGGTAACGGCGGCGATCGACCAGTTCAAAAAACTTCCATTTTATCACAGCTTTGCGGGCAAGACGGTTAATCCTGCCATTGATTTGGCTGAACTGCTGATTGCCAACGCCCCGCCCGCCGCTGGGGGGACAGCGATGAGCAAGGTGTTTTTCGCAGCATCCGGGTCCGAGGCAAACGACACCGCGATCAAGATGGTTTGGTATTACAATGCGGCACGGGGGCGGCCGGAAAAGCGTAAGATTATCAGCCGCCGCAAAGCCTATCACGGGGTAACACTGGCGGCGGCAAGCCTGACCGGACTTGCCTATGCCCAAGACGGGTTTGGCCTGCCGCTTGATTTCGTGCGTCACACCACCGCACCCGATTTTTACAATGGCGCGGCTGATGGCGAAAGCGAGGTCGATTTTGCTGCCCGCTGTGCTGCCGAACTTGAAGCCCTCATTCTGGCCGAGGGGCCGGATACGGTTGCCGCCTTGTTTGCCGAGCCAGTTATGGGGGCCGGCGGGGTTATTCTGCCGCCAGCGGGCTATTTTGCGGAAATACGTGCTGTTCTAAACAAATATGATGTGCTTTTGGTGGCGGATGAAGTGATTTGTGGTTTTGGCCGCACCGGTAATATGTGGGGGTCGCAAACATTTGATGTGCGGCCCGACATGCTGACCTGTGCCAAGGCTTTGTCTTCAGCCTATCTGCCGATTTCTGCCGTGATGATGTCGGATAAAGTCTATGCGCCGCTTGCCGAACAGGCGGAAACCTTGGGTATTTTTGGTCATGGCTATACCTATTCGGCGCATCCGGTATGCGCGGCGGTGGCGTTGCGTGCCCAGCAATTGATGCAGGAGCGTGATATCGTTGGCCATGTACGGCAATTGGCGCCGCTTTTTGCCGAACGGGTGGCGCGGCTAGATCGGTTTGATTTTGTTGGCAATACGCGGGCTGTCGGTTTGATCGGCGCTGCCGAGCTGGCGGCTGACAAGACGCGCCGGACCAAATTTGACCCGGCGAAAAAGCTGGCAGCGCAGGCGGTGGCGATCGTACAGCAGCATGGTGTTATTTTGCGTGCCTTGCCGGGCGACATCGTTGGATTCTGTCCGCCATTGATTATCACGGCTGCTGAACTTGGCGATATGTTTGACCGGATTGAGGCCGCCTTTACCGCGTTTGCCACGGTTGCAGCACAGCACCGCTAATCATGCCCAGCTCGCGGGTGACGTCATATAAGCGATGTGCCAAGACCCAGCGGGTCAGGGGGCAGATAACGTCATGATCGCACGATTTTGGCAGAATGCGCATCTGCTGCTGGCGCTGGCATCTTTGTTCTGGGCCGGACATGCAGTGGCGTTACGCATGTCGGTTGGCGACATATCCCCGCTATTGGTGATGGAATTGCGGTGGCTTGGTTCGTGCCTGATTTTGGCAGTGATGTTCCGGCGCCGGCTTTTGGCCTATTGGCCGGCGGTGATCGCGCGGTGGCGTTTTGTGTTGGCGATGGGCGGTGGCGGGCTGGCTGGTTTTACCGTTCTTTTGGTGTTTGCTGCGCAGCATACCACGGCGATGAATTTGGGTATTTTGCAAGGGGTGATTCCGGCGTTGGTGATGCTTTTCGGGCTACTATTCATGGCAACGCCGGTAACCCCTGCACAAGGCGTGGGGTTTTTACTGTCGCTTGGCGGGGTGATGGTATTGGTCAGCGCCGGCAGTTTGAAAAGCTTGCTGGCATTAGCGTTTAACGGCGGAGATTTGCTGATGGTGGCGGCCTGTTTTTGTTATGCTGGCTACACGGTGTCATTGTCGAAACGGTTGGATATGCCGCCGATGATGATGCTGTTTTTCTTTGCCCTTGCCGCCCTTGCGGTGTGCAGTTTGTTCACACTGGTTGAATATGCCCGCGGCGCGCTGGTGCTGCCCAGCGCAAAAGGCGGGATGATCGTTCTTTATTGTGCGATTTTTCCGTCGATTCTATCCCAAACATTTTTTATGCGCGGGGTAGAGCTGGCCGGCGCCAACCGGGCTGGGTTATATGTCAATCTGGTGCCGGTATTCGCGGCGTTTTTGGCGGTTATGCTGCTTGGTGAGATTATGCAGCCTTATCATATGTTGGCTCTTGTCGCCGTAGTGTCGGGCATTTATCTGGCGGAACGCGGCAAACCATCATAGCAGGGCCGGTTCAGTCATTGTCGCTTAGGCCGGCACCGGCGCCGGTCAGGCGTGATTGCGCGGTCGATGGGGCGTAGGTGCGGCTGGCAAACTGACCAAGCCGATCGATGCAGCATGCCATATAGGGCGGCACACGATGACATGTATTCGGCCATTCATCTGTCGGGCGTTTCTCGCTGTCGTTGGCGGTGACTTGGCAGGCAGCGCGGTCCATCAATAGCGCGGTTTCATGATGCGGGCCATAGATATTGTTGTGATAGACAATTAAGCTGGCCGGTCCCATCATCACAGTGGCCGCCCGATGGCCGGTGCGCATTGCAATAAACGGCAATAGCAAGATCGGGCTGTCAACCGCCGGCATGGCAAAGTCCGGCGTCATGGCGCCATCGGCATAGGCACTGCCGATCAGGATCGGGCAGGATATGTCAGGCGCGGTTTGGGGCAGGGATGCCCCATCATAGCGCGACAAATAGCGACATAGCGCGGTTACACCGGGCAGGCTGCGCGCCTGCAACCATTTAACGGCAAAGCCGGTTTCATCGGCAAGCCCCCATGGCATGCCGGCGCCGCGCGCGGCCTTGACAGCCAATGCACCAACCTCGCCAAGCGACCAGCTCATCTGGCCAGACCGGTTTCACATGTATCCAGCGGGTCGGGAGGATAGGCCAGATCGTCAGGATCAAGCCGGTTCAATTCATCGGGGAATGGGGCGCCCTGATACATGGTGATCCGCAACCAACGGTCCGAGCGCGGGTCGAATTTGGATGCGCCAAAAAAGGCCAATTTGCAGCGTAATAAATCGATCGGCAGCATATCGGCCGCGATGGTGTTGTCGTGAATTTCGGCATAGGCCATATGATGCACGGTCTGACAGCGGCGAATGATATGCCGATGTTCGGGATGTTTCATCAAAAACACACCAACCTGGTCATCACCGCCATCTGCCAGCCAGCGATCGATTGCAGCCAATGCTTTCATTGCGTCATGGCCGGGGGCCAGTGGCTGTTCAAAGGGTTCGATAGGTTCGTCAAACCGTTCGCCAAGCCGCGGTTCCAGCTTTTCTTCCGACACATACCAGACGCGGGCACGGGCCGGTTTTGTGGTAAAGTCTATCTGTTTGGCCCAGCTATAAGTGTCTTGCATTGCGGCGCGTAGGGCCGATAACGGCATCGCCCCGTCAATCGAAAAGCAGGCGGACTCATCCGCCGCCATCGTGTCAGCCAGATCATCAACAAGGTCCGGATGCCCTTCCAGCAGTAAGGATACAAGCTGTTCCTGCCCTTCCAAACCAAGATGTGTTTCGGCCCATCGATAAATCCTATCCCACGGCAATGCCGATGCTGGTAGCATGGTCGCGAGATAGGCAAGAAGCCGGTCAAGATCGTCACGCAAAGCCGCTGTTTTTGGGGCCTGCAACGGGCTTTCGGTATGCCAGCTATCGGCGTTGGCTTTGGCGCGGCGGACAAGGCGAATAAAATCTGTTATCGCATCCGCTGTTGTCTGTGGCACTGCCCGTACCCGGGCCAGTGCGGTTTCACGCGCCTTGATCCATGCATGGATCAGGGCCGGGTGGTTGATCAGGAATGGCGCCATACCAAGGCCGGTCGAATTGCCGACACCGATACGCCGCCGAATAGCGGCGTCTAGCCGCACTGCGGTCGCGGGCGACGCGATGCGGGCCATATGTTCGACAATGTCGATGGTAAAGCTGCGGATAAACCAGACGGCCAGTAATTCAGGCCGGAAAGAGCCGGCAAATTCCGGTCGGTCTTGCCAGATATCACGGTCAGCAGCGCCAAATTTCCCGGACCCATATACCGCGGTCGTGCGCATCAGATACCCGACCGGTTCGATTTGTTCCATATCAGGCTGGGTGCCATTGGCCAGGCAGGTGACGACATAGTCAAAAAGGCGCACCGAACGGTTGGCGCGCGACAAGACAAATTCACGCGCCGAAATGCGGCCGGCCTCTTGCAGGGGTACATTAGCGGCAAGCCGGGTGATATCGGCATCGCTGGCAATGCCGTCAACCAACGCAAATGTTGCATCCCATGCCTCGGCAATCACCCGATCTGAGCGTTTATCATCTGGAAGATCATGCGCGAAGACAACAAGGCTGTAGGTGCGCGCCGGGCCAACAGCCTCATAAACAGCAGTGCCCACGCCGGCGGCGTCGATATCCCAGCGGCTTTGACGAAACTGCCAGTTTTCAGCTTTCAGACGGCGCAACAAGACCCGCATAAAGCTAAGACGGCTTTGATGAAAGGCGCCAAGACGGGCCAGTTTCATAACCGTTTCAGCAGGCCGCAGGCCGATAGACGACGGGGCTGTGGCGAGATGGCTTGATATCGGCTGCTGGGTCATCGGCGGTCCTGTCGGCAAAAGGGGGTCAGTGGCCTTGTGGGCCGAAACTCTCATCATAAAAGCGTAGCCAATTCTCGCCCATCACCTTGGCGGTATCTTCAGCGGAAAAACCACGCGCGCGCAAACCGGTTGCGATTGCACCGAAATGCCGATTGTTCTGAAACCAGTCGGGCATCGGGGGAAAGCCCGCATCGCTGGCCGATCCTTCGCCGTAATCGATCTCTTTTGTCCAGCGACCGACACGCATCCATTCGACGATGCTGTCGGGTTGGTCCTGGCATAAATCCGATCCAAGGCCAATCCGGTCTATGCCCATCAGATCGGCGGTACGGGCAATCATGTCGCAAAAACTGTCAAGCCGGCAGGCAGATTTGTCCTTGAGATGATGCGGATATAACGAAAAGCCAAGCATCCCGCCAGATGACGCCAAGGCACGCAACACATCGTCGGATTTGTTGCGTTTGGCCGGATGCCAGAAAGCGGGATTGGCATGGGTGATTGCGATGGGCCGTTTGGAAATATCAATCGCGTCCAATGTAGACCGCTCGGCTGAATGGCTCATATCCACCACCATGCCAACACGGTTCATTTCCTTAATGACCTGACGTCCCATTCGGGTAACACCATTGTCATCTGCCTCATAGCATCCTGTCGCCAGCAGCGATTGATTGTTATAGGTCAGCTGCATAAATCGGACGCCAAGATCATGAAAGATTTCGACAAGCCCGATATCATCCTCAATCGGAGACGGGTTTTGAAACCCAAACAGGATGGCAGTGCGGCCATCGATCTTGGCGCGGCGCACATCATCGCCCGACCGGCCCTGAAAAATCAGGTCGGGATATCGTTCAAACCATCTTTTCCATTGTTCAATATTCAACACGGTTTCACGAAATGTCTCGTGATAGGCGATGGTGACATGCACCGCATCAACGCCGCCTTCGCGCATTTGTCGGAAAATCTTCTCAGACCAATTGGCATATTGCAGATTGTCAATTAGATGCATGTCGCAATTCCATCCTTGCCGCCGGATGTTTGTGATTGACAGGCAAATCCTGTCAGGTTGTAGACTGACCGATGGATGGTTTGATTTCAAGGCTTTTGCCACTGTTGCGCGTGGGTATGCGGCGCTGACCTGAATGGCTGGCCTGATGCGCTTCAGTGCATCGCGGTGATATCTTCCGATCTACGAAAAGGAGACGCGCCGATGAAGTGGGACAGGTCAATAGGGCAGTCACCGGTTTTCGCGCTGTCTTTGCTGACGGTGGCGATGGGCCTGATCCCGCTGAATGACGCGCTTTTCAAATTATTGAGTGATCATTTGTCACTTGGACAATTGATTGCGATCCGGGCCATTGTGACATTGGCCCTATTGGGCGTGTTTACCCGCACAATAGGGGCGATGTTGGCCTTGTCAGCGGCTGTCTTTTGGCAGTTTTTTGGTCGTGCGGCCTGTTTGATAGTGGCCATGACGCTGTTCTTTATCTCGCTTGGCACATTGCCCTTGGCAAATGTGATTGCGATTTTCTTTGTCGCACCAATGATCATCACGCTTTTATCGGTGCCGTTGCTTGGCGAGACAATCGGCCGCCATCGCGTCGCTGCGTTCAGCGCGGGCATGATCGGTGTGCTGTTGATCGTGCAGCCTGGCAGCGCCGCCTTTCAGCCGGAAAGTCTGCTGGTGTTCTTGGCCGCACTTAGCTATGCCGCGTTTCAGATATGGACAAGGCGGCTAAAAGATACTGGTGATCTAGGGGCGATGGTGGCGGTGCAGCATCTTAGTTTTCTGCTGGCTGGTACGGTGATGCTGGCAGGAAATTGGTGGTGGCCAGTGCCGACAACCGGTAATGCGTCGGTTGATTTCCTGTTCAGAGCGCCGGCGGCGTTCGGCCTGATGGAATTGGTCTATCTGGTGTTTTGCGCGATGATCGTGCTGTTTTTGTCGTTCGCGTCCTCGCACGCCTATCGCACTGTCGAGGCATCGGCGATTGCGCCGTTTGAATATGTTGCGATTCCAAGCAGCGTTGTCTGGGGTGTGTTGATCTGGAATGACGGGCCGAATGCTCTGGCCTTGGCGGGGATGGGGCTAATTTTGGCTGGCGGCCTTTACCGGCTGTTCCGGGAACAACGGCGGGCGGTTGATGCGGTACCCACCACCCCCACGCCAGCCAAGCGGTCCGGCCGCAAGTAACCGCCGCCGCTACATTTCCAAGACGCCGAACAACAAAACTATGGTTTGCCTAGCCTATGGTTTACCGGTGCCTTTCCAAACCCCACTGTCTTTCAGTTTTTCCGCGACCTCGGCAGGCATGTAGTTTTCATCATGTTTGGCCAATACATTGGTGGCGATAAAGGTGCCATCCTTCAGGCTGCCTTCGGCGACCACCCCCTGTCCTTCGCGAAACAGGCTTGGCAAGGCATTGTCATAGCGCACCACAATATCCGCGGTCCCGTCGGTGACGGTAAAGACCGATTGTAGCCCGTCAATAGTCACGCTGCCATCTTTGACAAGACCGCCAAGTCGCAATGACTGACCGGATGCAGGGCGCGTCGATTCAATCTCGCTGGGGGTGTAAAAGAACACGATATTGTCCCGCAACGCGCCAAGAACCAGCATGACCGCGGTTCCGATAAGCGCGGTGATTGCGGCGATCACGCCCAGTCTTTTGGCTTTTGGTGACATGATGCTCTCTTGGCTGTGGTTGTGTGCACGGTTGTGGTAGCAGACCGCGCCCTGTTTGAAAACATATCTCGGCGTTCCAAAACGCGGCATGACAGCGCAGGTTATTGTCTATTCCCCGCAAAGCCTGTAAATACAAACAGCAACCCAAGATTATCGGAGATTCAGTGATGAAGAAATATGTGGTTCTTGCGGCGGCTGCCGCTGGCATCTTGATGGCGCTGCCAGCGCAGGCAGGCGATGCGAAAGCGGGCGAAAAAGTGTTCCGAAAATGCAAATCTTGCCATTATGTCGATCAGGAAAAGAACAAAACCGGTCCGCATCTTGTCAATATTATTGGCCGCGCCGCTGGTAGTGTCGACGGGTTCAAATATTCGAATGCCATGAAAGAGTCCGGCCTGACCTGGGATGAAGCGACATTGGCTGAATTTCTGAAAAAGCCAAAAGCCTATATCAAAGGCACGAAAATGGCCTTTTCTGGCTTGCGTAAAGATAAAGAGATTGATGACCTGATTGCCTATCTGAAGGCCCCGAACTAACAAATAGCGCCCCGATTTGGGGCGCTTTTCCTTTGCGGCAGTCCGGCCGGAGCCAGCTATGGATTTGATGAACAAATATCCGCGTCTGTCTGACTTGAAAAAGCCAGCGGCACGCCGCATTCCAAAATTTGTGTTTGCCTATCTTGATTCCGGGACCGGCCATGACCGCGCCAAAGATCAAAACCGGGCCTATCTTGATAGGATTGATCTGGTGCCGCAATTCATGCGTGGTCGGGTTAAGCCGGATTTGACAACCAGGATTGGGGATGCAACCTTCAACGCGCCTTTTGGGGTGGCGCCGGTTGGCTTGTCATCGTTGATTTGGCCCGGTGCCGAATCGATACTTGGCCGCGCCGCCCGCCGTCACGGCTTTCCCTATGTTCTGAGTACAGTGGCGGGCGAATCAATCGAAATGCTGGCCGAATCAGCTGGCGAAATGGCATGGTTTCAGCTTTATGCCCCGCATGACCGGAATTTGATGCGCGATATGCTGCGCCGGGCCAAGGCATGCGGCTATCAGAACCTGGTTGTGACCGCCGATGTACCATCGCCAAGCCGGCGTGAGCATATGCGCATTGCCGGTGCCCCGCTTGGCAGCCGTGGTAATTCAAGCTTTTCCCCGCGGGTGGTTTGGCAAAGTATGCTGCGTCCGGAATGGGCGGTCCGTACCTTGCTGAACGGCGGGGCCAGGTTCCGCACGATGGAACCCTATGCCAAGAATGACGGTAAAATGGGGATCACTAAATTCATCGGCGACCAGTTGAACGGATCGCTTGATTGGGACTATCTTGCCGAAATTCGGGATTGGTGGGATGGCGCGCTGTATCTGAAGGGTGTGCTTCATGGCCAGGATGCGGCGCGCGCCATAAAAATGGGCGTTAACGGCATTGTGGTGTCCAACCATGGTGGCCGGCAATTGGATGCGGTGCCACCGCCTCTGGTGCAATTGCCAGCTATTCGGGCCGCCGTTGGGCCGCATATACCATTGATTGTCGATAGCGGTATTATGTCGGGGCTTGATGTGGTCCGGGCCCTGTCATCGGGCGCGGATTTTGTGCTAATTGGGCGCGGGTTTTTATATGCGGTCGCCGCGTTAGGCGACAAGGGCGGCGAGCATGCTGCTGCGATCCTGCTGGAAGAGGTGCGTGACGTGATGGCGCAGCTTGGCCTTGAGACCATTGATGACGTGAAAAAAATGCGCGCCTAGGCGCCGTGTGGCACTATACCAGCAATGCAGATGATGATGATCACAGCAAGATATATCACTGTTTTTACGTTTCTTGTTGCTGGCCTTGGCATAGGGGCCGGCAGCGTTTTGGCCGCCGATATCGTTCTCGATGGCCTACAGTTTCGGGCGACTGTTGGGTCTATCCCCAGCAGTGCCGGCTATCTGACGATCCAGAATAACGGGACAGATAACGACTGGCTTATGGCCGCCACAAGTGATCTGGCGCGTAAAACCGAATTACACAGCATGACGATGGATAATGGGGTGATGCGGATGCGGCAGGTTGAGGGCGGCATTCCGGTTCCGGCCGGCCAAATGGTAACGCTGGCGCCGGGCGGTTATCATATTATGCTGATTGGTCTGAAAGCCCCATTGCATGCGGGGCAGGCCTATGATGTGACGTTGGATTTCCGCCATGCCGGCCCGATGACAATCAGCGGAATCGCTGTGAAGCCAGCCGAAATCAGCATCGGTTCCGGGGCGATGACGCATGGTCACAGCATGCCGAAATCAGCGCATTGACCGATTAACTTGGCTGGCCTGCGGGTGATCGCTTAAAAAATGCCACTGTCCAGACCGGCGGCCATGCCAAGGCACAAGGCGGCCACCTCGTCGCAAAACCGGTCATCCCATGCACCATGCAGCACCAACGGATCGGCAACAAGGCGCCATTTGAGGCCAGCGCATATGCCGCCAAGCGCCCGCCGCGTTGCGGTGCCGTCGAGACCGGCCCGGATATAAATGCCAACCGGCAATGCCGCGGTGGTGTCAAGCCAATCATTATAGCAGCGATCAAACATATCCTTGGTCGCCCCCGCCATATAGCCAATATTCTCGGTGGTGCCGATGATCACCCCATCGGCCGCCAGCAGGTCGGGACTGGTGACGTCGAACGGCGACAATAATCGCGCCGTTACCGCCCCTGAAGCCGGATCCAGACACGCGTCACGTCCGGCCACCGCCAGCGCCTTGGTGTTGGGCGATGGCATATGGGCGATGATTAAAAGCTGTTTTGACATGGCTGTAAGTTTAGGCAATTTTCGGTATGATTGCCAAGGGGCGGCCACAGGCTAGCCGATCATTGATGAGCAAAATACATGGCTGAAATACTCGATAATCAGATGGTTGAAACATGGGCCCAGTCACGGCAGGGGTGGTGCCTAAGCGATAACAAGGCGGGCCGGCCGGCGATCGAAAAAACCTATTGTTTTGCGGATTATAATGCGGCGATCGGGTTTATCATGCGGGTCGCGCTAGTCGCCGAACGGTGCAATCATCACCCTGATATCTATAATCATTACAAACGCGTTACGGTAATCTGGTCAAGCCATGCGGCTGGCGGGGTCACAAATCTTGATATTGATCTTGCCGACCAGACCGATCGGCTGGCGCTGGGGCCTAGAGACGGATAATCAGGCTTGTTTGGGGCCGGTCACCCCGCTTAAAGCAACCATTGCAACAACCACAACATGCCAAGCCCGGCGACAATCGTCAAAACCACTTGCCGGGTCCATAACGCTACGGCAATTGCAGCTAACGCCGCATAAAGGCGGGGATTATCAACAATAGCAACGGTGCTGCTGGCCGGGTCAATCAACACCGTCGGCACGATAATCGCGGTCAAAACGGCAATCGGTACATAATTCAGCGCATCGACGAGCCAGCTTGGCAATGACGCCCGTCCAAGGCCGCTGAACATGGTGAATCGGGTGGCAAAGGTAAACAGCCCGGTCGCGATCATCAGCAGCCAGATCATCACGCTACCCCTTGCTTTGTTTTGCCATGCTGATGCACCACCCAACCAGCCAGAATGCCGCCAACAGCCGCCAAGATCAGCCATAATTTCCACGGCAAAGGCTGGCCAATCATCGCCAGCAGGCCGGCGGTCAAGGCCGCCGTCAGGTCAGCACGGTCTTTCAAAATCGGCGCGACAATGGCGATAAAGGTCAGGGGAATGGCGAATGACAGTGACCAGGAATCGGGAATGGTCTCGCCGATTAAAACACCGGCGATCGTTGTGATTTGCCAACCGGCCCATAACAGCAGGCCGCTTCCCAAGAGAAAATAGTGCTGATTGGGGCCGGACGGTTCGGTCCGCAAGCGCTGAATGGTAACCGCATAGGCCTCGTCAGTCAGCAAATAGGCCAACAATACCCGCCAGCCAAGCGGCAAATGCCTGACGTAATGGGCAAGAGACGCGCTATAGAGCACATGCCGTAGATTGATTACGCATACTGATCCGCCAACAACCATCCATGGTACCCCGGCGCCCCATAATTGCGCGAATACCACCTGACTGGCGCCGCCAAACAAAATCGATGACAACAAAATTGTTTCCACCGGTGAAAGACCGCTGGCGATACCTAGCACACCAAAGACCAGGCCGAACGGAATCACTCCCAGCATCAATGGCATTTCGGCCACAACACCGGCCCAAAATTCAGTTTTCGCAGATCGCATGAAGTCGTTTTGTCCCCTGTCTTGCCAGGCTGGCGACTGACAAAAGCTGTTTCCAGCAAACTACCTGTTGAAAGATGTTTAGGCAACCGCCGCTGTGCTGCCCACCACTCTTGCAATCGCGCTGCTTTTTGGCTAAGCCGTTAGGCCAGCCCAACAGCGTTTTGAACCCAAAATCAACAAGGTGCCACAGACTGTCATGACTGCGATGTTTCGATTTGCCGATGAATTGGATGTAGCCGGAAAAACCGTTTTATTGCGGCTTGATGTGAATGTTCCGTTGGCTGACGGCGTGGTCAGTGATGATACCCGCATTCGGCGCATCATGCCGGGTGTTACAGCCTTGCTGGAAGCCGGTGCCAAGGTTGTGGTTCTGACGCATTTTGGACGTCCGAAGGGCAAGCTGGTGCCGTCGCTGACAGTGCGACCGGTGGCGCAATGTATGGCTGGGATTCTTGGTCAGCCGGTACAGGTTGAAAGTGATGTGATCGGTCCTGGCGGCAAGGCAGCGGTGGCGGCATTACAACCGGGACAGTTGCTGATGATGGAAAATTTGCGTTTTTATCCCGAAGAAGAGGCAAATGATCCCGCTTTTGCCCGCGCCTTGGCCGCGTTGGGGGATGTTTATGTCGGTGACGCGTTTTCGTGCGCGCATCGGGCCCATGCATCGGTTGATGCATTGCCACGCGTGATGCCAGCAGCGGCCGGGCGGTCTTTTGCTGCCGAACTGGACGCGTTGGATGCGGCGCTTGGCAATCCGGTGCGCCCGCTTGGGGCAGTGGTTGGCGGGGCGAAAGTGTCATCAAAGCTGGCATTGTTGGAAAATCTTGTCACCAAGGTTGACGGGCTGGTGCTTGGGGGCGGTATGGCCAACACCTTTATACTGGCGAATGGCTTGTCGGTTGGTGCCTCGCTGGTTGAAGCCGATATGGTGGATACCGCGCATCGGATCATGGCAGTGGCCAAAACGCATGGCTGCCGGATCATTCTGCCAACCGATGTGGCAGTGGCGGTTGAATTCAAATTAGGGGCGGCGCATCGGGTGGTCGATGTCAATAATATTGCCGCCGACGATATCGTGCTTGATGCCGGACCCCAAACGGTGGCGATGGCCAGTGAATTTTTGGCAGGATGCGCAACGATCGTATGGAATGGGCCGATGGGAGCGTTCGAGATCCCGCCATTCGATATGGCCACGACGGCGCTGGCAAAACTGGTGGCGAAGATCACGCACGACAAAGGCGTGATGAGTGTGGCCGGCGGGGGCGATACGATGGCGGCCCTTGTAAATGCCGGTGTCAGTGACCAATTCTCTTATGTATCGACTGCTGGCGGTGCGTTTCTGGAATGGCTTGAGGGGAAAACCCTGCCCGGTGTTGCGGCGTTGCGCCAATAAACTGCTTCAGGTAATCGCGCCCTCGCCAGCAGCCATCCGCCAGCAGCCAACCGCCAGCGGCATTGCGCTAGCGGCAAACCTAAAAAGGCATGTCATGTTTTTTG
>JAYOFA010000001.1:96915-134132 GCA_038116935.1 Puniceispirillum sp. (SeqCode) | reverse complement strand
GCGCTAGCGGCAAACCTAAAAAGGCATGTCATGTTTTTTGATAATCCATTCAAATCGCGTCTGCCAACGCCGGACGAGGCGTTGCCGGGCCGCGACATCCCGATTTTTGCCGGTGGGCCGCATGCGGTGTCAGGGCGGCCGATGGATGGCCGAGTGCCTGACGGCATGCGGGCTATTGTTCTGGGGCTTGGGTGTTTTTGGGGCGCCGAACGGCTGTTCTGGAAACTGGGCGGCGTTTATGTCACGGCTGTGGGTTATGCGGGCGGGCTGACACCACATCCGACTTATGAGGAAACCTGTAGTGGCCGTACCGGCCATACCGAGGTTGTGCGGGTGGTCTATGATCCGGCGAAATTGTCGTTGTTGGATTTGATGGTGGTGTTCTGGCAGGCGCATGACCCGACCCAAGGGTTTCGTCAAGGCAATGACCGTGGCAGCCAATATCGATCTGCCATTTTTGTCGATCATTCCAATGACCTGGCGGTAGCGAAAGCGAGCGCCGCACTCTATCAAAAAGCCCTTGCGGCACACGGTTTTGGCGATATTACCACCGAGATAGCCGTCAATGACCGGTTCTTTTTTGCCGAGGCGTACCATCAGCAATATCTTCATAAAGTGCCAAACGGCTATTGTGGGTTGCAGGGCACCGGGGTGGCCTTTGATGCCGATGATACCGCGGTGATAAAAAACTCGTCAGGCAAGGATTGACCTTGGCGCAGGCTGGTGCTAGGTTCCGCGCTCATTCTGATACATGTCCGCCAAGCAAGGGCGGGGTTGTAGGAGTTCCGTATTATGAAAGTCGTAAGTTCACTCAAAACGCTGAAGTCGCGTGATCGTCATTGTCAGGTCGTGCGCCGGCGTGGCAGATTATATGTGATCAACAAGAAAAACCCGCGATTAAAAGCTCGTCAGGGTTAGCCAAGCACCGGCAGCATCACCGCTGCCACTCGGCGATAGCTAAAAGAATATTGAAAACGGTCGGGGTTTCCCGGCCGTTTTTTGTCTGATCGGCTTTTTCGGGCTGGTGACTGCCAGTCTGGCCGGAACCATAGCCATTGCCAAGCGGTCAAAATCTGCGGCTGGTGAATTGCCATTGGGCGCTCTTTGGTGGTATTTCAGGGCAATATCTGTGGTTATCCGCCGCGCTTGTTTTAAGGAGTCCGTTATGGAGATGCCCGCACCTGACCAGTCGGTGATTGATCGTCAGGCCCAAATTTGCGCTGATTTGCGGCGTATTTTGCCCGATAATGCGGTTGTCGAATCGGAAGAGGGGCGTCGCGCCTATGACGCGGATGGGTTATCGGCCTACCGGCAGTTACCACTGGTCGTGGCCTTGCCGGAAACCGTGCCGCAACTGGCCGCGGTCATGCGATATTGCCATAGTCACGCGATCAAGGTGGTGCCGCGCGGCGCCGGAACATCATTGTCCGGCGGCGCGTTGCCGTTGGCTGATGCGGTGCTTGTCGGGCTTGGTAAATTCAACCGAATTCTCGATATCGATTACGCCAATCGCTGTGTGGTCACCCAGCCCGGTGTGACCAATCTTGCGATCACCCATGCGGTGCAGGCCGACGGGTTTTATTACGCACCCGACCCGTCAAGTCAGATCGCCTGTTCGGTGGGTGGCAATGTCGCGGAAAATTCCGGCGGCGTGCATTGCCTGAAATATGGCTTGACCACGAATAACCTTTTGGGAATTGAAATCGTCACCATCGAGGGTGAGGTGCTGCGGTTTGGTGGCAAGCATCTTGACGCTGGTGATTTTGACCTAATGGGGGTGATGACTGGCTCTGAAGGGCTTCTTGGCGTGGTCAGTAAAGTGACCTTGCGGATTTTGCAAAAGCCGGCAATGCAGCGGGCTTTGCTTGTCGGGTTTGAAGACACCGAATCAGCCGCCAAGGCCGTTGGTGACGTGATCGGTGCCGGGATCATTCCGGCTGGTATGGAAATGATGGACGGGCTGGCCATCAATGCCGCCGAGGATTTCGTCAAGGCCGGCTATCCGCGTGATGCCGCCGCGTTACTGATCATTGAATTGGATGGGCCGGCAGTTGAGGTCGATGCGTTAATCGATCGGGTCGCTACAATTATGAACGCGGCCGGGGCATCATCCCTCAAGGTCAGCAATTCCGAGGCCGAACGAAATCTGTTTTGGGCGGGGCGCAAGGCCGCGTTTCCGGCGGTTGGCCGGATTTCGCCGGACTATCTGTGTATGGACGGCACCATACCGCGGCGGCGTTTGCCTGACATGATGGTGCGGATGGCCGCCCTTAGCCAGAAATACGGCCTTCGCGTTGCCAATGTATTTCATGCCGGTGACGGCAATCTCCACCCATTGATTTTGTTCGATGCCAATCAATCTGGTGAATTGCAGCGCGCCGAGGAATTCGGGGCAGATATTTTGCGGGCCTGCGTCGAGATGGGTGGCGTTCTGACAGGTGAACATGGGGTCGGTGTTGAAAAGCGCGACCTGATGGGAATCCAGTTCACGGCCGACGATTTGAAGCAGCAGCAGCGATTAAAATGTGCGTTTGATGACGGGCATTTGCTCAATCCGGGAAAAGTCTTTCCGCAATTGCATCGGTGCGCCGAACTGGGGCGGCTTCATGTCCATCAGGGCAAAATGCCGTTCCCCGATATTCCAAGATTTTAACGGCATGACCGGCCGATGATCGAGGACGATAAATGAACAAGATCCACAATCTTGGTGAAGCTGCCGAAGCGATAACCGCGGCCCTCGCCGCCAAGCAACGGCTGTCCACCATTGGCACCGGCAGTAAGGCGGCCTTGGGGCGCCACGTTGACTATGATGGCGTGTTGGATCTATCAGCGATGTGCGGCGTGGTCGACTATCAGCCCGAAGAATTGATTTTGACCGTGCGCGCTGGCACCAGCATGAGCGCGTTAGAGGCCGTACTGGCTGAGGCTGGCCAGATGTTGCCGTTTGATCCGCCTGATTTCAGCCGGCTTTTGGCAAGCGGTGCGGCTGGCAGTATTGGCGGGGTGCTGGCGGCTAATCTGTCGGGGCCGCGGCGGCTGACAGCCGGGGCCGCACGCGATTATTTGCTGGGGTTTGAAGCCGTATCTGGACGGGGCGAATTTTTCAAATCGGGTGGTAAGGTCGTCAAGAATGTCACCGGTTATGATTTATCCAAATTGATGTGCGGGTCGTTTGGTACCTTGGCAGTGATGGACGAGATCACACTAAAAACCCTGCCACGGCCGGAAACGGCCGTCAGCCTGTTGTTCGGCTACGCTGATATGGCGGCGGCAACCGCGGCGATTGCAGCCATTTTCGCCAGCCCGCATGAGCCGCATGCAGCGGCCATTTTACCGGCGGTATTGGCCCGTCAGGCCGAGATCGATCTTGGCACCAGCTATGTTGTGATTATTCGCTTGGAGGGGATTGCGGTATCGGTTGATGATCGGGCATCGAATCTGTTGGCATCCGGTTTCAACGCCGCAGCGCACGCACGGCTAGAGGCTGATCGCAGCGCCGATTTATGGCAGTCAATCAGGGATGTTGACTGGTTTGCCAGCCATCAAGGCGCAATCTGGAAATTGTCGGTGGCCCCGGCTGCCGCGGCGCCGCTGTTAGCCGACATTGGCGCGCGTTTTGATGTGACCGCCTATGCTGATTGGGCGGGCGGGCTAATCTGGTTAGCCGGCCCGTCCGGGCCTGAACTCGCAACCGCGTTGCGTGCGGCCGTTGACGCGGCGGGGGGCGGTTATGCCCAGCTTATCATTGATAAAAATGGCGGCGCGGATCAGGTGCCACCGTTTCAGCCCTTGCCAGCGGCGCATTTTGCGCTGCATCAGCGGGTCAAGGCGGCGTTTGATCCTTACGGCGTTTTGAATTTTGGCCGCATGCATGATGGCATTTGAGGAAGGTAAGTGATGCAAACCCATTTTAGTGCCTCGCAGCTGCAAGATCCACAAATTGCCGAGGCTGACAGGATTTTACGCGCATGCGTGCATTGTGGCTTTTGCACCGCCACCTGCCCGACCTTTGTCATAACCGGTGATGAACGTGACAGTCCACGCGGCCGAATCTGGATGATGCGTGAAGTTCTGGAAAATCCCGACAGTGTATCCGCCCAAACAGCATTCCATATCGATCGCTGCCTTGGCTGCCTGTCTTGCACAACGACCTGCCCATCGGGGGTCGATTATCCGCATTTGCTTGACATTGGTCGCGACCGGATTGACCGGCTCGTACCGCGCGCCGTTGCTGACCGGTTGATGCGACGGATGCTGGCGGTGACCATTCCCTATGCCGGCCGATTCCGGATGATGATGAAAAGCGCTGCTATCGCCCGCTGGCTAGGCTGGGCCCTGCCAGCACCTCTGAAGGCGGCGCTCAAAAAGCTACCAAAAACCATCCCGCCGCTTGACCCGATTGGCGCTGATACCAGACAGTTTGCCGCACAAGGCCAGCCATCAGCCTCGTCAGTCATAAAACGGGTTGTGCTGCTTGCTGGTTGTGCCCAACGGGCGCTTGATCCAGACATCAATGCCAGTACGGTGCGGCTGTTGACCCGCCTTGGTGTCGAGGTGGTGGTGCGCGCCGAGGCGCATTGTTGTGGGGCGTTGGCACATCATATCGGCGAGACCAAAGCAGCCGACAGATCGATCCGCGCCGCTATTCAAAGTTGGCATGACGAAATTATGACTGGCGGCGTTGACGCCATTGTAACCAATGCATCGGGCTGTGGCACGATGGTCAAGGATTATGGGCATTTGATGAAGGATGACCCAGAACTGGTGACGATTGCGCGCGCTGTCTCAGCCAAGGCGATGGATATCAGTGAAGTGCTGGCCAGCCTTGAGTGGCAGGGCGCGCTGACGCTGACGAGCGATGATGCGCGGCCCCGTATTGCCTATCATTCGGCTTGTTCATTACAGCATGGGCAAAAAATCCATCAGGGGCCAATCGCGCTGTTAAAGGCGGCTGGTTTTGATGTCACCGAGCCGGTAAATGGCCATCTTTGTTGCGGGTCAGCCGGGGTTTATAATATTTTGCAACCCGACATGGCTGACGCATTGCGCCAGCGCAAATGGGACAGCCTTGATGCGACCGGTGCCAGCTTTATTGCCGCTGGCAATATTGGTTGTATCGCCCAGCTTGACCGACCACAGATGCCGGTGCGGCACCTTGTTCAGTTTCTTGATTGGGCAACCGGCGGCCCTGCCCCCCGCTAGAGGCGGTGACGTCATCGCAAGACAACAGATACTGATCACGCGCTTGTGATTGGCGCAAACACAGCACAGGTTCTAAAAAATAATAGGGCCGTATGTGCTGGGTGAGGGGCAATAATGGCGACACTACAATGATTCCGACCTTTGACGATGTGCTGGCGGCACGGCGTCGGGTGCGGCCGCATATTCACCAAACACCGGTCCTGACAAGCACTTATTTTGACAGTGTAACCGGCGCGCGGCTGTTTTTGAAATGCGAGAATTTCCAAAAGGCCGGCGCTTTCAAAGTGCGCGGTGCAGTCAATGCGGTGTTTGGTCTTGATGCGGCAACAGCCAGTAAAGGCGTTGCGACCCATTCATCGGGGAATCACGTCCTGTCGCTTAGCTATGCAGCGGGGCGCCGCGGTATTCCCTGCACCGTGGTCATGCCGCATTCGGCGCCACAGGCCAAGAAAGACGCGGTGCGTGGCTATGTTGGTACGATCGTTGAATGTGAACCGTCTACATCGAGTCGCGAGGCTGTGTTTGCCGAGGTGGTCGCCGGGAGTGGGGCCGATTTTGTGCATCCCTAAAATGATGGACGGGTGATTGCCGGGCAGGGGACGTGCGCTTTAGAGCTTGTCGAACAGGTGCCGGATCTTGACATGCTGATTGTGCCAATCGGTGGTGGCGGTATGGTATCGGGAAGCTGTCTTGCTTTGGCCCATGCCGCGCCAAAGATACGGATTTATGCGGGCGAACCAGAACAGGCAGATGACGCGGCGCGAAGCCTGAAAGCCGGCCATATTATCGCTGACGATGCCCCGCAGACGTTAGCAGACGGATTAAAAGTGCCCTTAAAGGATCTGACCTGGCATTTCGTATCATGCCATGTCACAGATATTGTAACGGCTAGTGAAGGAGACATCATCGCGGCGATGCGCCTGATCTGGCAACGGATGAAACTGGTTGTCGAACCCAATAGTGCGGTGGCGTTGGCGGCGTTACTGGGACAGCCGGACATCTTCCGCAATAAAAAGGTTGGCGTTATCCTGACAGGTGGTAACGTCGATTTGGATAATTTGCCGTGGCGAATGCAGCCTGAAACCGGACCAAAGCAGACCCATCATGCCAGAGGAGACCCATCATGATAGACCGGCCAGCGATTGATCTTGACGCGTTCGAAGTTGGATATGACATACCGGCGTCCATCGGTATGGATATGGCTGATATTCAGACACCATGTCTGATTTTGGAGTTGGATGCGCTGGAACGCAATATCACCAAAATGGGCAAGCTGGTTGCCGATATGGGTGTCCGGCACCGTATTCATGGCAAGATGCACAAATCGGTCGATGTTGCCTTGTTGCAAGAGCGGCTTGGCGGCAGTTGCGGCGTGGCCTGTCAAAAGGTCAGTGAGGCCGAGGCCTTTGTGCGCGGCGGTATTCGCGATGTGCTGGTGTCAAATCAGGTGCGCGATCCGATGAAAATTGACCGGATGGCCCGCTTACCATTGCGTGGCGCGCGGATCATCTGCTGTGTCGATGATCGCGACAATGTGGCCGAATTGTCGGCCGCAGCCAGCCGTCATGCGACCCAGCTTGAATGTCTGGTTGAACTGGATTGTGGCGCCGGACGTTGTGGTGTGTTGACCACGCGCGAGGTGGTTGATCTGGCGGTGGCGATTGATCAAGCGGCCGGGCTGAAATTTGCCGGTATTCAGGCCTATCAAGGGGCGATGCAGCATCTTGACAATTACGCTGATCGCAAAGCCAAAATCGATATTGCGGTGGCGATGGTAACCGATGCGGTGACGGCGCTGGCGGATCAGGGTTTAGCCTGTGATATTGTTGGTGGCGGGGGCACAGGTTCCTATTATTTTGAAGGAAAATCAGGTATTTATAATGAATTGCAATGTGGTTCTTACGCGTTTATGGATGCTGACTATGGACGCATCCTCGACAAGAACGGCGCGCGCATTGACCACGGCGAATGGGACAATGCGCTGTTTATACTGACCGCGGTGATGAGCCATGCAAAACCCGATATGGCAATTTGTGATGCCGGCCTGAAAGCCCAGTCGGTTGACAGCGGCTTGCCGGTTGTCTTTGGCCGTGACGATGTCAGCTATGTCAAATGTTCGGATGAGCATGGGGTGATCAGTGACCCGGATGGTGCGCTGAAAGTTGGCGACAAATTAAAGCTGGTGCCGGGCCATTGTGACCCAACCTGCAATGTTCATGACTGGTATGTCGGGGTGCGGAATGGCAAGGTTGAAACGCTATGGCCGGTAACGGCGCGTGGCAAAGCCCTGTAAGGCGCGCGCTGCCGCTGCCGGCGGACGCTGGTACGGGATGGATAAGCTGACCGTTGTTGGTGAGGATGCCCGCATAGAGATGCTAGGGGCTAGGGTGCGGGAGTGGGCCGGATGAACCAATCAGGTAACGGTGTTCTGGTGATTGCCGAACATATTTGCAAAAGCCATGTGTCGATGGCGGATGCGTTTACCGCGGTCGAAACAACGTTTGCCGCGATGGATAGCGGCGCTGCGGTCAACTTCCCGGTGGTGCGCCAAGCGCTGGGTCACGCCGATGCCTTATATGGATTCAAATCTGGCTTTGATATGCGGCGGATGACCTTGGGGGTTAAATCGGGCGGTTACTGGCCGCGCAATATGGCCGAATGGAACATCGCCAACCATCAATCCACCATCTTGCTGTTTGACCCGGATAGTGGGCGTCTTCAGGCGGTGGTTGGTGGCAACTGCCTGACGGCCTTGCGAACCGCGGCGGCCAGTGCGGTGTCGATCACGCATCTGGCCCGGGCTGATGCGGCGGTGCTTGGTATCATCGGGGCCGGGCAACAGGCGCCGTTTCAGCTGACGGCGGCGCTCGCGCATCATGCGTTTCAAAAGGTTGTTGCTTGGAACCGGTCAGCCGCTGCGCTGACTGTTCTGGCTGATATTTGCGCCGAAAAGGGGGTTCCGTTCGCGGCGGTCCCGCTTGCCAAGTTAGCCGCATGTGCCGATGTGATCATCACCATAACGGCCGCGCATGCCGCATTATTGCAGGCTGAAACGGTGCGGCCCGGCACGCATATTGCTGCTATGGGAACCGATACGCGTGGCAAGCAGGAGCTTGATCCGGCCCTATGTGCGGCAGCGGCTTTGTTTGCTGATGACGTAACGCAATCTGTGTCCATTGGCGAGCTGCAACATGCCGCCGCAAGCGGGGCGATCGGGCCAGATGATATCACCCCGATCGGTGCGGTGATCAACAAAACAGCATCCGGCCGGCCAAGTGATGACGCGGTGACTATTTTTGATAGTACCGGTGTCGGATTGCAGGATTTAGCAATGGCACGGGTGGCCGTTCAGCGAGCGCTTCAGGCCGGTGTTGCAACACATGCCGCGATGTGATTAGCCAAGATCAAAAAAATCATTGCCCTTGTCATCCATCACGATAAAGGCTGGGAAGTTCTCAACCTCGATCTTCCAGACCGCCTCCATACCCAATTCCGGATATTCCAGCAATTCAACCTTCTTGATCGATTCAAGGGCCAGTTTTGCCGCAACGCCACCAATCGAACCAAGATAAAAACCGCCATGTTCCTTGCAGGAATCGCGGACAACACGCGACCGGTTGCCTTTGGCAAGCATCACCATTGAACCGCCAGCAGCCTGGAATGTTGGGACGTAGGAATCCATGCGTCCGGCCGTGGTCGGGCCGAATGATCCGGATGGTAGCCCGGCAGGGGTTTTGGCCGGTCCTGCATAATAAACCGGATGGTTCAGAAAATAATCGGGCAGCTTGCCTTCGCTTTCCAGCCGTTCCAACAATTTGGCATGGGCGATATCGCGGGCGACGATCAGCGGCCCGGTCAGCGCAAGGCGTGTTTCAACCGGATATTGGCTCAAGGTTTTCAAAATCTCCGGCATCGGCTGATTAAGATCAACGGCGACAACATCATCGGTATCGTCGTTACCAACATCGGGCAGGAATTTAGCCGGGTCACGTTCCAGCTTTTCGATGAACAGACCGTCAGGGGTAATCTTGGCAAAGGCCTGCCGGTCGGCTGAACAGGAAACGCCAATCCCGACAGGACAGGAGGCGCCATGACGGGGCAAACGGATCACCCGAACATCATGGCAATAATATTTGCCGCCAAATTGGGCACCGATGCCAAGTTCGCGGGTGATTTGTAATATTTGCACTTCCCAATCGAGGTCGCGCCACGCATGGCCAAGCGCATTACCTTCGGTCGGCAGATTGTCAAGTGCGCGGATTGACGCCATTTTGACCGTTTTCATGGTGAATTCGGCTGATGTGCCGCCAATCACGATAGCAAGGTGGTAGGGCGGGCAGGCCGCGGTGCCAAGTTCAAGAATGGCGGTTTTGATAAAGTCACGCAACGAGTCCGGGTTCAGCACAGCCTTGGTCTTTTGGTGCAGAAATGATTTGTTTGCCGACCCGCCGCCTTTCTGGATAAAGGCAAATTTATATTCCAGCCCTTTAGTGGCATTGATCTCGATCTGGGCCGGCAGATTGGTGGCGGTATTGACCTCGTCAAACATGCTGGTTGCGGCAAGCTGGGAAAAGCGCAAATTGGCCTTTTGATAGGTGTTATAGACACCGCGTGACAGCGCCTCGCCATCATCGCCGCCAACAAGCACATGATCGCCACGATATCCGGTGATCAGGGCGGTGCCGGTATCCTGACACATCGGCAGCAAACCTTGTGCCGAAATGACGGCGTTTTTGAGCATTTCCAGCGCGACAAACCGGTCGTTCTTGGTGGCTTCCGGATCGTTTAATATCTCGGCCAGCTGGGCCAGATGACTGCTACGGAGCAAATGTGAAATGTCGGTAAAGGCGCGTTCGGCAAGCAGCTCCAATCCTTCAGGGTCCACTTTCAGGAATGTTTCACCGTCAATTTCAACAAGTCGCACATGCGCGCTGCTAACCAGCTCATATTTGGTGGTATCGGCACTGGTTGGAAACATCGGGCTGTAGGCAAAATCGGCCATGATTAAAGTCCTTGGTAATGGTGGTCAGGCAATCGGCACTGTGCTGCAACGCCGGTGGCAGCAAAGGGTCGGTGCTGTTATTGGCTCTTGGTTACTGACTTTGGGCTATTCCGTCTTTGTTATTTAGTCGGTCTTTTGCGGAACGTGTCAAGCGAGACAACATCCGCCCCGGCAACGCTGTTGGCTTTATCAGGGCCGCTGTGCGGGGCACTATTGTCATCGGCGCTGTGTGGCGTTGATGTGGTGGTATCCGGTGCGGTATCGGTGGCGCCGTCTTCATCGGACTCATCGACCGCTCCAAATTGTAGGCCGAAGCCGACCGATGGGTCACTAAAGCTGGTAACCGCTTCAAAGGGAATACGCATCGGGCTGGGTTTGCCGCCAAAAAACAGCGTAACACTGAAATGGTCACTGGCCACGGTAAGATCAGCAAACTGATATTGCAGGACGATGGTCATGGTTTCGGGGTGGTCGGCCAGAAGGGCGGAGTCGATCGCTACACCAGAATGGGTGGTCATGAAAGTGATGTAGAAATGTGTTTCGCCAAAAAGCCCGTCTTCTTCAACCAGCTTCAGGGATTTGCTGACAACAGACCTTAATGCTTCCTCAACCAAATATTCATAATCGATTCTGGCTTGCGGGGTTTCGGCGTTGCTCATCAGTTCAGGTCTTTCTTGCTGCGGTCGCGTGGCTCGGTTGGTGACGCCTTTGCGGGCCATCTGGGTGATGCCTGTCGAAAAAGATGTCTTTCACAAAGGATGTCTCTCACAAAGGATGCCGTTCACAAAGGATGCCGTTCACAAAGGATGCCGTTCAAAAAAACTCTTTCAAAAATGTAAGTGGAACGCTTCTGTTGCCAGGTGCGTTCCGAACCCCGCCAGGCCGAGCTCAATCGGTCTGGACTTTAAGATCGGTTACTCCCGCTGCCGTTAGGCTGCGATTGCGACCGGAGCAGTGTTGTCGTTTGCAACTACTACATGGCCCGATAACGGCGGGTACCATACCGAGCGAAAATCCTGTCTTTACCACATGCGTCGATCCTGTTTCGCCCCCATGCTGTCAGCCCGATGAGCTGAGATGGTGGAGGCGCCGGGTACCGCCCCCGGGTCCGCTCTGCTTATTCCACAACACGTTTATCGCCATAGCCGGCAAGCCGGCACCCTTAATATAGGATTTTTGTCGGCGCATTGAAAGGGTCGTTTTGCCGCGGCCGGTCATGTGCCGATTGATAATTGGCTTGCATGGCGCGAAGCGAGCGTGCCATTTTATAGCTCAAGCGTTTATAGTCTAACGTGACGTTTTCTATCGCGGCCACGCCGGTGGTGGCCGATTAAGCCTTTCGGGACTCAGGATGAAGCAATATCTCGACCTGCTGCAGCATATTCTTGATCATGGGGTTGATCGGCCAGACCGAACAGGTACCGGAACGCGTGCTGTATTTGGCTATCAAATGCGGTTTGATCTTGCCGACGGGTTCCCCCTATTGACCACAAAGAAGCTGCATATCCGGTCAATTATTCATGAACTACTGTGGTTTGTCAGCGGCAGCACCAATATTGGCTATTTGCAAGATAACGGGGTGTCGATCTGGAATGAATGGGCCGATGAAAAGGGGGATTTGGGGCCGGTATATGGCAAGCAATGGCGGCATTGGCAGAGTCCCCATGGCGGTGAAATCGATCAATTGTCGGAATTGATTGCGATGATCAAAGCAAATCCCGAGTCACGGCGGCTGATGTTAAGCGCGTGGAATCCGGCCGATGTGCCGCAAATGGCGCTGCCGCCCTGTCATTGCCTGTTCCAATTTCATGTTGCTAACGGCCGGTTGTCCTGCCAGCTTTACCAGCGAAGTGCCGATTGCTTTTTGGGTGTGCCGTTCAACATCGCATCCTATGCATTGCTGACCCACATGATTGCAGCGGTATGCGATCTTGAGGCCGGCGCGTTTGTCCATACGCTGGGGGATGCGCATCTTTACGCCAATCATTTTGCGCAGGCGCGCGAGCAAATTGGCCGGACGCCGACAGCCCTGCCGCGCCTTGTCATCAATAATGTGCCGGACAGCATTGACGGCTTCCGTTATGAGGATTTTGAAATTGTCGATTATGTCGCGGCGCCGCACATAGCCGCGCCTATCGCGGTTTAGAGGCCACGACCATGATCGAAATGACTGCCGTAGTGGCGATAGCTGAAAATCATGTCATCGGTGATGGTAAAGGCCTAATCTGGCATATTCCGAATGATTTGAAACGGGTGAAAACCCTGACGATGGGCTGTCCGTTGATCATGGGGCGGAAAACCTGGGACTCGATTGGTCGACCGCTTCCTGGCCGCGCCAGTATTGTGCTGACGCGAGACCAGCAGTGGCGGGCTGATGGCGCGACCACGGTGCATACGATGGAGATGGCAATTGCCGCTGCGCGTGACTGGATTGCGACCACTGATGGGGCGCGGCACATGATCATTCTATTTGGTGGCGGCGAAATTTACCGTCAGGGGCTGGATTATTGCCGTGTTGTTGAAAGTACCATTGTGGCAGGCGCCGCTGATGGCGGCCCGGACGCTGCCTATTTCCCGGAACTGGCTGCCGCTGATTGGGATATCAGCCTTGAGGCGGTGTTTCCTGCCAGCGGTGATGTGCCGGCCTATCGGTATGAGCGGGCGGTGCGGCGAGGGCCGGTAAAGCCGCTTGCCTAGCCGGTAACGAGGCGCACCGTTTTGGTAAACGGCGTCCAATCCTAAAAGAAACACTATTCAATGACGATTTTTGGTCCGGCCTTGCCGGCCTGCCCGTCCAATGTTTGTAAAACCGCATCGGCAATCGCTTTGTAATGCTGTGCGTGCACGCTGTCAGGTTGGCTGGCGACAATTGGCGTGCCGTCATCAGATGTGGCCCGAATAGCCATTTCCAGCGGCACTTCGCCAAGGAATGGAACGCCAAGCTTGGCGGCCTCGGCGCGGGCGCCGCCATGACCGAATATATCATGGCGTTCCCCACATGACGTGCAGATGAAATGGCTCATATTCTCGACAATGCCCAACAGCGGCACATTGACCTTGCGGAACATGTTAAGGCCCTTGCGCGCATCGATCAGCGCCAAATCCTGTGGTGTCGACACGATCACTGCGCCGGCCAGCGCGGCGCGCTGCGACAGGGTTAGTTGCGCGTCACCGGTGCCCGGCGGCATATCGATAACCAATATATCCAGCCCGTCCCACGCGACATCACGCAACATTTGTTCAATGGCGCTCATCACCATCGGGCCGCGCCAGATGGTTGGTGCGTCTTCGGCAACAAGATAGCCGATCGACATGGTCTGCAGGCCCCATGCCTCAATCGGTCCAATTTTCTTGCCGTCACTTTCCGGTTTGCGGTTGAGCCCGATAAGGCGCGGCAACGACGGCCCGTAAATATCGGCGTCAAGGATCCCTACCTTTTTACCCGTAGCCGCCAGCGCCAGGGCAAGGTTGATCGAGGTAGTCGATTTGCCAACCCCGCCTTTGCCTGATGCGACCGCGATAACATATTTTGCCGGTTGATGCGGTTCGGCCTGCATTGTTTGGCCGGCACCAATTGGCGTGCCGCGGTCAGATTGTTGACGCATCGTCGGGCCAGCTTGATGTGCTGTCATCATGGCGGTAGCGGACAGCACCCCGTCAATCGCCAGCACGGCTTTTTCGGCAGCGATGCGGACGACGTCAGCACTGTTTTTGTCTTTCGGGTCAATCTCGATGGTAAAGCCGACATGACCATCTTTGATAACAATGCCTGAAATGGCACCTGATGTGGCAAGCGCCACATCACTGCCCGGTATTTTTACATCGGCCAGTGCCGCTAAAACTTTTCTTTCGTCCAACTGGTTTGTCATGCTTGAAATTGACCGCTTCTATACAAATATGGGGATCAGACAATGTTGTCTTGTCACATAGGCACTTTTGGCTGTTTTTGCAACATTCGGGTGGTAATCATGTGACGGGTGACTATAACAGACGGCGGGTGGGCAGCAATCGCCATAGGGTTTTATCCGCTGTCAGTCATGAACAGGGCAAGGGAGTAAGACGATAATGCCATGGAATAATCAAGGCGGACAAAGCGGTGGCCCATGGGGTCAGGGCGGCGGTGGCGGAGGCCCGTGGGGCCAAGGTGGCGGCCAGAATCCGCAAGATGTTGATGCCGCCATTCGCCAGATGAAAGACGCGTGGGGCCGCATGATGCCAACCGGCGGCGGCGGCATGCGTTCGCTGTTATTGCTGGTGCTGGTATTTGCGCTTGTCTGGGCAGCAACCGGCTTTTATCGGATTAACCCGCAGCAACAGGGTGTGGTGTTACGATTTGGTGAATGGGTCCGTACCAGTCCGCCGGGCCTTCATTATCATCTGCCCTATCCGATTGAGACCGTGCTAAAGCCTGAAGTCACGCGTGATAACCGGATCGAGATCGGGTTTCGCGATGCAACAGGTAATGCGTCATCGCGGCGCGACATTGCTGATGAAAGTCAGATGATCACTGGCGATGAAAATATTGTCGATATCGATTTTGTGGTGTTTTGGCGGATCAGTGACGCCGGCGCCTATCTTTTCAATCTGGCCGAACCTGATGCGACGGTGAAAATTACCGCGGAAGCGGTGATGCGCGAGATTATCGGGCGGACTCCAATCCAGACCGCGCTGACCGAAGGGCGTCAGTCAATCCAGCTGCAAGCACGCCAGCAATTGCAGGACCTGCTTGACGAATATGGCGCCGGGGTGCGGATTCGTGATGTGCAGCTGTTGGCGGTTGACCCGCCGGCCGATGTGATCGATGCCTTTAACGAGGTGCAGCGGGCGCGGCAAGACCGTGACCGGCTGAAAAACGAGGCAGAAGCCTTCAGTAATGACATTGTGCCACGGGCGCGGGGTCAGGCAGCCAAGTTGATTGCCGATGCCGAGGCCTATCAGGCCGAGGTTGTGAACCGCGCCAAGGGTGATGCGGCGCGATTTGATCAGGTGTTACAAGCCTATCTTCAAAATAAAGATGTGACCAAAGAACGAATTTACATCGAGACCGTCGAAGGGATCTTCTCGAATGTCGAGAAAATCATCATCGATAATGAGGGTGGCAGCGGTGTTGTCCCGTATCTACCGCTAAAAGAACTGAACAAAGCCACAGGAGGCAACTAGACATGGCCAAGTCACGTTTTGCGTTTATCGCCATTTTGTTTGCCGCGGTGATAGCAGTGTATAGTTCGGCCTTTACCGTCGACCAAACACAGCAGGCGCTTGTATTGCAGTTGGGTGAGCCCAAACGGACCATTCAAGAACCGGGACTGGCGTTCAAAATTCCGTTTATTCAGGATGTTACCTATTATGAAAAACGCGTTCTGAGTCTCATTCCACAGGAAGCTGAAGAGGTCATTCTGGCCGATCAAAAGCGGCTGAAGGTTGACGCCTTTGCCCGATATCAGATTTCTGACCCGCTATTGTTTTACCAGACAGTGCGTAACGAAACCGGCGCCCGGGGGCGGCTTGACGCGATCATTGACTCGTCGGTACGTCGGGCATTGGGCCGAGAAACCTTGGCGTCGATCCTGACCGGCCAGCGTAATGACATTACCCGGTCGATTGGCGAAGAGGTCAATGAATCGGTGTCTTCATTGGGCATTCAGATCATTGATGTGCGGTTGCGCCGGGCCGATTATCCCGAGGCAACATCGCAAAACATCTTCAACCGGATGAAATCTGAGCGCGAGCGCGAAGCAAAAGAGTTTCGGGCGACAGGTGAAGAAGAGGCACAGAAAATCCGCTCGGCGGCTGAAAAGACCCGTACGGTGATCATTTCCGAGGCCCAGCGTGTGGCGCAGGAAACGCGTGGTGCTGGCGACTCGGATGCGATCCGCATCTATGCCGACAGCTTTGGCAAAGACCCAGATTTTTTCTCATTTTACCGGTCGATGGAAGCCTACCAAAAATCGCTTGGCAAAACTGGCACATCGATGGTGCTGTCGCCGGATAGCGCCTTTTTCCGCTATTTCCTCGATAAAAATGGGAAAGCACCGAAATAGGGTATTTGACTGCCGTGGCAAGGCCGGAGACGCTGACAAACGGATCAGCCTTCCGGCCTTGTGGCGAGAGCTTGATCTTCGTGGCAAAATGAACATCAATCTGCCTTTTTTTGGTCACGCTGATCAGGCATGAAAAGGCATCTTTGATTGATTATCTTGCAGATGGCCCGTGGTTTTGATGCGCTGGCCAATCTCGCATCAAGGAGCTAGTCATGTATATAAATGTATTGCGTGTGGCACCATCGGCAGACCTTCATGGCCGTTTTCTGGTGCCGTTGATAGCGGTCATTGCATATCTATTCGTGGCCTTGCCAGCCGGTGCCGCCGACCGGCCGACCTCATTCGCCGACCAGGTTGAAGCGCTGTCGCCAGCCGTGGTCAATATCTCGACAACCACCATTGTCAGTGATGGATCGGGCGTTGATATGCCGCAATTTCCACCGGGATCGCCATTTCAGGAGTTTTTCAAAAATTTTGGCGATAATAACCGCCAACGTAAAGCGCAGTCGCTTGGCTCTGGGTTTATCATCGATCAGGAAGGCATTGTCGTCACCAATTACCATGTGATTGAAAATGCTCAAGAAATCCGTGTAATCTTGAAGGACGAGACCAGCTTTACAGCCAAGGTTCTCGGTCAAGACAAGAAAACCGACATTGCTGTTCTGAAAATCGATCCTGGCAAAACCAAATTGACTGCGGTGACTTTTGGTGATTCGGATAAATTGCGGGTTGGTGACTGGGTGCTTGCGATCGGTAATCCGTTTGGGCTTGGCGGGACGGTGACCGCAGGCATTGTGTCAGCGCGTGGCCGCGACATTGGCAATGGCCCTTACGATGATTTTATCCAGACCGACGCATCGATCAACCGTGGCAATTCCGGCGGCCCCTTGTTCAATGTTGCTGGCGAGGTGATCGGCATCAACACCGCCATCTATTCGCAGTCAGGGGGGTCGGTCGGGATTGGTTTTGCCATTTCATCAAATTTGGCCGAGCGCGTAACAGGCCAGTTGATCGAATTTGGGCAGACTCGCCGCGGCTGGCTTGGCGTGTTCATCCAAGAAGTGACGCCGGATATTGCTGACACATTGGGCCTGAAAGAGGCTGCCGGCGCATTGGTATCCTCGGTCAATGAAGCCAGTCCTGCCGCCAAAGGCGGCGTGCAGCCCGGTGATGTCATTCTCAAATTTGATGGCAAAACCATTGACAAGATGCGTGACTTGCCACGGATTGTTGCCGAAACCGAAATTGGCACGACAGTAGATGTCGAGCTGTTCCGTCAGGGTAAAAAGGCCACGGTCAAAATTATCCTTGGTGAATTGGAAAAGGCCGAGGTCAATGGGCTGATTGATGGCAGCAAAAAACCGGGTGATGCTGGTAAGCAGAGTTTTGGTAGCCTTGGCTTTTCAGTCGACACACTGACACCAAAATTGGCGCGTGAGCTTGGCCTTGAAGCCACTAAGCAGGGCGTTGTAGTGACCGAGGTGGTGCCAGGTAGCCCGGCGGCCGAAAAGGGCCTTCAAAAGGGGGATATCCTGCGCCGTTACGGTCAACGCCCCGTCGCTGATGCAGCCGGCCTTGCCAAGGACATTGCCGACGCTGAAAAAGGCGGTCGGTCAGGGATTTTGATCTTGATCGAACGTGACGGGCGTGAACGGTTTGTGCAGATCAGTTTCATCAAAAAAGGTGGTGACTGATCGGGCGTGAAACCGGCCCCCGGGGCCCGACACCACATCAAGAAATAAAAAAGATACGAAAAAAGGGGCTGTTATCGGCCCCTTTTTTTTATTGGGATACAAAAATGGTTGCTGGTGATGTGCCGCCTTGTCGCCACCGCAAAGTGTGTCAGCCGGTCACAAATTTATCGGCATGATAGCCTTGCAAATAGAGCAGGCCACGCAAGTCAGTGTGGTTTAGTTGCAGCGCGATGGCGCGGCGCAAAAGCGGCTTGCCGTTAAATGCCACCCCCATGCCTGCGGCTTGCAGCATCTCCAGATCGTTGGCGCCGTCGCCAATGGTGGCCGCGTCGTCCGGTTGCAGGCCCCATTGGGTGCAGTAATGCGCCAGATAATCCGCCTTGGCGTTACGGTCCAAAACTGGTTTGCGGACTGTTCCGGTAATCTTGCCGTTCGCTTCATCCATGTGGTTGGCATGATGGCCATCAAAGCCACACTGCGCCGCAATCGGCCCGGTCATAAAATCAAAGCCACCAGAAACAAGATAGGATTTTGCGCCATGGGCGCGCATGGTGTGAACCAAAAGGGTCGCGCCTGCTGTCAGCACGGCATCCGTGACCAACCGATCGAATAATTGTGAAGACTGCCCGGCAAGCATGGCAATGCGGGCATCAAGCGCTGCCTCAAAATCCATTTCGCCAGCCATTGACTGACGGGTGATCGCGGCAACAGCGTCGCCAATGCCGGCCATGGCCGCCAAATCGTCAAGCGATTCAGAGGTGATGATGGTGCTGTCCATATCGGCGATCAGCAAGCGTTTGCGGCGCCCGTCAAGCGGGACCAAATTGACGTCAATCCGCTGTTCGTCAGCCTGCTGGCGAAGCCGCATAAAGGCCGGGTTGGCAAGGCTTGCGCTGGGCGCGTGACCTTGCAGGGTGCAGGTCCATTCGGCGGCCAATCCGCGATCCAGCCAAACCGGTTGTCCCGATGGGGTGAGCGCGGCGATATTATCGGCAAACCGGTCAAGCCAGGCCGCGGCGCTGGCCCCGGCATGTTGGTGCGCGGCGGGTGCGGTAGCGTTTGGAAAAGGGTGCGAGGTTGAAAAAACAAGCGCATAATGCATAGTTCAGTCACCAACTGCCATCTGCAGCCTGTCAGGAGTTATCTATGGTGCAACCAGACCAGCTTGCCGGTCCAAAGGATGACAGCGGCCGCGGGCGCGCTGGCAGCTATATCATGATTGCGGGGCCGACTGCATCAGGTAAATCTCAATTGGCGCTTGAATTGGCCGCCGCGCTGGATGGCGAGATTATCAATGCTGATTCGATGCAGCTTTATGCCGATTTATCCGTACTGACGGCGCGGCCCTCTGCGGCTGATCTTACAGTGGCCCCGCACCATCTATACGGTGTTTTGGATGCGGCGCATCGGGCATCGGTGGCGGCCTGGCTTGATCTAGCTGCCGCCGCCAAGAGCGACATTGAGTCACGCGCAAAAATGCCGATCATTATTGGTGGGACAGGCATGTATCTGCAGGCGGCGATCAACGGCATCGCGCCGGTACCCGACGTGCCCGCCGCCATTCATCAATCCTGCATCGCTTGGCATGGTAAAATCGGCGGTGCCGCCTTTCGGCAGGAATTGGCGCGTTTAGACCCGGTCATTGCCGCGCGCCTGGCCGATGGAGATAGCCAGCGTTTGATCCGGGCGATGGGCGTTGCGCGGGCTAGCGGTACGCCCCTTAGCCAATGGCAGACGGCACCGCATGAAGGCGCCTTGCCCGGTGTGGCGGTAACCATCGCTAAATTGCCAAGCCGTGATGAGCTGTATCAACGGATCAATAGCCGGTTTGACAAGATGCTTGCTGCCGGCGCCGTTGACGAGGTGCGCGATCTGGCAAAACGACATCTTCATCCGGGCCTACCCTTGATGAAAGCGCTTGGCGTCAAACCGCTGATGGCGGTGGTGTCAGGTGAGATGACGCTTGACGAGGCGGCCTATCTGACAAAACGCGACAGCCGCCATTATGCCAAACGGCAAATGACATGGTTGCGGAATAATTTTCATGCAAATTTGACTGTTAAAAAGCAATTATCGGAAAGTATTTTGCAGAACATCTTTTCTTTTATTCGCTAAAAATGGTTGACCTTGCTTTTGAAAGCTGGCAAAACACCTTTGT
This sequence comes from Puniceispirillum sp. (SeqCode), assembly GCA_038116935.1. Classification (GTDB taxonomy): domain Bacteria; phylum Pseudomonadota; class Alphaproteobacteria; order Puniceispirillales; family Puniceispirillaceae; genus UBA3439. The sequence goes on along the minus strand of JAYOFA010000001.1, from coordinate 114,035 downwards.
AATCAAGGGCGAACTTCAGGAATCTATGTTTTCGTGGTGGCGTATCGGCTGTCCTGCGCCAAGCGGAAAGATGTGGCTGTAAATTTTGCGTCCGTTGTCGCGGACATGAAAATCACACAGCAACAGCACAAGCGGGAAATGGAATAATGGCACAATCTTCTTCTGCCGCCGCCAAGGCGGGTAACAAGGCCGGCAGCGCCAGCATGATGGCGGGCGCGGAAATTTTGCTGAAAACGCTGGAAGATGAGGGCGTTGAGGTCATTTTTGGCTATCCTGGCGGGGCGGTGTTGCCAATCTATGACGCCTTGTTCAAAAACAACAAAATCCGGCATATTCTTGTACGGCATGAGCAGGCGGCGGTGCATGCTGCCGAAGGCTATGCCCGGTCGACCGGCAAGGTTGGGGTGGTGTTAGTCACCTCGGGGCCGGGGGCAACCAATGCGGTGACCGGATTGACCGACGCGTTGATGGATTCGGTGCCGATCGTTTGCTTGACCGGACAGGTGCCGACGCATTTGATCGGGAATGATGCATTTCAAGAGGCCGATACCACTGGCATAACCCGTGCCTGCACCAAGCATAATTATTTGGTCAAGGAGGGGGATGCGCTGCAACATGTGGTGGCCGAGGCGTTTCATGTTGCCCGATCTGGCCGGCCGGGTCCGGTATTGATCGATCTTCCCAAAGATATTTTGATGGGCGAGTTCGGCTATAACGAAAATGGCGTGGCGGCTGCGGCATCGGCGCGATACCAGCCGCAGGTGACACCGGATGCCGCGGCGATCCGCAAAGCGGTGGCGATGATGAAGCGTGCCGAACGGCCGGTGATCTATGGCGGTGGCGGGCTGATAAATTCAGGGCCTGAAGCCTGTCAGCTTTTGCAACAGTTGGTTGACGTGACCGGGTGGCCGACAACACTGACATTGATGGGACTTGGGGCGCTTCCTGCTTCTGACAAACGGTTCCTCGGCATGCTGGGAATGCATGGGACCTATGAGGCCAATTGGGCCATGCATGATTGTGATTTTATGCTGAATATCGGGGCCAGATTTGATGATCGGGTGACCGGCCGGATCAGCGGGTTTTCGCCCCAGTCGCTGAAAGTTCACGCGGACATTGATCCATCGTCGATCAATAAGAATGTGCATGTCGATTTGCCGATTGTTGGTGATGCCAGTGCGGTATTAAAAGCCTTGCTTGCCGAAATGAAAGCGCAGAAGTTTACACCACATGCCAAATCACTTGATGCGTGGTGGAAACAGATCCGCGGCTGGCAGCAAAAGAACTGCTTGGCCTTTGACCAGTCGGGCGCCATTATCAAACCGCAATATGCGATCAAACGTCTGTGCGAGATGACCTGTGACCGTGATGTCTTTGTCACCACTGAAGTGGGACAGCATCAGATGTGGGCCGCGCAATATTATGATTTTGAAAAACCAAACCGCTGGATGACATCGGGCGGTCTTGGCACCATGGGGTATGGGCTTCCTGCCGCGCTTGGGGTGCAGGTGGCCAACCCGGACTCGCTAGTGATTGATATTTCCGGTGAAGCCTCGTTCATGATGAACATGCAGGAATTGTCAACGCTCGCGCAATATAATTTGCCGGTTAAGATTTTTATCACCAATAATGAATGGATGGGCATGGTTCGCCAGTGGCAAGAGCTGATCCATGGCGGGCGCTATTCTGAATCCTACAGCGCGTCTTTGCCAGATTTTGTCAAGCTGGCGGATACATTCGGCATGACCGGCCTTGTTGCGCAATCGGTTGATCAACTTGATGGGGTCATTGAACAAATGCTGGCAACGCCAGGTCCGGTGATTGTCGATGTCAAAGTGGCCAAGGAAGAGAACTGTTTCCCGATGATACCGTCGGGGGCGGCGCATAATGAAATGCTGTTGGGGCCAGATGACCAGGCCGCCAAGCCGATTTCAGAAGAAGGGATGGTACTTGTCTAATCACAGGTGCCGCTGGAGCAGATATTATGAGTAATCACGAAATAATCGAGCGTCATATCATTTCAGTGCTTGTTGATAATGAGCCTGGTGTATTGGCGAGGGTGATCGGCCTTTTTTCTGGTCGTGGCTATAATATTGAAAGCCTGACCGTGGCCGAGGTCGAGATGAAGCGCGGTGTATCACGCATTTCAATTGTGACCTCTGGCACGCCGATGGTGATCGAACAGATCAAGGCCCAGCTGGCCCGATTGGTGCCTATTCATTCGGTATGTGATTTGACCGAGATGGGCGTGGCGATCGAACGCGAGCTGGCGCTTGTCAAAATTATCAATAAGGGCGATGAGCGTATCGAGGCATTGCGTATTGCCGACACTTTCCGTGCAAGAACACTGGACAGCACACTCGATAGTTTTGTATTCGAGATAACAGGAAATTCGTCAAAGGTGGCGGCATTCATCGATTTGATGCAATCACTTGGTGATGTGGAAATTGCGCGAACCGGCGTTTCGGCGATCTCGCGCGGCAACCGCATTGATCTTGCGGCCAAGTAGGGCGGCATCATAACCAGATCTTGACGTCGAAATCGTATCACGCCACGCACAAAACAGTGTGGTGTGATGTTTGTTTGGAACAGGGGGGGCGGCCAGCTGGCGATGATGCCAGGGGCAGATCAACCCATCAATGAAGGAGACTATTATCCATGCGTGTCTATTATGATCGTGATGCCGATGTCGGGCTGATCAAGAAAAAGAAAGTGGTCATTGTCGGCTATGGTAGCCAAGGCCATGCCCATGCCGCCAATTTGAAAGACAGTGGTGTTGGCGACGTGGCGGTTGCATTGCGTGCTGATTCGTCAAGCCGGGCCAAGGCCACCGATGCTGGCTTCAAGGTGATGGATGTCGCTGAAGCGGCAAAATGGGGCGACGTCATCATGATGCTGACCCCGGACGAATTGCAGGCTGACATCTATGCTGATGAGATCGCTGATAATATTCGTCCCGGCGCCGCGATCGCCTTTGCACATGGTTTGAATGTACATTTCAATCTGATCGAACCACGCGGCGATATCGACGTATTTATGGTCGCCCCGAAAGGCCCTGGCCATACCGTCCGTTCAGAATACCTCAAAGGTGGCGGTGTGCCGTGCCTTATTGCCGTTCATCAGGATTCATCAGGCAATGCCCATGAAATTGGCCTGTCTTATGCGTCAGCTGTTGGTGGTGGGCGTTCAGGTATTATTGAAACCACATTCCAAGAAGAATGCGAAACCGATTTGTTTGGCGAGCAAGCCGTGTTGTGTGGCGGGCTGTGCGAATTGATCAAGGCTGGCTTTGAAACCTTGGTCGAGGCGGGTTACGCCCCGGAAATGGCTTATTTTGAGTGCCTTCACGAAGTCAAGCTGATCGTCGATTTGATCTATGAGGGCGGTATCGCCAACATGAACTACTCGATCTCGAATACCGCGGAATATGGTGAATATGTCACTGGGCCGCGGATTATTACCGACGAGACTAAGGCCGAGATGAAGCGTGTTCTCGAAGATATTCAGGCAGGTCGCTTCACACGCGACTGGATGCTAGAAAATCGCGCCCGTCAGACCAGTTTCAAGGCTATCCGGCGCCGGAATGCCGAACATCCGATCGAGCAGGTTGGTGAGCAGCTTCGTGGCATGATGCCGTGGATCGGTGCCAACCGGTTGGTTGACAAGGCGAAAAACTAGATTTTGCCACATTGTTGGTTTAAGTATAAAACAGAGCATAAAGGGCGTTCGTCCTTTATGCTGTTTTGTCACTGATGCTTTTTGTAAAGCCGGCCATTTATCCGGTCGAAACCGTGGGGAATTGATATGTTTGGCGCATTGTTTGGGCTGTTTTCGGCGGATATCGGAATCGATTTAGGGACGGCAAACACGCTTGTTTACGTCAAAGGGCGGGGCATCGTTTTGGATGAGCCATCGGTTGTCGCCATGGCCGAAATCCGCGGCAAAACCCAAGTTCTGGCAGTCGGTGAAGAAGCCAAGGTGATGCTTGGCAAGACGCCTGGCAATATCCGGGCGATCCGACCGATGGCTGACGGTGTGATTGCCGATTTTGAAGTCGCCGAAGAAATGATCAAACATTTCATCCGCAAGGTGAACGGGCGGATGAGCTTTGCCAGCCCGCAGGTTATTATTTGTGTTCCATCCGGGTCGACCGCTGTTGAGCGCCGCGCTATTCAGGAATCAGCCGAGGCAGCCGGCGCGCGCCGGGTGTTTCTGATTGAAGAGCCAATGGCCGCTGCCATTGGTGCCAATTTGCCGGTGACCGAGGCATCTGGGTCCATGGTCGTTGATATTGGAGGCGGGACCACTGAGGTGGCGATCCTGTCACTTGGCAATATTGTCTTTGCCCATTCGGTGCGGGTTGGCGGCGATAAAATTGACGAGGCCATCATCGCCTATATGCGGCGCACGCATAACCTTTTGATTGGTGAGGCCAGCGCCGAACGGATTAAAAAGTCCATCGGCGTCGCAAGAAAGCCGGAAAAAAGCCGCGGTAACAAGATTGAAGTTCGGGGCCGCGACCTTGTCAATGGTGTGCCAAAGGAAATTAGCATCACCGAAACACAGGTGGCCGAAGCGATTTCTGACCCGATTAAACAGATTGTTGAAGGCGTGAAAATGGCGCTTGAGCAGGCGCCGCCGGAACTGGCCGCCGACATTGTCGAAAAAGGCATTGTCATGACGGGTGGCGGGGCTTTGCTCCGCGATATGGACGGGGTGTTGCGCGATGCAACCGGCCTGCCGATTTCGATTGCCGAAGATCCGTTGAGTTGTGTAGTGCTTGGTACCGGACGCTGTCTTGAAGAGTTGAAAACGCTCCGCAACGTGCTTATCGGCGCATAGATCAAAGGAGAACTAAATGCGCGGGTCTGATAAGGGAAAGATCAGACATAGACGTATCGCGCATGGGATTCTGATCCTAGTCAGTTTTTCATTGATGTTTGTCGGCAAAGCCGACATCGCGGCCTTCAATAAAATGCGCATGGGAAGCAACGATTTTCTGGCCCCGATGATCGACGTGGTGTCGGCGCCGATCCGGGGTATCCAGACCATGGTTGAAGGCATGCGAACCGTCGCGTCTTTGCGGGCCGAAAATGTTCGGCTTCAGGGCGAAAACGAATTGCTGAAACGCTGGCGCCGGCGGGCGGAAATTCTTGAGTCCGAAAACCGTCAATTACGAAGTATCACCGGCGTTGTCACCAGCGAAAACCGGACGCCAGTCACCGCCCGGGCTGTCACCGCACCCGGTGGCGGCTTTGCCCATACGGTCTTGGTCGCGCATGGACGTGAGATTGGTATTCAACGGGGTAATCCGGTGGTGACCGCCGATGGTCTCGTCGGGATGGTGGTTGATGTTGGCAACAGCTATTCGCGGGTGTTGCTGATCAGTGATTTCAATTCGCGTATTCCGGTGATTTTGGCATCCTCATCATGGCCTGCCCTGACAGTGGGCAAGAATGGCAGCCTGCTAGATTTACAATTCCTGCCCAATGAAGCCGAACCGGTGATCGGTGATCTGGTTTTGACGTCAGGGCATGGCGGTGTTTTGCCGAATGGTATTCCGGTTGGACGGATCGCCCATATCGATGGCGAAGAAATCCTTGTCAGACCAGCGGTCGATTTCCGGCATTTGGGCTATGTATCGATTCTGGTCGGGGGCCTTGACGGCATTGACAATGACAATCTTGACCTTGGTAAATTTTATACCCCGCTGCCAGAAGATGACGGCAGCCGCTTGCTCGAGGGGGTAAACGCGGCAGGACAACGTCAATGAAAGATCAGCGGGTTTATTTTGAAAAGGCCGATTTTCAGTCAGCTTTACCCTATCAACTGCTGGTCGCGATTTTTGGTCTGCTTTTAGTGTTTTTAGAGGTCGGCTTGGCCCAGATACCGTTGTTTTACGGGGCGGCCCCCTATCTTTCGCTGATTTTTATCTATTATTTGCGGCTTCATCATCCCGATGTGATGCCGGTTTTTACGGTTTTTGTAATTGGTATGGTCGCTGATTTGCTGCTGTCCAATATTTTGGGCGGGCGCGCGACAGCGATGATTCTGCTGGCCTATGTGATTGAGTCACGTCAAGTGAAACTGGAGCAGGTTGAATTTCTACAGCTGTGGGTGGATTTTGCCGTCAGCTGTGCCGCGGTGCTATTGTTTCAGTTGATATTCTTTTCGCTGATCAATCTGACGCTACCAACATTTGGGCCCTTCTTCTTTCAGACCGGGGTAACGCTGATTTTGTTCCCGATCGGCTTTTTGATGATCTACACGGCGCATAGGCTATTACAAAAGATGAAGCTGTTGGCATGAGCAAGAAAGGAAAAAAAGACTTAAGGCGCGCCATCAGTCGGCGCGGCTTGCTACTCGCCGGCGGACAGTTGGCATTGACTGGCCTGTTGGCGGGACGCCTTTATCAGCTGCAGGTCGCGCAAAGCTCGCGCTACAAAGGATTATCTGACCGCAATCAATTTGACATGCGGGTTGTATCGCCGCGCCGCGGGCGGTTATATGACCGCAATATGCGGCTTCTGGCCGGTAATGCTGAGTCGTTTCAATTGCGGGTCACGCCGCTTTTTGTCGATGATCTTGAACGTACGTTGGCCTCTTTATTGACGATTGTCGATTTAACGCCTGAGCAAATTACCAACGTGTTGGACACGGCAAAAAAGGTCCCGTCTTTTCAGGATATTGTTGTTCGTGATGATTTATCGCAGCGCGAATTGGCCAGATTGGCGGTGCGGAGTGCGTTGCTATCTGGTGTCAGTTTTGGCAGGTCATTGCGGCGCATTTACCCGCAGGGGATTCTCGGATGTCATGTGACCGGCTATGTATCGCCGGTTACCCGAAACGAGATTGAGGCTGATCAAACATTGCGTGCCTTACCGGATCTTGGCACCGGTAAAATTGGTGTCGAATTCACCCATGAGCAGCGTTTGCGGGGCGTTCCCGGGCGCGAACGGATCGAGGTGAATGTCAAGGGACAGCCGATCAGGGTTTTTCAAGATGTGGCGGCAAGCGCCGGCCAGGATTTGCGGCTATCACTGGATATGGGCATTCAGTTACATGCCGCTGATGCGTTGCGGCAGGGACGCCTGACACCGGTGAAACTGGGGTCAATTGAAGTGCAAAAAGCGATCGCAGAAAATGCCGAATTGCGCGCGCATATCGCGGTTGGGGACGAGATGATCCTGCGCGATGAGAAAAAACGGTTGGTGCCCCCTGAATCAGGGGCAGCGGTCGTGATTGATGTCGAGACTGGCGGCATTGTGTCGCTTGTTTCGGCGCCAATGTTTGACCCGAACCTGTTTACCGGACGGCTGCTAACACGCGATTGGCAACGATTGAACAATCATCCGCGGACACCCTTGTTGAACCGCGCCATATCTGGTCTTTATGCGCCGGGTTCAACGTTCAAGATGGTGGTTGGTTTGGCCGCATTGGAGGCCGGCGTTATTTCTCAAAAGACCCGCTTTTCTTGTCCTGGGCATATGGAATTGGGTAACGCAAAATTTCACTGCTGGCGCAAAGATGGCCATGGGGCGGTCAATCTTGTATCGGCGCTTGAACAATCTTGCGATGTGTTTTTCTATGAAATTGCGTTGAAAACCGGCATCAAAAAGATCAAGGACATGGCGCGGCGACTTGGCCTTGGTGATAGTACAGGGCTGGATTTGCACGGTGAAAAAAGTGGCATTGTTCCCAGTCATGAATGGAAACTTGCGCATCATGGCAAGGTATGGACCCCTGGCGAAACCGTGGTCGCCGGCATTGGCCAAGGCTATGTGTTGGCTACGCCGTTGCAACTTGCGGTGATGACTGCCCGTATCGCCAATGGACGAAAGGCCGTCACACCGCGTCTGTTGACAAATGATATGACCAGTCCTGACGACTTTGCGCCACTAGATATCGCGCCAGCCGCCCTTGATGTGGTGCGGCAGGGGATGGTCAAGGTGATGTATGGCGGGCTGGGGACGGCGCGCACCCATAAACTTGCCGATACGCTTGGGGGCATGGCGGGCAAGACCGGTACGGTGCAGGTGAAACGCATCACCAAGGCACAACGCGAAGAGGGCATTATCAGTAATATTGACCGGCCGTGGGCTGAACGCGACCATGCGTTGTTTGTTGCCTATGCACCGATCAAAAAGCCGCGCTATGCGATTGCTGTGGTTGTCGAACATGGCGGCAGTGGGTCGGCCGCCGCCGCCCCGGTAGCGCGTGATATCATGGCGAAGACGATCAAGACACTGGGTGTGGCATGACGATCTGGCGCGCCTTGTTACGAATGCCGTGGCATTTGCTACTGTTGGCCGCCCTTTTGGTCACTGTCGGGGCGTTGGCGCTATATTCAGCGTCACAAGGGTCATGGCAACCGTGGGCCGGACGGCATATTGTACGCGCTGCTGTCGGTCTGGCGATGGTTCTGGTGGTGGCATTTGTCGATATCAACCTGATACGCCGTATGTCATATGCGTGTTTGGTGTTGGCGGTGATGGTGTTGGCGGCGTTGATGGTGGTTGGCAGCGGCACTGGTGTGGCGCGTTGGATCAGCATTGGCGGCATGAATCTACAGCCCTCAGAACCGGCCAAGATTGCCGTTATTCTAGCTCTGGCGCGTTATTTTGACAGCCAGCCACTGGACCGGTTCCAGTCGATTATCACCTATTTGCCGGCTCTGGCGATGATCGCGCTGCCGTTTTTGCTGGTGTTAAAGCAACCCGACCTTGGCACGGCTTTGATGCTGGCGTTGGGGGGCTTGAGTATCATTTTCGCTGCCGGGTTGCCATGGCGGTATGTGATCGGGTCGATCGTTGTGGTGGTGGCATCGGTGCCGGTTTTATGGTCACAGCTTCATGCCTATCAAAAAGCGCGGGTCATGACATTCCTGAATCCCGAAGCCGATATTCTTGGCGCCGGCTATCAGATCACCCAATCAAAAATAGCACTTGGATCAGGCGGTTTCTTTGGCAAGGGGTTCTTGATGGGAAGTCAAAGCCAGCTTAATTATTTGCCGGAAAAGCAAACCGACTTTGTCTTTACAATGATTGGCGAGGAATTTGGATTTGCCGGTAATTTGTTCATTCTGATGGTGTATTTGACAATATGTCTTTTCATTTTGCGGATCAGCTATCGGGTCAAATCCCGTTTTTCAAGATTAACTTGTATCGGCATCGCGATGATGCTGTTTTTCTATATGTTTGTGAATGTTGGCATGGTGACCGGCCTGCTGCCGGTGGTTGGTGCGCCATTACCGCTGATCTCCTATGGGGGGACCGCGATGTTGACGGTATTTTTGGGGTTGGGAATTGTCGCAAGCGCGATTATCCATGACCGCCGCGAAAAATAAGGCCGGCATAAAAATATCCGGTCTTTACATCCGGCGTGGACCCCCTAAATAGAACGCATGCCTTTTTTTCCGGAGATCATGCCGGGCTGGCGCCTGTTACCAAAGAGGGTCGATCATGTTTGCGTCTTTTTTCAAATCCCGGAAATGGCTGTTATGGGCGTGGCTTGGGGCGGTGGTTATCGTTGCCGGCACCTGGTATCAGGTGCAAGTTGATGTTGCCATCAACGAATGGTTTGGCCAGTTTTATGATATTGTGCAAAAAGCGCTGTCGAAACCAAATGCGGTCAGCGAAGCGGAATTTTACGGCTCGCTTCTCAGCTTTTTCAAAATTGCCAGCATTTATATCGTGGTCGCGACGGTGCTCAGCTTTTTTACCAAACATTGGGTTTTTCGCTGGCGCACCGCGATGAATGATTATTACACGCGCAACTGGACCAAATTGCACCATATTGAAGGGGCCTCGCAGCGTGTCCAAGAAGATACCAAACGGTTTGCCAGCATTATGGAAGGGTTGGGGACGTCCTTGCTTGACTCAATCCTGACATTGATTGCGTTTCTGCCAATCTTGCACGAATTGTCAAAAAAGGTGACTGCGCTGCCGCTGATCGGACCGGTCGATCATTCTTTGATTTATGTGGCGGTATTATTTGCCCTGTTCGGCACTGTTTTATTGGCACTTGTTGGCTATAAATTGCCAGGGCTGGAGTTCAAAAATCAGGTCGTTGAAGCGGCCTACCGCAAGGAGCTTGTCTATGGCGAAGATCATGCTGACCGGATCACCCCACCGACCGTGGCCGAGTTTTTTGGCAATGTCCGGAAAAATTATTTTCGGTTGTTCTTTCATTATCTTTATTTCGATGTGGCGCGTTATTCCTATCTTCAGGTTGGTGTGCTTGTGCCCTATGCGGCTTTGGCGCCGACAATTGTTGCGGGGGCGGTTACATTGGGCGTGATGCAGCAAATTGTTCGTGCCTTCAGCCGGGTCGAATCATCGCTTCAATATCTGGTCAGAAGCTGGTCAGTGATTGTCGAGCTGATTTCGATTTACAAGCGCCTTCAGGCGTTTGAGGCAAGCATGAAAGGCGCGCCATTGCCCGAATGGGAACGCCCGTCCGCCCCGTGATGGTTGAGGTGGTGGCCATCACATGGTGATTGGCCAAAACGGCGCTAGGAACGGTTAACCAGCAGGCTGGTTGAATGGCCTAGTAATGTCGGGACAATGACTGTTTTGCCGCCGCGTGCGGCCACAATATCGGCACCCACAATATCTGCAGCTTGATAATCACCGCCCTTGACGATGATGTCGGGCTGCAATGTGGTGATCAGTTCAAATGGGGTGTCCTCGTCAAATATAACCACGCCATCAACAAACGGCAGGCTTGCCAGCACTGTGGCTCGCATGGTCGCCGGTTGCAGCGGCCTTCTGTCCCCTTTAAGCCGTTTGACCGACCGGTCGCCATTCAGCCCCACAATCAGACGGTCGGCCTGATCTGCCGCCGTTTGCAACAGATACAAATGGCCCGGATGCAACATATCAAAACAGCCATTCGCAAAAGCGATGGTATGGCCGGATTGCCGCCAGCTGGTGCATAAGCTGGCGTTTGATTGCCAGTCGGTTGCCGGTGGTTTGCCCCCCATATGGCCGATAATTTCACCTGGCACCACCGTTGCTGTGCCGGATTTACCAACCACAACCCCGGCCGCCCGGTTGGCAAGCCGCATGGCGTTGTCTATCGCGCAACCCGCGGCCAGCGCGCCGGCCATTGTCGCGACCACGGTATCGCCGGCACCTGAGACATCGAACACATCGCGGGCGCTTGCCGGGTCATGAATTTGATCACCATTGGCCGCACTCAAAAGCATCCCGCGCGCGCTTAATGTGGTCAGTATATGAGCAAAATTGAACTGCTGTGCCAGTTGACTTGCCGCGTGGCCAATCGCCTCAAGCTGGGTATCGGCGAGGTTTGTTGCTGTGCCAAGCTCGGCCAGATTGGGGGTGATCATGCTGGCCCCGTGATAAACCGACAGGTCGGCCAATTTTGGATCGACGACGACCGGCTTTTGATGGTGGTTCGCAGCCGCAATAAGCGCGCTGATCAAGGCTGGTGGCAATGCCCCTTTCGCATAGTCCGACAGCACCACCAGCGCGGCTGATTTGATATAGTCGGCGGCCAGTTTCAGGCAATGCGCTTGGGTAGCTGCATCGATTGGCGCAACGGTTTCATCATCAACGCGCAAAATCTGTTGCCCGGCTGCCCGAAAGCGGGTTTTGACGCTGGTTGGCCGGCCGGCAATACGGATGGGAGTGAAAGTAATGCCGCTATGGGCCGCCAATTCGTCAATCAGCGCTGTGCCAGCCTCATCATCGCCACAGACACCGATCAATGTGACGGCGATTCCCAACCGGGCCATATTCGCCGCGACATTCGCCGCGCCGCCGGCCATTTGGCGCACATTGCTTTGGCTAAGAACCGGCACCGGTGCTTCGGGTGATATGCGAGAGACATGCCCATCGACAAAACGGTCCAGCATCACATCGCCAATCACCAGAACAGTGCAGCCCTGCATGGCGGACAGCATCGTGGCAGCGGTTGTTATATCGAAACTCATGGGCTGTTTTGCTCTAAGGTGAAAGCCGGGTGGTCACAGGTCAATCGGATTGCGGACCGCGTGCCAGCCGATATCTTGTCGCCGCATCATGGCGTACATCAAGCGCACTTCGTGTTGTTGCAATCGCATTTTCCGGCACATCGGCCGTTATCGTGCTACCAGCGCCAATAATGGCACCAGCCCCAATGGTGACTGGCGCAACAAGGGCGGTGTTGGATCCGATCGATGCGCCATCACCGATCAGCGTGCGGAATTTGCCAAAGCCATCATAATTGCAGGTGATGGTGCCGGCGCCGACATTTGCGTCTTGACCAACCGTGGTGTCGCCAAGATAGGTCAGGTGGTTGGCTTTGCTACCAGCGCCCATTTCGGCATTTTTTGTTTCGACAAAATTACCTATTTTGACGCCGTCTTGAAGGATCGTGCCGGGCCGCAGGCGCGCGAATGGACCAACCATGCAGCAAGGCCCAAGAACCGCCCCGTCAATATGGGTAAAGGCCCGGATGACTGAGCCTTCACCGATGGTTGCGCCGCCGGTGATAACAACATGCGGTTCAAGGATAACGTCACGCCCGAAAGTGACGTCAGCGCTCAAAAACACCGTCTCGGGGGCCTGCATCGTGACCCCATGCTTCATCGCTTGGGCGCGTAATCGGGTCTGGACAACCGATTCGATAAAAGCGAGGTCCTGACGGTCATTGACGCCGGCAATTTCATCCTCGCCGGTCTGGCGATACACCACCTTATGGTTTTCATGGCTGGCCTGTTCGACAATATCGGTCAGATAAATCTCGCCTTTGCTGTTATCTGGCGTCGTCTTTGCCAATAAATCAAACAACAGTTCGGCCCGCGCTGCCATCACCCCGCCATTGACCAGGGTGATACCGCGTTCAGCGGCATTGGCGTCAGTCTCTTCGACAATTTTTACCAAGTCGCCATCAGCATCGGTGACAAGGCGGCCATAGCCGGTTGGGTCGGCCGCGGTAAAGCCCAAGACGGCAATATCGGCCCCATCGCGGATGGCGGCAGATAAATCGGTCAAGGTGGCGGCTGTCACTAATGGTGTATCGGCGAACATCACCAGCACAATACCGGTAAAATCACCAAGCGTGGGTTGGGCCGCTAACACCGCATGGCCGGTTCCATTGGGCGGGTCCTGAACACAGCTTTCGCCGCCATCAAGCCATGTTTCGACCACTTCCGCGCCAGTGCCTAAAATGGTAACGATGCGGCGCGCGCCGGCGGCCCGGGCGGCATCAAGCGACCAGGCCAGCATCGGCCGGCCACCAATCCGATGAAGCGGTTTTGGCAAGCTGGAATTCAGCCGCGTTCCCTTGCCAGCCGCCAAAATGAGTGCAGCAACGTCCATAAGAAATATATAGTCTCAATCGGGTCTGATTGCCAAACAATTGGTTTTTTCCTGTCGAAATTTTGTACCGGGATGCGGTAAATTGGGGCGGGTGCGATAATCCGGTCTTTCTTTGTTCGCAAAAAATATCTATCACTTTGATTTAACCGCCGGATAAATGTCCGGTAGGCGCGCAAGCGCTGTTGGCAAGAGCTTGATGTTAACAGGCCTCTCCCAAGAGCAGTCAGAAAGGCATTTCATGTGCGGAATTGTAGGAGCAGTCGGCCATCAACAATGTAGTGAGATGCTGCTTGATTCGCTAAAAAGGCTTGAATATCGGGGCTATGACAGCTCTGGCATTGTAACGATTCACAATAACGTGATCGCGCTGCGGCGGGCGGTTGGCAAGCTTGTCAATCTTGACCAAGACTTGCGGGCGGCCCCGTTAGCGGGGGATATCGGCATTGGCCATACCCGGTGGGCAACGCATGGTGGGGTCACAACAGAAAACGCCCATCCGCATGTGGCGGCGGGCCGTGTGGCGATTGTCCATAATGGGATAATTGAAAATCATGGGATGATCCGGCAGCGGTTGCAGGACGCCGGTCATTCATTTTCGAGTGACACCGATTCCGAGGTGCTGGCGCATTTGTTTGTCGAGGCGTTTGATGCAGGGCTCGATCCGGCAGCGGCGGCTGTCAAGGTGCTGGCGGAAATCGATGGGACCTTCGCCTTTGCCGCGTTGTCGCTGGACCATCCGGATTTATTGATCGTGGCCAGGAACGCGTCACCGCTGGCATTGGGTATTGGCGACGGTGCTTGTTATATTGGCTCGGATGCGATTGCGCTGTCGCATCTGACGCGCCGGGTGATTTACCTGAAAGACAAGGATTTTGCCGTGGTGCGGGCGGATGGGCCACAGATTTTTACCGTTGACGGCACACCGGCAAATCGGGAGTCGGTTATCGTTTCGGCCAATCCAGGGCTGGTGGACAAAGGCGGCTACCGGCATTTTATGGAAAAAGAAATTCATGAGCAACCCGATGCGATTGCCCATTCGCTGGCGGCGATGACGGATAGTGACGGCCGGTTAACAGCGCAGATGGATGATAAAGCGCTGGCGGCGATCAACGGTATTGTCATGCTGGCAGCCGGAACCAGCCATTATGCGACACAGATTGCGCGCTATTGGATCGAGTCGCTGGCTGGTGTGCCGGTGGCATGCGAGGTTGCTTCTGAATATCATTATCGGCAGCCGGCCACCGGCCCGTTTAGCACCGCGCTGGCAATTTCTCAGTCTGGGGAAAGCCTCGATACACTGATGGCCATGCGGCATGCGGCGGCGTGCGGTATGACCACGATCGGGTTGGTGAATGTCCCCGACAGCACAATTGCACGTGAAGCCGACGCCGTATTGCCAACGCGCGCCGGACCCGAAATTGGCGTTGCCAGCACCAAGGCCTTTACCGCACAATTGACGGTGTTGTTATGTTTTGCGACCGCATTGGCGCGGGCCAAAGGCCGGTTGGACGAGGCATCGGCGAACAGGATTCACAAGCAGATACAGGCGTTGCCCGGGCTGGTCGGCAAAACGCTTGGCCTTTTTGACCATATCAGGCCCATTGCCCATCAAATGTCGCAGGCTAAATCAACCTTGTATCTTGGCCGCGGGGCCCTCTATCCCTTGGCGTTGGAAGGGGCGCTAAAACTGAAAGAGCTAAGCTATATCCACGCCGAAGGCTTTGCATCGGGCGAGATGAAGCATGGGCCTATTGCACTGATCGAGGATGGCTTGCCGGTGGTGGCGTTGCTGGCGGCCGATCATGTGATGACCAAGGCCAGCAGCAATTTGCGGGAAGCCAGCGCGCGTGGCGGCCGGATTATCCTGATCGCCGAGGAACGCGCTGCAGCCGAAGTTGATTATGCCGATGCGGTGATTACGGTGCCGGATGTCGACCCGCTTTTGGCGCCGTTACTGCTGGCGGTGCCGGCGCAAATTTTGGCCTATCTCACCGCGGTTGAAAAAGGAACCGATGTCGATCAGCCGCGGAACCTCGCCAAATCCGTCACCGTGGAATGAAGAAGCAATGGATGGGGGAATGCGGACCCCGGAAATCGTCTGCATGATGATAGTGATCCTAACCGTGGCTGTATGCGTTTGTCATCCAACAGGGCGCTAACAAGGCCTATGATCTTGTTGAAGGTGCGATCTATCTCTTAGCCTATTGATGCGAGAGCGGGCGGTGCGTCTAAAAATCGGCTTTGCGGGCGGCTATATAGGTGCTGATAATGGTTTTTGTGTCGGCAAGGCGACAGTCGAACCGGTGGGTCGCATGGCCATGCCCACAGTCATACCCAACCAGTGTCGCACCAGTTGGGTCATGCGCCGTTAAAAACCCCAAATCCTGCGGCCGATTAAACGGATCATCTTTATAGGCAAAAGCCAAAACGCGCAAATGCGGGGCCGCCGTGATGCGGCTGATTTGAAACGGCCTGATTTTTTGACGCCATGCCGGATAGCGGCTTTCTTCCTTGCGTGGGCCGCAATAGGCCGGTGCAAAAACGATCGCGGCATTAAATCGTGTCCCCGCGTCTGACAGTGCCATCAGTGCGGTCCAACCGCCAGCCGAATGACCGGCGACAAAAATATTGCGTGGTTTCACGCCAGCGGCGGCCAACAGGTCTAAATGGGCTCGTAATTCACGTGCGCGCTTGAAAATATACGACCCGGCAGAGCCGTCATCGGTGGCAGTTGAACATAGAAAATAGATATGGCTGTTAGGTGCCGCGCCATTGGCGGCGGGTATTGCAAGTGTGGTAAGCGATTTGGGGGGAACATTATAGGATTTTTCGCAATTTTCCTGCCTTTGCGGCCGGGTTGTGCCATGCATATAGACAATCACCGTCGCTGTGGCTGGGCTATCAATCTTCATCGATGGCATTGTGCCATGATAGCCGCCAGATTGCGGACGGGCACCAGTATCGCCCCAAAAGCCGGTTAACTGGCTGCCCGTTCCCATCGCTGAAGCAGGCCACATCAATGCGAGAGCCAGTAGGGTGATCACGGGTGATAAACGGTTTCGATGTTTTGGCCGTGCTGGTAACATCTAAACAACGATAAGGTTGTTAACCGATGCCGATAAGTGGTTTTCCGCGGTGGCGTTTGTTTTCCATAGTCAACGGACGGAATGAGCATGGCGCATCACGCAAAGGAGGCAGAGGTGAATGACCCCACAACGCGCAAGGCCGCGTTTGCCCCGGTCATTTCCGCCGGTTGCCGTTGCCTGATTGTGGGCAGCCTGCCCGGCGATCTGTCGCTGAAAAAAGATGAATATTACGCCCATCCGCGGAATATCTTTTGGGACTTGGCCGCACATTTTTTAGCGATTGACCGCGATTTGCCCTATGCAACGCGGGTCAAGCAACTTATGTCACGTCAGATAGGGCTGTGGGATGTACTGGCGATGGCTGACCGCCATTTGTCGGCCGACCAACATATTCGTGACCCGCACCCCAATGATTTTGTGACTATTTTGACCACATTTCCGATGATTGAAAAAATCTGTCTGAATGGCATGACAGCGCATAAATACTGGCACAGGCTTGTGGCGCCACGGCTGGTGGAAGACTTGGCAGATAGCCGTTATCAGCGGATCAGGCTATTACCCTTGCCGTCGACGTCACCCGCGAATGCCGCCGTCAGTCGGGCGGTTAAATATGACCTCTGGTCACAGGCATTTTGCGGATTGACCTGCCCTGTTGATTGACCAATCATGTTGCCGGACCCGCAACAGGATGTGCCCGCAACAGGATGTG
>JAYOFA010000001.1:0-96815 GCA_038116935.1 Puniceispirillum sp. (SeqCode) | reverse complement strand
GATTGACCAATCATGTTGCCGGACCCGCAACAGGATGTGCCCGCAACAGGATGTGCCCGCAACAGGATGTGATAGATGTTAGTAGCCATAGGCTGGGGCCATAGGTCCTAGCTGGATGAAGCGCTATTATTGTCAATAGTGGGCCGGATAGAGGCACGATGATGAAACTCAGTCAATTCATACCATCTCAGCATAACGATGTGATCGCGTTGTGGGATCGGTGCGGCCTTCTTCGGCATTGGAATAACCCCAGCCTTGATATTGATCGCAAGATGACCGACCAAAATGGTACGTTTCTGGTCGGTCATGTCGACGGCCGTCTAGTCGCCACCGCGATGATTGGCTATGACGGGCATCGGGGCTCGATCAATTATCTGGCGATTGACCCTGATTGTGCTGGCCAGGGCTATGGCACTGTTATGATGCAGGCAGCCGAGGTGTTTTTGCTGTCTAAGGGCTGTCCAAAGATCAATTTATGCGTGCGCCGGGACAATGAAGCCGCTTCCGGATTTTACCGGGAACTTGGCTATGGGGCTGAAGATGTGCTGTATTTTGGTAAACGGCTGATTGTTGATAAGTAACCGACGTGCGTTTCTTTTGTTGATGAGTTTTATTGATGTTGGCCTATCTGGCGTTACTCGGCTTTGTGGTGTTTATGGTTGGTACGCCGGGGCCGGCCAATTTGGTGGTGATGATCGCTGGTGCCCGCTTTGGGGTGCGGCGCTCTGTCGGATTCATTCTTGGTCTGGTTAGTGGCAAAATAGCCTTGAATCTGTTTATAGGTTTTGGGGTGGGTGTCATATTGGCCGAAATGCCGATCTGGAAAACCGTGTTTGGTTATGCCAGCGCTGCCTATATGATCTATCTGGCCGTGCGGTCCTGGCCGTTCGATTCGCAGGGGCAGATGGCGGCACCAGACCAACCGGCATCATTCACATTTTGGGATGGCATTATCGTGCATCCGTTGAACCCCAAGGCGTGGGTTATGAGCATCTTGGCGTGGGGCGAGTTTGCGCCGGCTTTGGGTGCTTTTTCGGTCCAGTTACCGGTTGTTGTGCTGACTTTTGCTTGCTGCCAACTGGTCTTGCACAGCCTGTGGTGCTGGCTTGGTGAGTTTATTGGCCGTAGTCTTGACAACAGCGTGCCGTTCACGCGGCTGATGATCCTCGCGACTGTCGGCATCGTCGTGGCGGTTATTCTGGTTTGATGCGACTGTCTGAAGGCTGAACGGCGGCTGTTCGGCTTATCAGTTGGCCAGCACGCTAAGAGCTGATTGCGATATGGCCCCCAGATTTTTGAAATAGAGGGTGAAATTCAGCTGATCAACGGCGCTGATATCGCGGTCGGTGACCGGGTCGCGTTCGTAATTGATGGTTACGGTCAGGCAATCCTGTACCCCGCCGTTCCAGACCAGGGACGCGCTGGTTTTGCCACGCTCACTTTGGCCGTTGGACAGATCCCACAATTGTGTTGCCGACAGTGACCAACCAAGTGGCAGTGACTGGCTGTAGGTAGCACTCAATTCCTCGCGGTCATCATCGCTGCTGGCAAAATAGGCCTTGGTCAACTGATTGTGGGTAACGCTCAAGCTGCCGGCTCCAAAATTCGATGAGACGCTGGTTTTGGATTCGTTCAGCGTCAGATCATGCGAGGAAAACCGGCCGGACCAGTTCAGGTTAAAACTATTGGCCGGATTGATCGACAGGCTGCCAACATAATCTGAATATGTGTCGTCCTGATCGGTGTTAAGGCCGCCTGACGGTTTGCCCGACAAGCGACGGCTAAGGCCAACAAACCCGCTTACCCGGCCAAGCCACGCCTCGTTTGTCACCGCGGATACGCCCATATCAATGCGCGTTCCCGGAAGTACATAATCCTTGCCCTGATACCGGTTCAGCAGGAACAGGTTGGCCTCGTCAATCCGGTAATCCGCGGCATCACGGTTCGGGATATCATCAGTGTGATCGGCGCCTCCAATATAAACGAATTTGGCCTGTGGCTCGATGATAGCCGTGCGGGTGTCCCCGGTCACGGCAATCGGCAACCGCCAACCTGCCGATAATGATGGCGTAACAAAGCTAACATCGCCAAGGCGCGTTGTCGTCCCGCTGGGCTTGCTATGCATCGTATAGTAATAGCCGGTCAAGTTGGCTTCGTAATCGGTAATACCATATGGTGTCTGAAACCCCTCGGACAGCTCAAGAACGCCAGTCCAGCGGGCTAGGTCATGCCCGCGGTCATTATCAAGCTGCAGGGCATGCAATTCGGTACGCAATCTTTGATTGGGACGCCACGTTTTTTGCGTTTTTTCATAATAGACGCTTGGCAGCAGGGTTGGCTCGTTCAGGTCCTTGTCAGCGGTTGTCAATGCTTGCCGATCGGATGCCTCGACCCGGTAATAGCGGTTGTCATCGACACGGCTGGCGACAATTTCTGATTTCAAAGAGGTGTTATCATTAAAGTCATAGCGCCGCATAAACGTGTCCTGGCTGGCGCGCCGTAGATGTGCGGCAACCGTCCAGCCATTGCCAATCCGGCTGCCATAGGTCGCGTCAACTGCCCCAACCAATTCGCGGCTCTTTTTGTAGGTCTCGACATTCGCTGTGTAGATCGTCGCATTGACCTCGGCGTTATCCCATAATTTGCGGTAGCGTGATTTTACCGCCAGCCCCCGATACTGGTATTTATACCCGGTAAATTGGACATCGCTGGTGTCATCGATGATGTGGTAATAGGGAATTGATGGTGTCACGCCAAGGTCTGAACTGATCACAAAGCTGGGGGTTAAAAAGCCAGATTTGCGGCGAACAGTCCAATCGGGATGGCTCATGAATGGCACATAGCCGATCGGCACATTCATCACCCGCATGGTCATATTGAAATGGGTGATGGTTTGGGTTTTCTCGTTTCGGACCGACTGTCTGGCCTGGATATCCCACAAAGGGCGTTCGCCGTTCAGAAAATTACATTTACAGGGGGTAAAACGGGTCTTGTCAAAAACACCCTTGTCACCAGCAATGCGTTCACCGCGGTCGGCTGAAATCCAGTCACCGCTAGCAAATTGAGTGATCAATGTTTCGGCAATGATGTGCGAGAATTCGGACTCTAGCTCCATCATTTTGGCATGGGTCACTGTACCTTCGGCATCGGTATGAATAACATTGCCGCTGGCGATAGCACGACGTTCGGCTTTGTAATAGGTCACTTGGTCGGCGGTTAGGGTTTCGCCAGCTTGTTTCAGAACGACATTGCCGGTGGCAATCAAGCTGTTGTCGTTTTGGTTGACAGTAACATTGTCGGCTTCAAAGGCGATTGGCTGATCTTGCGCGGTGGCCGGTGTCATCGGCGCCATAAACATGACCAAGCAGACAAAAGCCAGCCATACGGCAGGCGCAACAATCTTCAGCCGACAGGGGGCTGACGAAAATTGGCGGCATATGCCGGTGTTGGGGTGTGTTGTGATACCCACGCGTTTGCTACCCATTTCTTTGTTTGTTTGCACCTGCTTGGTGGGCCAAAACGATACGCTACGGATTGTGTCTGGCCAAAATAGATTCGGAAATACTATCATCCATGACATAACAACTTTATGAATTACTGGAAAGTAAAAGGGTGTTGTGTGTGAAAAGTTCAGACCAGTCATTTCAGCTCAGACTTTTTCTGTTTCGGCCGTCAATAATTTAATTTACGTTTTGAGGCTTATATTTTGTAGCTTTGCGCCTCAGGCGCGCTCTTTACAAATAGTTATGGCTAAAATTGTTAAAGATTAAAATTTAGATGGGTATAACAAATCTATATGTGTATCAGAATAACGAGGATGTTCCGTTGCTAACATACAAGAAAAACGCTTTGATACAGTTTAAGACATTGCTTCGCGCTGTCGTGAGGGACCCTAACCAATTTTTCTGCGAAAGAGACATTTGTGAATGTAGTTGTTGTGGCTATCAAGGCCACCTCCTCACGGCCCGGAAAAGGCACGTCCACCGCGCATATCGATGCCCAAATTGTGAGAGCAGGCCACCTGACCGTAATATAGCGTTGTTCTTGAAAAAAAACTCGATTGAATTAGCCGGAAAAAATTTTCTTCACATCGCTTCAGAATGGCCTCTGTTCAGGAAACTCAAAAACGAGCCTGGTTACGTTGGAGGAGACATTCAGAAACGTCGAAACGGTAACGCGATCGTTGTTATTACAGCAATTTCATTTGAAGAAAATATTTTTGACTTTTTGATATGCAATCATGTTTTAGAGCACGTCAAAGAAGATCAAAAAGCGATGAAAGAGTGCTTTAGGGTGTTACGGACAGGAGGCGTTGGTATTTTTAGTGTGCCACTTTCCGGAAAGAAGAGAACTTGGGAACCGCCGAAAGGTATGCCGTTAAATGAAATTGAAGCAATTGCCGGATGGGATCACAAGCGTCTGTACGGTTATGATTTTGCAGATAAGCTCGAAAGGCATGGGTTTAATGTGTCTATGTTTAGAATCTCTGATAAAGAAGCAAGGCTTCATGGCATTTCTTCAGAAGGATATAAGGACGAAATTTTTATTGCAGTGAAATAAAAACAGATCTTGCTTGATAATTTTTTATCCCTCTGATTTTAAATTAAAATAGTACGTTTAGTTTACTGAGGTGTACAAGTCAGCAGTGGATAATTTTTTCAATAGACTCTTCCTCTATTAAGCCGATCTATTGACTGAGTGTGGTTTTTGGTTTTTTGGGACTAAGCTTTTTCTGTTCAATATTTATTGTTGGTTTGCATTTATGATATATCGCGACATGCCACCCTACCTAAACCGGTCAATTGTAACCGATTTATTCCAGTTTCTGAATGCGCAGCGAGCTGTAAGCAGGGTATTTTATATTTTTTATCTTGCTGGGCCGTTTATTTTGTTAGTTGAGCGCACACCTGCTGACGTGTGGTTGTCAATGTGCGGACTCGCTTTTCTAGTGCGCTCGGCAACTCGAAAAGACTGGTCATGGACAAAAACTGTCTGGGTAAAGGCTTCGTTCGCTTTTTGGCTGGTTTGTTTGGTGTCAGCCTTGTTTTCTGATATTCCTGCGTACTCACTCGGAGAGGCATTAGCTTGGGTCCGCTTTCCACTTTTTGCTATGGCAACATCGTTTTGGTTGGCAAAAGATAGACGGGTCTTTAACGCGATGATCTTGTTATCAGTCTTTGGGCTGGTGACGATGCTTGGTATTTTGGCGTTAGAAATTACATTGTCCGAAACTTTGCCATCAAGGCTGTCATGGCCATACAATGATGTAGTTTCGGGTGCTTATCTTGCTAAATTCGGCTTATTTTCCTTTTTGGTTTTGCTTGGCGTTTTTTTTACCGGTAGGGGAAACGTCGCTATTTTGGCTGGCATAGCGGCATTTGCGGTCGTGGCGATGGTCTTGATGTCGGGCGAGCGCGTCAGCTTTGTTTTGCTGATTGCCGCGGGCTGCCTTTTCACCGCTTTGACCGCCAAAAACTTTTTCAAGAACGCCGCGCTGCTGGCGGCTATTGGTTGCCTTTTGGTTGCGGCCTTTGCCTTTTTGCCCAACCTAAAACACCGTTACACTATCAGTTTTTTGAATGAGATTAGAAACCAGGACAGCGGGTATAATATGGTTTGGCGAAGTGGTGTCGAAGTTTTCAAGACATCACCCATCATTGGCATTGGCCCGGATAGCTACCGCCGACTCTGCCCGGCAATTGTTGGCGATAATGCCGCGGTGCGTTGCTATACACATCCACATAATTTCGTGGTTCAGATTCTGGCTGAAACGGGAGTCGTGGGGCTGTGTTTCTATCTGTTGTTTGTTGGGTCAATGATCACCGCTTGCTGGCGTGTGGCCCGTAGGGAAAAATCGGACTTTTTGGCAATAGCCGGCGTTGTTGTGCCGATTGCCTTTTTCTTTCCGTTGCAGTCTAACAACGATTTTTTCGGTCAGTGGATCAATATATTTATGTGGACATCAATTGCGATGGCATTGGCGAGTTGTCAGCCCAGCCAAACCCGGTATGATGACCACCCACCATCAGCGCCGGGGCCGGCGTAAATCAAGCTTATATAAGGCACGCGATCGATCGACTGACATGAAAGACACGCCGCAGACCATTCTCGTGATCAAGCATGGTGCGCTTGGTGATATTTTGCAGGCCTTGGATGGGTTTGCGGCATTACGGGCCGGCTATCCGCATGCACATATTGCGGTGTTAACAGCGCCGGCGTTTGCCGGTCTGATGGCATCTATGCCCTGGTTTGATGAGGTTCTGGTGGATAAGCGGGCCAGCCTTTTCAATCTGGTACAAACGGTCCATATCGGACGGATCCTAAGGCGCGGCTGGGATTTGATTGTTGATATGCAAGGCACGCAGCGAACCGGGGCCTATTTTTCAACCTTTGTGCCAGCCAAAACGCGGTGGGTGGGAATCGCGCGTGGCTGTTCTGACCCGTTGCCTGATTTTGGACTAATCAGCAACAGTTTGCGGATGCGCTTGATTGCCAAGCAGGGGGGCGGTGTTGCAACCGAGGCGGATCTGGCATGGTTAACGCAGCACGGCAAATCCGCAAGTGACCAGCTTGTGGATGCTGCCGGAACGCCTTTTGCGATTTTGGTGCCCGGTTGCTCGCCAACCCATTCTGAAAAGCGGTGGCCAGCTGACCAGTATGTAAAGCTTGCTAGGGCCTTGGCAGAGCGGGGTGTCCGCGTGTTGGTGGTAGGCACACCTGCCGACCAAATCGCTGTTGATACTATTTGCGCGCATTGTCTCGATGCGATCAATCTTTGCGGCAAGACAACGCTGTCTGACCTTGCCGTCTTGATGCAGCGGGCAAGCTCTGTCATCGGTAATGATACAGGCCCGATGTTTCTGGCCGCAAAAACCGGTACACCAACCGTGGTTCTAATGGGGCCCAAGGCGGTTCCTGAAAAAATTGCGCCTGTTGGTAAACGGGTTGGCTGGCTGAAATGCGACCCGATCGACAAGATCACGGTTGACGCGGTATTGTCCGAAATAGACCGTCTTTGCCTAAAAGGATGATCCTGGCTCGGTCAAAAATGTCGTTTCTTCATCGCTGCTTGGCCGGCCTAGAATGTGATTGCGATGCGGAAAGCGGCCAAAGCGGGCAACAATATCGCGATGCCTGACGGCATAATCGTAGGTCATGTCGCCAGTGTGGGCCTTGAACAGGGGTAAGGACCGGTCTTGGATCGTTATATTCTCGCTATGCATCATTGGCATTAGCATAAATTGACGCCAGGCCATGAGCGGATGGTCGATATAGCCGCGCTCAACACAGCGCAAACTCAATGCCAGCGCCATTTCATCGCCGGAAAAAGCCCGCGGTGTGTCCCGGTAAATATTGCGGGTAAACTGGTCCAAAAGCAGGATCAGCGCTAGGCAGCCACGCGCATCATCCGCCCAATGATCCAGCTTGCCGGCCAATGCCTGAGCTACAGCCTGACCAAATCTTGCGTCAACCAATGTGTCAAATGACGGATCTTTGCGAAACCAGGATTCTGGTTGAATCTCATCAAACCAAAAGGCCAAAACATCATCAATTGTTGCCGTTTTTGCCATGCCATCCCTGTGGTTCACTGCAGCGCCGGTGATTGGTTTGGCCGGTCGCGGTCAAATCACTTTACCCGGATTCATCAAATTCTTGGGATCAAGGGCAGCTTTAATGGCTTTCATCGTGTTGATGATGGCCGGGCTTTTTACCGCTTTCAACTGGTCGCGCTTGGTTTGCCCAATGCCATGTTCGGCGCTTATTGACCCGCCATATTTGGTGACATTGCCGTATAATAATTCATAAAGCTGCGGCACTTTTGCATCAAAATCTGGATCACCACCGGCGGCTTGCACCAAATTGAAATGCAAATTGCCGTCGCCGATATGGCCATAGCCGCAAATGCGGATATTCGGGTCAATGGCTTTGATGCCGGCGACCATGTCAGCATAAAAGGGGGCTAACGCCGATTGCGGCAATGCCACGTCCGAACGCGCCACCTTGCCGGCACGTTTATGCGATTCTGGTGATGATTCGCGTACATCCCACAAGGCCGTGCGTTGGGCGTCGTTGCTGGCGATGGTGGCGTCAAGCACCAAACCATCCTCGAATGCCTCAGCGAGAACATTTTCCATAATCGAGCGAATTGGCGTGCTGCCGTCGGCGTCAACGTCGTTGAAGGCCGGATTGGTGCTGCCAATCTCCATTAACACATTCATCGCCCCGATGGTTGCCAGCGGGCGGGGAATGTTTGGGAAGGACTCAAACAGGACATGCAAAATGTCGGCGGGGATCAGTTCGAATGCCTCGACCATGCCGCCTGATGCGGCCTGTACGCGATGCAGGAGTTCAACGGCGGCACTGACGTCCCGCACCTCGGCAAAGGCGGTGCTCAGTGCAACGGGTTTGGGAAACAGCCGCATTGTTGCGGCGGTAATCACCCCAAGTGTGCCTTCCGATCCGACAAACAGGTTTTTCAAATCATAGCCAGTATTGTCTTTGCGTAAACCGCTGAGAAGATGCAGGACTTCGCCGCCTATCAGCACCACTTCCAATCCGAGGGTGAGGGCGCGTGTTGTGCCGTAGCGGACGACATTCAAACCGCCAGCGTTGGTGCCAAGATTACCACCGATGGTGCAGCTGCCCTTAGCGGCCAAATTTAACGGGAAATAGAGGCCGGCATCATCGGCAATATCTTGCAAATTTTGAAGAATACAGCCGGCTTCAACCGTCATCGACATGTTTTGATTGTCAATGTCACGGACTTTGTTCATGCGGCGCAACGACAATAGGATACTGTTTCCGGTTTCATCAGGTGTTGCGCCCCCCATAAAACCGGTATTGCCGCCTTGCGGAACCACAACGATGTTGTGCTTGTCGGCATAAGCCATGACCGCGGATACCTCTTGGGTGGTTTCCGGCAGGACGACCGCATGCGACGCGCCATGATAGCGGCTATGCCAGTCGGTAAGGTACGGCGCGGTATCATCGGGTGCGGTCAGCACACCCTTTTCACCGAGCATGGCAATCAAATCATTGGTGATATGCGGCTTTTGTTCGTCCATGATGCGGTCCTGATTGGCTTTTTGGCAAGTGTCGCCATTGTGATCGAAAAAAGGGGCCGCCCCCTAACAGGCGCGGCGTGGCGCCGTTCATTTATAAGGGGCAGCTCTGTCCATTGCAATTGGATATAGGTTTGTTGACTGGTGTTGCGCTGTAGAACGTCTTGGTACTCGGTTTACCGGCGCGGCGCGGCGGCGCGGCGTAACCTGTCATTGATCGCTTCACCGAGACCGTTATCGGGAACGGGCGCGATCGCAATCTTTGCGGTACCGGTATCATCGGCGCGATGCAGCATCGCAAAAAGGTTAGCGGCCGCTTCGATAAGGTCGCCCGACGCACTCAATGACAGCGCCAATGTGCCACTGCCGACAACGCTGCCAAAGCCGATCAATTCCTCATCGGCGGCAGCTTTGGTTGCGTTTAGCCGCACCGCTGCATGCGGCGCATAATGGCTTGCCAATTGGCCCGGTGCAACCGGTTGCGCGGGTTGTGTGACAGCTGTTGGGTCAGCCATGGGGGCATCAAAACCGGCCGCTTTCAGGGCATCAGCCACTGCATTGCGCGTGATGCCACCTGGACGCAAGATCACCGCCTGATCCGAGCTGGCATCCACCACGGTAGATTCAAGCCCGCTTTCACAGGGGCCGCCATCCAGTACCAGATCAATTTTACCAGCCAGCCCCCGCATCACATGGTCGGCGGTGCTGGGGCTTATCCGCCCGGACGGGTTGGCGCTAGGTGCGGCAACCGGCTTGCCAAAATGCGTCAGCAAGGCGTGTGCCGCAGCATGCGCCGGCACTCTGACCGCGATTTTATCAAGCCCGGCCGTGGTTAGTCTTGCCACCGGGCAATTCGGCCGTCGGTCCAGAACAAGGGTTAATGGGCCTGGCCAAAATGCTGATGCAAGCACAGTGGCAATCGGTGTCTCAACGCCAAGATTAAACGCCGCTGCCGCGCTTGCTACATGACTGATGAGCGGGTTGAAGGCCGGTCTATCCTTAGCCGCAAAGATACGGGCGACAGCCATATCGTTTGTCGCGTCAGCACCAAGGCCGTAAACGGTTTCGGTCGGGAAGGCGACAAGCTGCCCATCCGCAAGCAGGCCGCTGGCACGGGCAATTGCGCTTTTTGATATGGCGAGGCAATCAGTCATCAGGAAGGGCCAAGTTTATTGATCTATTCATCGGCTTGAATGAGAGTGATACAATAACCGGCGCCGCATCGCCAGCCCGCTTCATGAAAAGCTGCTGGCAAAGATTGTATGACAAATGCGCCGGCTCTATAAAAGGACGGCCAGCTGCCGTGTCGGTCAGGAAAATGGAGGCTTGCCGGTTATGTGTGGACGTTTTGCCAGCTCAACATCGCCGGACGAGCTGATGCGGCGTTTCGGCGTAACAGTTTTAGACAATTTGCGGCCACGCTGGAATGTGGCGCCAAGCCAGACGTCGCTGGTGATCTCCCGCAAAGGGCTGCATGATGACGCAACATATGCCGCCTGGGGTCTGCCACCGTCATCGCCGGAGCGCGGCTTTCTTATCAATGCGCGCATGGAGACAGTGCGCGAGAAACCCACCTTTCGCGATGCATTTCGTCAGTCACGCTGTCTCATTGTCGCCAGCGGCTGGTATGAATGGTCAGCACCGAAAACACCATGGCATGTCCAGCTTGTCGATGGCGGGGTGATGGCAATGGCCGGTTTACTGGTGGACAGCCCGGCGGGTCCGCGGTTTCTGGTCATCACCAGCCCGGCTGATGGGGGGCTTGCAAAAATTCATCACCGTCAGCCAGTGATGGTGCCGGTTGGCAGTGAATCGGTCTGGCTTGGTGGCCGCGCCGATGCGGCGGCCGCGCTGATGGTGGCGTCATCAGCCGACAGGTTTAACTGGTATCGGGTGTCGCCGGATGTGGGCAAGGTTACGCTGGACCATCCCGGTTTGGTGACACCCATCGACGCTGATCCTGCGCCTGTGGCAAGCGATCAAGGTGATCTGTTTGGTTGATTTCGTGCGCAACAATTTGGGGTTTGATGATGTTGGCGTTGCTGATATTACAGCTGCTGTCCCCCAACAGGCGAAGGGGACGCATTGGGATTATGTGATGATCCCGGAAGTTTTGGAACATATTGAGAATCCGGTAGCTTTTCTAAACGGCATAAAAAAGGTCTGGACTGGCCATGCCAAGAAAATTGTGATTACCGTGCCAAATATGTTCACCCCAAGTAATTATCGCTTTGCGCGCCGCAAGGTCGAGAAAATCAACACGGACCACCGTTTCTGGTTTACACCTTACACCCTTGCCAAGGTGGTGATGCAGATTGGGTTGCGGGTCGACTCGATTGTGATGTGCCATCATGGCCGCGTCAAAAAGCGCGCCTTTTTCAGAAATCTATGGTTCAAATGGAATCCGCTGCTCCGCAGTGATATCGTGATGCTCGTTGATTTTGAATAACCGATGGCTGACGTGTAGCTGACCGGTGGCTGATGCTCTAGATTTCATCAACGGTCGCTTGGCGTACCAAAATGCCATAAATATGCCACAGCATCAGTGCGCCGGCGCCGCGAACCGGGCGCCAGCTATCCCCCAGCTCTATCATCGCTTTACCATTCGGGCGTTCGGGCAGGTTTTTAAGCCGTTTCATGCCTTCTTGTATCGCTAGATCATTAAACGGCCACGCATCCATGTCGCCAAGCGCAAATAGCCGGAAATTGTCGGCCGTCCACGCCCCAATACCGCGTATTTGCACAAGACGTGCCTGTACCTGATCGCCGTCCAATTTGGCTAACGCGTCAAGATCCAACCGGCCAGTGTTGAGTTCATCGGCAATGCCGATCAGATATTCAGCCTTACGGCGGGATAGGCCAAGTGGCATGAGCTGATCGGCTGTCATGCCGGCGATGCTGTTGGCGCTGGCGGTGTTTTGATCTTTCATTCGGGTCCAGATTGCGCTGGCAGCAGCCCGCGAAATTTGTTGACCGATCACGGCCCGTGCCAGCGTTTCAAAGCTGGCGGGAAGTGATCTGTCAGGTGGCGCCCCATAGCGCTCTCGCGCCATCGCAATATCGGGGTCAAGTCGCGCCAGTTGGTCAAGCGCACCGCCTGATGCCAATAATTTTTGTTGCATCACACTCATTAGGGAAGCGTATCATGAGATGCAATGCGGGTCACGGGCCTGTTTGGTGCGGTCTTTTTATGTTACGCTATCAATTATTTATTACCTTGCCTGCCACAAAATAGGAAAAGAACGCCATGCAGATTTGGGACCTGCCATTGCGGCTGTTTCATTGGGGGTTGGTTATTGCGGTTGTTGGCGCGATCGCGTCTGCCAAGCTTGAGGTATTATGGCTTCATGAACGGTTTGGATTGGCGGTAATGGGCCTTGTTGGATTCCGGCTGTTCTGGGGGTTTTATGGGGGGCATTATGCACGGTTTGCACAGTTTTTGGTGGTGCCACGCCACGCTCTTGCCGGTATTAGGGGGTTATTGCGGCCAGATACGGCAAGGCCGCATGCCGGGCATAGCGCCGCCGGTGGTTACGCGGTGATGGCATTGCTGGCAGTCACTGGCGGTATGGCGCTCAGCGGTTCATTCTCAAATGATGATGTGTTGTTTGAAGGACCGTTGGCGCATCTGTTGCCGCAGATCAGTAATGCGGCGACAAGCGTTCATCACCTTGGCGAAAAAATACTATTTTTGTTGATTTTCCTGCATCTAGCAGCGATTTTGGTTTATCGCCTGGTCAAGCAGCGGTATCTGACCAGCGTGATGGTGCGTGGCCATGCGGCGCCCGATGGTCATCTGGTGGGGCCGGATGGCACCATATCGCTAGCCCGCTGCATCGCTGGAATTTTGGGGCTGATTATTTTTGTCGGTGGCGCACAAGCGCTATCGTTACTGCGGCCTGTCTTGTTCTAGCGGCGGCCAGCTAAGGGCCGTCACTCCTTGTAGCTTGAATGACAGGCTTTGCAGCTGGCGCCCAGATTTTTGAGGCCAGCAATCATCGCTGCCGGGTCACCGGTGGTGGCCGCTTTGACTAGCGCCTTTGCCGCGTCTTCATTGGCCTTGGCCCGGTTGGTAAAATCGGCAAAATCAAACCATATCTCGGCGCGTGCTTTGGTATCGCCGCTGTCGCTTCCTTCGGGGAAATAGGCAGGGATTTGTGCCGCCCATGCCGCAATTTTTTGGGCCTCGGCGGTAACAAGATCACGATTGCCATCGCCGACTGCCGCCGCGATGGTTTTCATCGCCGCGCCATTGGCCTTGAAATTGGCTTTGCGTTCGGTGATCACGTCAGCCGTGGCTGGCAGGCTTGCAAGGCCGATGGTAAGGCATGTCAGGGCGCGTGACCAAGCGGCAAGCGAACGAAAAAGAGAGGCGGTGGGTAGGGGCATAGCGTAGCTCCGCAGTAACGAATGTTGGCACACTAGCATCAAATAATCACTCGGAGGCAAAAGAAAAGATGTGCCGGTAGGCAAAATAAAGTAGTTTTACCGACGCTACCGATGCGCCATGCCGGTGCCAGCTTTGACGCCGCCGGTAACAGCTTGTTGAAATCCGCTTTTTGGTTTGATCAAGGCGTGGCGGTCCTTTGTGTGGAGGGGATGTTGTGCCACGGTCGATGATAGGTGTTTTGCTCAGCTTTGCGGCCGTGCTGACAGGTGTGATTACCGGTATTTTGGTCAAGCGTGTTGGCGTTGAGATTAATATTGGCACAACATTGTTCTACCGGTTTTTGTTTTCTCTTCCGTTTTTGTTTCTTTACGGATTCTGGATGCGGGGCAGCCGGTTGATGCAAATCAACCAGCCCAAGATCCTGCTGTTGCGGACGGTGTTTGGCTGTTGCGGTATCGTGATGTGGTTTATGTCATTGCGGGTGATGCCGTTTGGCATGGCAACGGCGTTGTTTCAAAGCTCGGTGTTGTTTGTCACCTTGCTGTCACCACTGTTTCTTGGCGAAAAGGTTGGCATTTACCGCTGGTCTGCGGTGGTGGCCGGCCTGACCGGCGTGGTGATTATCACCAATCCATTTTCCGGTGAAATCAGCTGGGTTGCGCTTTATGGCGTAGGGGCTGCTCTGGCCGGTGCCGGTTTGGCGTTGGTGTTGCGCCAGCTTGGCAAGGGCGACGAGCCGGTTTCGATCGCCTGCTGGTACAATATGGCGGCGTTTTTATTGATTAGCGCGGTGTTATTGGTGATGCCCGACCAATTGCAACCTGTCAGTCTGGCAGTCACGATTGATCTGTTGTGGCTCGGATTTGTTGGTTTTGTTATGCAGATTGTGATTACCACAGCCTATCGGTATGCCGATGCAGTGGTGGTGGCGTCGATGCGTTATCTGCAAATGCCAATGTCCGGTCTTGTTGGTTATTGGCTGTTCGCAGAAGTGCTGTCGGCAAGCGAAATCATCGGTGCGGTGATCATTGTTGGCAGTTGTTTGGTGATTGCGTGGCGTGAAGTTGTGCGAAGCCGACAGGTCAGTCACCCCGATGTTTGATGCGGTTTGTGCCAAACACCCAAACAGGCTTGTCCTTGGCCGCCAATCCGCGGTAATAGGCTTGTTGCTGACAGGGTGGGGCTTATGCGTTCGTCACGGAGAAAGATATGCCGGACCAGAAAACAATAATCCGTATTATGGGCGAAACTGACATTGTCGACATAGAAATGACCAGTGGTCAGCTATCGCATCCGTTGTTGATGGGGCTGGATTTGGCGGACCGGGTCAATTTATTTGGCCATTGGATGGATCAGGATCGGGGTGCGGCTTTGGCCGCGGATCCGGCGCATCTGGCGGCGATGGGGATGATCGCCAGTGATATTGTGCAGGCTGACACGAATGCGGCGGCGATTACCGCCGGTGCGAATTTTGCGCTTGTGACGATTCTGCGCGAAAAATGGCCGGTTGGCAGCAAGGCCAAATTCAAGAGGGTTGCCGCGCGGGTAAAGGCGGATCACACCTATTTGGCGCATGTCTGTGCGGCGATGACGCTGGATAATCTTGATAACGCTGAAACGCTAAAGCAGGCCGAAACCAGCCAATTGTCGTTGGCGCTTGCCTATTTCAAAGCCAATCGCCGCCGCTTTGCCAACAGCAGCGCGGTGCAAGGCCTGATCCGGTCCTAGTCCGTCTTGGGATTATTTGTCTTACGACTGTAACTCGGGCAAATCGGTAAAGAATGCCAGCGCATCGGCATTGGCCAGCGCTTCGGTGTTCTTGACCGGGCGGCCATGAATGATGTCGCGCACCGCCAGTTCGGTGATCTTCCCGGATCGGGTCCGCGGAATATCTGCCACCGCGATAATCTTGGCCGGCACATGGCGAGGTGTCGCGCCGGCACGAATCGCGGCACGGATAGCCTGCTGCAACCGATCATCCAGCAAGGTTCCCTCGGCAAGACGGACAAACAGCACCACCCGTGTGTCGCCGTTCCAATTTTGGCCGATGACCAGCGCTTCAAGCACCTCGTCAAAGGCTTCAACCTGCCGGTAAATTTCGGCTGTGCCGATGCGTACCCCGCCCGGATTCAAGGTGGCATCTGACCGGCCGTGGATAATCATACCGCCGCGCTCGGTCAGTGTGGCCCAATCGCCATGCCGCCAGATACCGGGGAAATGCTCAAAATAGGCGGCGCGATATTTGGTACCGTCAGGGTCATTCCAAAATTTGACAGGCATGCTCGGAAAGGGCGCGGTACAGCATAATTCACCTTGCATGCCGGTGATGCTATTGCCGGTCTCGTCAAGAACGTCAGTTTGCATCCCAAGCCCGCGTGTCTGAATTTCGCCGGCATAGACAGGTTGCACCGGACAACCAAGAACAAAGCACGAGACAATATCAGTGCCGCCCGATATCGAGCAGAGCTGAAGTTCCGGTTTAACATGTTTATAGACAAAATCAAAACCGTCAGCCGACAATGGAGAGCCGGTCGACAAAAGCGTCTTTAGCTGGCCAAGATCTGTGTTGTCGCGTGGCACATAGCCGGCATTTTTTACCGCATCAATATATTTTGCTGAGGTGCCGAAAATAGAGATTTTCTCGGCTTCAGCAATCTGCCACAGTCGCTCCGGCCCGGGATAGAACGGGTTGCCTTCATACAGCACGAGGCTGGCCTCAACCGCCAAGGCGGACACAAGCCAGTTCCACATCATCCAGCCGCATGTGGTGAAATAAAATATCGGGTCATTGGCGCGCAAATTGCCGTGAAGCCGGTGTTCCTTAACATGCTGGATCAAGGTGCCCCCAACGCCATGAACAATACATTTTGGTGCGCCGGTAGTGCCGCTGGAATAGAGGATATAAAGCGGATCATTGAATCCAACCCGCACATAATCGCGCACCGGTGTGGCGGTTTTAATCGCGTCAGGGATGGTTATGGCGTTTGGAATGGCGCTGTGATCGGGTGCGGCGTCAAGATAGGGCAAAATCAGCACCGCCTTGACCGATGGCAAGGCCGCCGCCAGATCGGCCACCAGTGCTAACCGATCGACCGGCTTGCCGCCATAATGATAACCGTCGCATGCCATCAAGAGTTTCGGTTCAATCTGGCCAAACCGGTCAAGCGCGCCGGTCAACCCAAAATCGGGGGAGCAGCTTGAATAGACTGCCCCTAATGTGGCCGCTGCCAGCATGGTGATCACCGCTTCGGCGACATTTGGCGTGTAAGCGGCCACCCTGTCACCGGCGCTGACGCCCGCGGCCTGCATCCAGCCGGCCAGTGCCATCACCTGTTGATGCAATTCAGCGCGGGTGAGCCGGGTGATGCGCCCATCTTCGCCATGCGCGCTGATCGCAAGCCGGTGATCGGGCTTGGCGAGAAGGTTTTCGGCAAAATTCACCCGGGCATCGGGAAAAAAACAGGCGCCTGGCATCTTGTCGGCATCAACAAGCGGGCGTTGGCCGATGTCGCCAATAATGCCATGCCATTGCCAAAGAC
This sequence comes from Puniceispirillum sp. (SeqCode), assembly GCA_038116935.1. GTDB lineage: Bacteria > Pseudomonadota > Alphaproteobacteria > Puniceispirillales > Puniceispirillaceae > UBA3439. The sequence goes on along the minus strand of JAYOFA010000001.1, from coordinate 79,824 downwards.
AGGTCCAGAACGCTTCCATCGAATTTGTTGACCAGCGCCATAAGGATTGAAAATCGCCGCCCCAGTCAAACCCGGTTCTGGCCGCGACAAAGGCGGCAAAGGCGGCAATTTCGGATTGCTGGATGTCAGCCGCATTTGGCTGCCAAAGCATCTTGTTCGTTGTCATGGTCAATCAAGTTCCTGGCGAGTTTAATCAAGGTCCTGGCGGCGGTACAAGCATGAATGGCGGCATCACGAGAGGGGCTATGTGCCGCCCTTGTGGGCAGCTTACGCAACAAGTGTCGTTCGCGCAATTCCGGCGGCATCCGGACATCGGCCAGCGGTGAACAGCGATGATTGCTTGATGGAATGGTTCATCCGGATAATAGCGATGCAGTATCGCTGACGTTAATTGTTAATGAAAGGTTAACGCATGGTAATTGTTAGTGTGATCAAGCTTGTTTCCGGCGTGGTGCGGTCGGCGGCTGTGGTGGCTTGGTTATGCTTGTCTTAGCGCCGCTTTTCGGAGTTCTCAAAATGCATAACGAAACAAAACAGCAGGTAAGACAGGTGATGGCCGGTCTTGTCGACCAGCCGCATCCGTTGCTTGGTGCGCCGGTATTGTCGATTGCTGCCAGCCGGTGGATGATCCCTGGCGGCAGGCATTTTATCATCCAGCTGGAATTATTGCATAATGCCGATCAGGCGATCATGTTCAGCACCATTGCGCGGGACGGCAGTGGCCCGCTAAAGGCGTCATTTTTGACCATGCTTCTTCTTGAGGATACGGCGGCCTATCGGCAACAGCATTACAGCGTCTGTTCAGGCGAGGCATCGGTGACGCTGTACCGTATTTTTGTTGTTGTCGATATGACCGCGACGCGGATGGCGGCAATGATGGCCAATTTTATCGGGTTGAACGAGATTGTTTTTGCCGATTATCTGCTGGCGCCGTCCCCGGACCATGAATGGGCTGCGCGTGATAGTGCCTGACCGAATGCGGCTATTTTGCCTGCCAATGGCTGCGGTGGCTGTGATTGCAAGTTTTTCCCTAATCGGCTAGCGTGTGCGCTTGGCCGGCCGGTCCTGTGGCCGGGTTTCGGGCAGGTGGAAAAATGGCAATGGCTTCTGGGTCCTATGATTACGATCTAATTGTGATTGGTGCTGGTTCGGGCGGCGTGCGTGCCGGGCGCATTGCGGCCGGCTATGGTGCCAAAGTCGCGGTGATTGAAGGTGACCGGCCGGGGGGTACCTGCGTTATTCGCGGCTGTGTGCCAAAAAAACTACTGATGTATGGCGCTGCTTTTTCGGCTGACCTTGCTGATGCGCGCGGCTTTGGATGGAAGGTTGATCATGTCAGCCATGATTGGCCGGCGCTGATTGCGGCCAAAGACGCCGAACTCGCCCGTCTTGAGGGCATTTACCGCAATTTGTTAAAGAATGCCGGCGCTACACTGATTGAAGGATGGGGCAAAATAACCAGTCCGCACGCTGTTCAGGTAGGCGATAAAACATACAGCGCTGAAACGATTTTAATCGCGGTTGGCGGTCGGCCGCAGATGCTTGATGTGCCGGGTATGGCAGCCCATGCGATCAGCTCGAATGAGGCGCTTGACCTGCCAGCGCGACCAGCCGAGATTGTGATTTATGGCAGCGGCTATATCGCCTTGGAATTTGCCGGCATTTTCAATGGGTTTGGGTCAAAAACCCACCTTGTCTACCGCAGTGATTTGCCTCTTCGCGGCTTTGATGCCGATGTACGTCAGCACATTGCCACCGCATTAAGCGCGCGTGGTATCATCCTGCATCCGGGGGCGACCATTGATATGGTGACCGATGATGCGGGCACAAAAACCGCAATGCTCAGCACCGGCGCCACACTCACTGCCGATACAATCATGGCCGCAACCGGCCGGCACCCGAACACCGCCGGTTTGGGGCTTGATGCGGTTGGTGTTGCCTGTGGTGATCGCGGCGCGATTATCGTCAATGAATGGTCGCAAACCTCAATTGGCAATATTTATGCGATTGGCGATGCGACCGACAGACTCAATTTGACCCCGGTGGCGATTGCCGAAGGCCATGCCTTTGCCGACAGCCTTTATGGTGGCCGCAAACGGACAGCCGACCATGCAAATGTGGCCTCGGCGGTGTTTAGTCAGCCACCTATCGCGTCGGTAGGGATGACCGAGGCTGATGCGATCACTGCTGGTCATCATGTCACGGTATTCGAAAGCCAGTTTCGGGCGATGAAAAACACCATCTCCGGGCGGGATGAGAAGACCTATATGAAATTGATTGTCGATGCCAAAACCGACCATGTATTGGGCGTTCACATGTTGGGGCCTGACAGTGGCGAGATCATGCAAGGTGTCGCAATCGCTATCAAAATGGGGGCTACCAAGGCTGATTTTGATGCCACCATCGGAATCCATCCGACGGCGGCTGAAGAATTTGTCACAATGCGGACACCGCGCTGACCTGACAAACTGTCGACAAACGCTGTAGCGAAACCCGAAAAAACTTGAAAAATCCGATGCTAATACGCATTATTGCGCTATTCGGATGGAACATTTCTGACATCATCTAAAGACAGTGGCGGGCAAGCGGCCCCCAAAAGGACAGCGTCTCATGACATGGCAACCAGACAGTTGGCGTTCATTTCCCATTCAGCAGGTGCCTGAATACCCTGATACCGCGCGCCTGCAAGCGGTAGAAAAGATTATTGCCGGGCGGCCTCCATTAGTGTTTGCCGGCGAGGCACAACGGTTGCGCGAACGGTTGGCGGCAGTGTCGCGTGGCGAGGCGTTTTTGCTGCAAGGTGGTGATTGCGCCGAGAGCTTTGCCGAATTTTCGGCCAATAATATCCGCGACAGTTTCAAGGTCATGCTGCAGATGGCCGTTGTGTTGACCTATGGCGCATCAATGCCGATTGTCAAAATCGGTCGTATGGCTGGCCAGTTTGCCAAGCCGCGCTCATCACCAACCGAAACCATCGATGGTGTTGAATTGCCAAGTTATCGTGGCGATATGATCAATGGCCCCGACTTTTCGGAAAGTGATCGTGCGCCTGATCCGCGGCGCCTGCTCCGGGCTTATGAGCAATCCGCGGCAACGCTCAATCTGTTGCGCGCGTTTGCCCAAGGCGGCCTTGCTGATCTGAACAAAGTGCATAGCTGGACCGCTGATTTTCTGCAAGGCACCGAGCAAACCCAGCGGTTTGAAGCGATCGCCGAGCGTATCGATGAAAGCCTGAATTTCATGAAAGCGTGCGGGGTAACATCGCAAACGGCCCGCCCGCTTGCCGAAACCGAGCTTTACACAAGTCATGAAGCCTTGTTGCTTGGCTTTGAAGAGGCGATGACCCGGCGCGATACAATTACCGAAGAACAGGGCTGGTACGCAACATCGGCGCACATGGTCTGGATTGGTGATCGGACCCGCCAGCCTGACGGGGCGCATGTCGAATATATGCGCGGCATTGCCAACCCGATCGGTCTGAAATGCGGACCAAGCCTGGAGCCTGACGAATTATTGCGGCTGATTGATGCGTTGAATCCGGACAATCAGGCCGGCCGGTTGACGCTGATCGTGCGGATGGGTGCTGACAAAGTGCGCGCTGGCTTGCCGCCACTGTTACGGGCTGTGAAATCGCATGGCGCCAATGTAGTGTGGTGTTGTGACCCGATGCACGGCAACACAATCAAGGCCAGCACGGGTTATAAAACACGCCGTGTTGATGATATCATGGGCGAGGTGACCGGCTTTTTTGACGCGCATGACGAGGTTGGCACATATCCGGGCGGGGTGCATTTCGAGATGACCGGCCAGAATGTCACCGAATGTGTTGGCGGTGTTGTCGAAGTGACCGAAGACCGGCTTGGCGACCGCTATCACACGCATTGTGATCCACGCTTGAACGCGGCGCAGTCGCTGGAATTGGCGTTCTTGCTGGCCGATCTGATGAAACGGCGTCGTGGCTCTCCGTCCTATGTGGCCAAAACCGGGTGACACAAAACCGATTGCCAGCTTGGTGGCAGGCGGGCTTGTAATTGTCAAAAAGGGTGGCTGATGGCAAAATTTGCGAGCAGCGGACCGACACCGGAAACGCAGCCGGGTCTTACCGATACATATTTCAAACATACGCGCAATATCGTGTTGGCTAACGGTGATTGCGCGGTCACTTACGCTGTCTTTATGCGCCGCCCGGTCACTTTTGCCGGCCGGTTGGCTATCGACTGGATCAAAGCGATGGCGGCCGCGCGCGGTGCCGAAATTACCGTCACCGCGCTGTATGTCGAAGGGGCATGGATCGGGGCTGGCGAGCCAATGTGCTACATCACCGGCCCATTCTCGGTGCTGGTTGACCTCGAGACCATTTTTTTACAACGGATCGGGCCTGCCTGTGTGGCAGCTTATAATGCCTATAATATGTGCATGGAATTGCCCAAGGTCGGGTTTTTGGCGATGGATGCGCGCCATTGTGCTGGCAGCGAGATGGCCGAATTGATGGCGTATGGCGCATCGGTTGGGGCGGCCAAGGCGCGGGCCAAGGCGAATGCGGTCGGGTTCATCGGCTGTGCGACCGATGCAACAGCGCATTTTTTCGGCCAAGACAAGGGCCTTGGCACCATGCCCCACGCCTTGATTGGCTATGCCGGATCAACCGTGCGTGCTGCCGAAATGTTCCATGAAACGGTGCCGGACTCGCCGCTGACGGTGCTGGTTGATTATTTTGGTCAGGAAATTACCGATGCGCTGGCGGTCGCAAAGCGCTTTCCTGAATTGGCGGCTGCCGGTCAATTGTCGGTGCGGCTTGATACGCATGGGGGGCGCTATGTCGAAGGGCTTGATACGCAAGCCTCCTACGCGGTGCTTGAACGCAATGTGCCGCAAGCGTTGCGGGGCTATCGCACCGATGATGAATTACGGTACCTGCTTGGCACGGGGGTCAGTGCGGCGGCGATATGGCATATGCGTGAACAGCTCGACAAGCACGGGTTTGACAGGGTCAAAATTGTCGCCTCCAGTGGGTTTGGTCCCGATAAATGCCGGGTGTTTGGGCTTGCCAACGCACCGGTTGATGTAATTGGTACAGGTTCGTTCCTGCCGCAAATTTGGTCGCAAACCTACGCGACCGCGGATATTATCGCCTATGATGGCAAACCGCGGGTCAAGGTTGGGCGCGAATTTCTTATCCGCAAAGAACAGTTTTAAAAGAATAGTCGCAAACAAATGGCAGGTCACATGACACAACCGGTACGCATCGCGTTGGCCCAGTTGAATTCCCATCTCGGCAATGTCGAGGCCAATATTGATCGGCTTGCCAAGGCGCGCGAAACCGCGGCCGGGCAGGGCGCAGATATGATCGTGACGCCGGAAATGTATCTATCGGGATATCCATGTGACGATCTCGTCCTACGGGCTGATTTTATGGCGGCCGTCGCCGCCGGATTGGACCGGTTGACCGCATTAACGGTCGATGGCGGGCCGGCGATTGTCGTTGGGGCACCATTTGCCGATGCGGGGCGCATTTATAATGCGGTGTTTGTGCTGGAAAATGGGCGTCAGTTGGCCCGGCGCGACAAGGTCAATCTGCCAAATTATGGGGTGTTTGACGACAAACGGAACTTTGCCGCCGGGGCGATGCCGGGGCCGGTGATGTTGCGGGGGCTGAAAATCGGCTTTCCGATTTGCGAAGATATTTGGGACGGCGACGTCATCGAATGTCTAGAGGAATCGGGGGCTGATCTTATCGTGTCGCTCAATGCGTCGCCGTTTGACAGCAGCAAGTTGGAACGGCGCCTGTCGAATGCGGTCGCGCGGACTGTCGAAAGCGGCTTGCCGCTGATTTATGTCAATATGGTCGGCGGGCAGGACGAGCTGGTCTATGACGGCAATTCCTTTGCGATCAATACCGGCGGCAAATTGGCCGCGCATTTGCCCAGCTTTTCTGAGTCGGTGACAATTGTGACAGCAAGATCGCAGGCGGGCATGCTGCAACTGGCAGGGCAGGTGACGCCACCAGATGACGGTTTGGAGGCGCTCTATCGTGGTTTGTGTCTTGGCTTGCGCGATTATGTAAGGAAAAACGGATTTCCGGGGGTGGTTTTGGGCCTGTCCGGCGGGATTGACTCGGCGCTGGTTGCCGCATTAGCGGTTGATGCGTTGGGGCCTGACGCGGTGCATGCGGTGATGATGCCGTCTGCCTATACCAGCCAGGCCAGCCTCGATGATGCGGCGGCACTGGCGACGCGGTGTGGAATCCGGCTGGATACGGTTTCGATCGTGCCGGCGGTTGATGCGATGGCCGATATGCTTGCCGGTCAATTCGCCGGCACCGCATCTGGTATTGCCGAAGAAAATATCCAATCGCGTTTGCGCGGTCTGATCCTGATGGGCATTTCGAACAAGCATGGATCAATGGTGCTGGCGACGGGTAACAAGTCTGAATATGCCGCCGGCTATTCGACCCTTTATGGCGATATGTGCGGCGGTTACGCCCCGCTTAAAGATGTGTGGAAGGTCGATGTGTTTCGCTTGTGTGCCTGGCGCAATCGCCATTTGCCGCGAGGGGCGGCCGGTCCGGCGGGTGTGGTGGTCCCGCAACCCATTATCGACAAACCGCCGTCAGCAGAATTGCGGCCCGATCAGAAGGATACCGACTCGTTGCCACCTTATGAACGGCTTGATGCGATTATGGCAGGGCTGTGTGAGGACATGGCCGATATCGAGACGATTGTGGGGCGCGGTTATGACCGTGACGAGGTGGTTCGTGCCAGTCAGCTATTGTTCCGGGCTGAATATAAACGGTTTCAGGCGGCCCCAGGACCAAAAATGACGCCGGTGGCATTTGGGCGCGATCGCCGTCTTCCCTTGACCTCGGGCTTCAACCCGATAAAAAGCTAGCACCAATAGGGCTGACTGTCGCCCGCGGCATGGCGCGGCAGACCAGCCGGCACTTTAGGAGTGTTTTATGAGCAAAATCAAAGTCCGCTTTGCGCCAAGCCCAACCGGACGTCTTCATGTTGGCAATTTGCGGACGGCCTTGGTGAATTATCTGTTTGCGCGGAAAACCGGCGGGGCATTTATGCTGCGGATCGATGACACCGATACCGAACGGTCGACGGCCGCGTTTGAAGCCGATATTCGGGCTGACCTTGACTGGATGGGGATGCGATGGGATGCAGAGGATCGGCAATCATCACGACTGGCGCGCTATGACGAGGCGTTGGCCCAACTGGTTGCCGATGGGCGAGCCTATGCCTGTTATGAAACGCAAGAAGAATTGTCGCTAAAGCGCAAAGCGCAATTATCATCAGGGCGCCCGCCGGTCTATGACCGGGCAGCATTGCAGTTAACGCAAGATGACAAAGCGGCTTTTGAGGCGGCTGGCCGTCAGCCGCATTGGCGGTTTTTGTTAAAACATGAAGATGTGGCCTGGCATGATATGGTCCGTGGTGATGTCAGCTATCACATGTCCAGCCTGTCTGACCCGGTGCTGATGCGCGAGGATGGGCGGGTTATTTACACAATGGCATCGGTGGTTGATGATATTGATCACGGGATTACGCATATTTTGCGCGGTGAAGATCATGTGACCAATTCGGCGGCGCAGATTCAGCTGTTTGAGGCGCTTGGCGGCGTTGCCCCAACAATGGGGCATTTGGCGCTATTGGCCGGTGCCGATGGCGAGGGCTTGTCAAAACGGCTTGGCAGCTTGTCGATTGGCGAATTGCGGCAACAGGGGATTGAACCTGCCGCGATTGCCAGTCTTTTGGCGCGGATTGGTACGGCTGATCCGGTCGAGCCATGCGCCGACCTTGATACTGTCATTGCCGGTTTCGATATCAGCCGGTTTGGCCGTGCTACAGCGAAATTTGATCCGGCCGAGCTGGCCCACTTGAACGCGATGATCATCAAGGATTTGCCATTTGATGCGGTACAGGGACGTCTTGCCGCCGTCGGGGTTGGGGGTGATGCCCTGTTTTGGGACACGGTCCGCGGTAATAGTGTGGTGATCGAGGATGCTAAATTGTGGTGGGATATCTGTGTGAACGAGATTGAACCGGTGATCACCGCCGCTGCGGTAACCGATGCTGCCGCCGCCAGCCTGCCCGATGGCCCGCTTGATGCCGGCATATGGAAAGACTGGACGGCGGCGATTGCAGCCCAAACCGGTGCCAAGGGTAAAAATTTGTTCATGCCCTTGCGGCTTGCGCTAACCGGGCGGGATGCAGGCCCTGAAATTGCCCCCTTGCTGGCGGTCATGGGACGTGACCGGGTGCTGGCCCGTCTTCACGGCAGGACAGCATGACAGAATTACGGCTTTACAACACCCTAACCAGGCAAAAGGAAGCCTTTGTGCCGCTGGATCCGGCGCATATTCGAGTCTATGCCTGCGGGCCGACAGTTTACGGGCGGATTCATGTTGGTAACGCGCGGCCGATTGTTGTGTTTGATGTATTGGTGCGGCTTTTGCGCCGTCTGTTTCCACAGGTGACCTATGTCCGCAACATCACTGACGTCGACGATAAAATCAACCAGCGTGCTGCCGAGCGTGGCATATCGATCGATCAGCTATGCGCTGAGACCATCCAGAGCTTTCACGCTGATACGGATCGGCTTGGCGCGGCGAGTCCGGATATAGAGCCACGCGCAACACATCATATTCACGCGATGCAGGCGATGATTACGACATTGATCGCCGCTGGCCATGCGTATGAGGCTGAAGGGCATGTGCTTTTTCAGGTATCGACGATGCCGCGCTACGGGGCGCTGTCACGACGATCGATGGATGATATGATTGCGCGGGCGCGGGTAGAAGTGGCGCCCTACAAGCGTGAGGCAGCCGATTTCGTCTTGTGGAAGCCCAGCGATGACACCCAACCGGGATGGGCCAGCCCCTGGGGGCGGGGGCGTCCTGGGTGGCATATTGAATGTTCAGCGATGGCCAAGGCCTATCTTGGTGCCAGTTTTGATATTCATGCGGGTGGACTTGACCTGATTTTTCCGCACCATGAAAACGAAATTGCCCAAAGCTGTTGCGCCCATCAAACCGACATCATGGCCAAATATTGGCTTCATAACGGTTTTGTGACGATGGATGATGAAAAAATGTCAAAATCACTTGGCAATATCATCACCGTTGAACAGGCCGCCGATCAATATCGTGGTGAAACCCTGCGCGCCGCGTTGTTAAGCGCGCATTACCGTGCGCCGCTGGACCTGTCGGATAGTGTGATGCGCGACTCGCGGGCTGGTCTTGACCGGCTGTATCGGGCGGTGGCCCAAGCTGACAGCTCCAATGCGTCTGTCGATTCCGGCTTTCTTGCCTGCTTGCTTGATGATTTGAATACGCCGGCAGCCATCGCACGGCTTCATGAATTGGCAAAAATTGCCAATAAAGGTGATCGTGCAGCGGCCACCGCGCTGAAAGCCAGTGCGGCGATCATAGGGCTGTTACAGCAGGACCCTGAACAATGGGCCAAAACGGCAGATGGTGACTCCCAGAACGGCTTGGACGATGCGGCGATTGACGCCTTGATCATGGCGCGGGCCGCGGCACGCCAATCACGCGATTTTGCCGCCGCTGACCGGATTCGTGATGAATTGGCCGCCGCCGGCATCAGCCTTGAGGATGGCGCCGCCGGAACAATATGGCGACGTAGCTAGTAATTTATTAGCAAGTTTGTTAGATCATGGCCGCAGGCACGGCTATGACGCGGCAAGATCCGCTATATTCTGTGAAGGGGGTTTTTGATGGCTGGCGAAAAAATTTGGCTGTTTGACACGACATTACGTGACGGTGGGCAGACCCGTGGCGTAGATTTCTCGCAAGCCGACAAGATTGCGATTGCCGAGGCGCTTGATGCTATCGGCATCGATTATGTCGAGGCCGGTTGGCCCGGTGCCAACCCGACGGATGATGCGTTCTTTGGGGCACCACCACGCCTGAAAAAGGCCAAGCTGGTGGCGTTTGGCATGACCCGCCGCGGTGGGCGCAGTACCGCCAATGATCCCGGTTTGAGTGCGGTGATCGATGCTAAAGTCGATGCGGCCTGTCTGGTCGGAAAAACATGGGATTTCCATGTTGAAACGGCGCTTGGCACCACGCTTGATGAAAATCTGGACATGATCCGGCAATCATTGGAAGCCGCCGCCGAACGGGGCCGCGAGCCGATGTTTGATTGCGAACATTTTTTTGATGGTTATAAGGCCAATCCGGATTATGCGCTGGCTTGTGTTCGGGCGGCACGCGACGGCGGTGCGGCATGGGTGGTGCTGTGTGATACCAATGGTGGCACCTTGCCGGACGAGGTGTTTGATATCGTCAGTACCGTCAAAAAGGCACACCCCGATGTGCCGATTGGAATTCATTGTCACAATGATGCCGGTGTTGCGGTCGCCAATTCACTGGCCGCGATCGCCGCAGGTGCGCGGCAGGTTCAAGGCACAATCAATGGTCTTGGTGAAAGGTGCGGCAACGCCGATTTGATCACATTGATTCCGACATTGGTGCTGAAAACCGATTATGAAACAAGCATCAGTGAAGCCAATCTGCCGAAATTGATGGGGCTGTCGCGGTTTCTTGATGACCGTTTGAACCGCTCGCCAAATCCGCATGCGCCCTATGTTGGTGAAGCGGCGTTTGCGCATAAGGGCGGACTTCACGCGTCAGCGGCGCAAAAAGACCCGCGGACCTATGAACATGTAGCGCCAGAAAAAGTCGGCAATGAACGGCATTATCTGGTGTCGGATCAGGCTGGGCGGTCAAATATGATGGCGCGATTTGCGCAATGTAATATTGAAATTGATCCGAAAGACCCGCGAATCGATTCGTTGATCAGTCTTGTCAAGGAAAAGGAATATGAGGGCTGGGCGTTTGATTCTGCCGAGGCTAGTTTTGAATTGCTGGCGCGGCGCACTTTGGGCTGCTTGCCCGATTATTTTCGGATTGGCCGGTTCCGGGTGATGGATGAGCGGCGGTTCAATGCGCGCGGTGATCTTGTGGTCGAATCCGAGGCCACGGCAACCATCCATGTGGGCGCCGAATCTTTCCATGAGGTGGCCATTGGTAACGGTCCGGTTAATGCTGTCGATACCGCCATGCGCAAGGCGTTGACAGCCGCCTATCCCTGTCTCGCCGAGGTCGAACTGGTTGACTATAAGGTCCGGATTCTGGATGCAGCACAAGGGTCGGGCACTGGCGCGATCACACGGGTGTTGATTGAATTTCGGGTGCCTGGCGGCACGGTGTGGCGCACTGTTGGCCTGTCGACTAATATCATCGACGCGTCGGTTGCTGCGCTGGGAGACGGCATGATCTGGAAATTACAGCATGACGGGCTGATGGGTCCGGCCAGCGGCAAGTGACCGACATGCAAACCGATGCGGGTGGAGTTAAAAAGCTGGCTACCCCCATCGTCATTCTCGTCCGGCCGCAGATGGGCGAGAATATCGGCGCCGCGGCCCGCGCGATGATGAATTGCGGCCTTTTTGACTTGCGCCTTGTCAGCCCGCGGGACGGTTGGCCGAATCCCGCCGCCCTGCCGATGGCAGCCGGGGGGGCTCCGATTATCGCGCATGCCAAGGTCTTTGAAACGGTTGCTGAGGCAGCGCATGATGTGACTATGCTGTTCGCGTTGTCAGCGCGCCGGCGTGATTTACGGATTATGTCGTCTGATCCGCGGGCTGCCGCGGCGATGATGGTGGCCCATGCGGGCTTGGGTGATCCATCGTCCGAACGGCGTTGCGCGATTATGTTCGGGCCAGAGGCGTCAGGCCTTGATAATGACGAGGTCGTGCTTGCCGATAGGCTTGTCACCGCGGCGCTGAACCCTGATTATCCCTCGTTGAATTTGGCGCAGGCGGTCTTGCTGATGGCGTGGGAATGGCGCGAGGCGGCCCGGCTGAATGATCGGCCGCCGCCAATTGATGCCGGGCATGTGCCGGCGCCCATTCGCGACCGTGATGTATTTTTAAGCCGGCTTGAAAGCGCGCTTGATACAGGTGGGTTTTTCACCGCGCCGGAAAAGGCCAAAACTGTTCGGCGTAATTTGCGTGCCCTTTTTACCCGCGCCGCGCCAACAGGACAGGAAATCAGCACCCTTCACGGGGTGGTTCAGGCCTTGACCCGTGGGCGCCAGCCCGGGGCGCCGGCTGATGGTCAAAATGATTGACAAAAGCAGATCAGATCAATAAGTTGCGGCAAATTCCTGGGAACGTGGATTGCACTATCGGGGTGTGATGCCGGCCACTTGCCTGCCAAATGGCACCTGTGGCCCTACCGGGGCAACAAGTAAAAGGAGCCGACATGGCCAAATCTGATCACAAGCGGCACGCCGCGAAACATAAAATTGACCGCCGCCTTGGGGTAAACCTGTGGGGCCGTCCAAAATCACCTCTCAATGCCCGTGAATATGGCCCAGGCCAGCATGGCCAGCGCCGCAAAAAGCCAACCGATTTCGGTGTGCAGCTGATGGCCAAGCAAAAGCTGAAAGGCTATTACGGCAATATTGGTGAAAAGCAGTTTAAGAAATATTACGCCGAAGCCGTTCGGCGGCGTGGTGACACCGGTCAAAACCTGATCGGGATTCTGGAATGCCGCCTTGATGCGGTGCTGTATCGTGCCAAATTCGTGCCGACCGTCTTTGCCGCGCGCCAGACCATCAACCATGGTCATGTGCTGCTGAATGGCAGTCGGTGTAACATTGCATCGGTCATGCTGAAGCCGGGCGATGTGATCACACTAAAGGAAAAAGCACGCAATATTCCGGCTGTTCTCGATGCAATAGCCTCGGTTGAACGTGATGTGCCGGAATATGTTGATGCCGACCATAGTAAATTCACCGCGACCTTTGTGCGAGTGCCAACATTGGATGAGGTCCCTTATCCAGTACAAATGGAACCCAATCTGGTGGTCGAATATTACTCACGGTAATCGCGTTTCACCCGTTTAGGGTCAGGAATGCAGTAGAAAATCAAAGGCGATGGCATCTGTCATCGCCTTTTTTACGCGCTGATGTCCACGGCAACTATTTTGCGGCCAACCTTGCCTCTGTTATGATCGGGCTATGCTGATCCGCACGGCGTGTCATGATGATCTTATCAGGGTGCAGGCGATTGCCGATGCGGCCTACCGGATTTATCTGCCGCGAATGGACCGTAAACCAGCCCCAATGCTGGCCGATTTTTCCAGACATATAGATAAAGATGTGGTTTTCGTTGCCGTGGATGCGGTGGTTTTGGGCTATGCGGTGCTGTGTGCCAGCGATGATGGCTGGCTGCTTGATAATATTGCTGTCGACCCTGTGTGGCAGGGGCGGGGTATCGGGCTGGCGCTTGTCCGGCGGTGTGAACGGTTTATACGGCAGGCCGGTGAGTGCGACTACCAGCTTTATACCAATGTCGTCATGACCGAACCGATCGGCTGGTATCAGTCTCTTGGCTTTCATGAAACCGGACGGCGCACCGAAAATGGCTATAGGCGGGTATATTTTGCAAAAAAAAATCGGGTGACCCAAAATCCGGTAATGGGTGATCAGGTACTGGTTGATCAGGCGATAGGGAAAGGTGAAAAGATGCAAAACAAGACAAGGGGCGATAATGGCTGGCCTGAGCAGTATTACGCGGTGATTTTTACCGCGCAACGAAGCCTTAGCGGCGATGATATCTATGATATCACCGCTGACCGTATGGTCGCGTTGGCACAGCAGCAGCGTGGTTTCTTGGGAGTAGAATCGGTGCGGGGCGATGATGGTATCGGGATTACCGTGTCCTATTGGACTGACCGCGATGCGATAGCCGGGTGGCGGCACCATGCCGAGCATCTGGCGGCCCAAGCGCTAGGCCGCCAAGAATTCTATGATTGGTACCGGGTCCGCATTGCCGAGGTGGTGCGCGAACACGCCTTTGTGTCGGATCAGGTTGTCGGTATTGGCGAGACCATGTAGCCGCCAGCCGACACTAGGTCAGATCAGGCAGGTTTAGCGTCAACACCGTGGGTCTGGAACATTTCCATCAACTCGCCGGTTTCATACATTTCGCGCACAATGTCACAGCCGCCAATAAACTCGCCTTTGACATAAAGCTGGGGGATAGTTGGCCAGTCCGAATAGGCCTTGATACCCTCGCGGATGCTGTCATCTTCCAGTACATTGATCCCACGAAATTTGACCCCAAGATGTGACAAGACGCCAACCACCGCAGCGGAAAAGCCACATTGCGGAAACACTGGTGTGCCTTTCATGAACAGCACGACATCTTCACTGGCTATTTCATTATCAATTCGGGTCTTGGTTGCATCATCCAACATCATCTGCTCCTGCAAATAGGGCTGTGGCCCACTATGTCCTGTTTTATGTCCGATATTCAAGATTATGGCGCGGCCGTTTGCAAGGCAAGGGCGTGCAATTCACCGCCCATACGTCCACCAAGGGCCTTATAGACCATTTGATGCTGCTGCACACGGCTTTTGCCGGCAAAGGCGGCTGATATTACCTTGCAGGCATAATGGTCACCGTCACCGCGTAAATCCTCTATGGTGACCACCGCATCGGGAAACGCTGCTTTGATCAGGTCTTCAATGTCATTCGCTGCCATCGCCATATCGCTATCCCTCCTTTGCGTCATGTGTGGTTCGCTGCCCTAGGCCATAAGAGCTGGTAAGCGGCCCTCATATGCCTCGGTCAGTGCTGCCAAAGATATGGTGTCAGCGGCGCCAAATTTCAATTCCTGACGGTCGGTGACAACGCCGATTTTGGTAACCTCGACCCCGGCGCTGGTGGCGGCGGCTGCGAGGCCGGCAGCATCTTGCGTTGTGACGATATAGCGTCCTTGGTCCTCGCCAAAGGCCCAGCTATGCGATATGGCGTCATCACCTGCATCGATAGCCGCGCCGAGTTTGCTGTGCATTGCCATTTCGGTAACAGCAACAGCGAGACCACCATCGCTGATATCATGCGCGGCGGTGATCAGGCCGTTCACAATATGGGTTCGCACGAATGTGCCGTGCCGTTCTTCGGCATCAAGATCAATGGGTGGTACGGCATAAATCGTCGCATCGCCATAATGTGCTTGATAAATTGACGCGCCAAGCCAGCCATCGGTCTTATTGGCGGTTTGACCGACAACAAATATTGTCTCACCGGCGGCGGTAAACGCGGTGCCGGCGGCGGTCGCAACATCGTCAATGACCCCGACCATGCCAATAACTGGACAAGGCTGAATAGCGGTGCCGTCAGTTTCGTTATAAAGTGACACATTACCCGACACCACTGGTGTATTGAGGTGGCGGGCGGCATCGCCCATGCCGATGACAGATTGTACCAGCTGGGTCATAATCTCCGGTTTTTCCGGATTGCCAAAGTTCAGGTTGTTGGTGATCGCCAACGGGGTTGCGCCAACCGCTGAAATGTTGCGATAGGCCTCGGCAACGGCCTGCATACCACCGGTTTTGGGATCGGATTCAACATAGCGCGGGGTGCAATCGGTGGTTAGCGCAAGGCCGCGGCGGCTGCCATGAACCCGCACCAATGCGGCATCACCGCCCGGTCCCGCCAGTGTGTCTGCCATAACTTGGCTGTCATATTGTTCGTAAATCCAGCGCCGGCTGGCGAGATCTATGTGACCGATCATTTCCAGCAATACTGCGGTGACAGATTTATCCCCGACCAGATTTTGACTGGCAAAAACCGGACGTGTGGGCGCATCATGGTGCGGCCGGTCATATTCCGGCGCATCGTCAACCAGCGGGCCGATCGGAATATCGCACGCGATGCCACCATCTTTCAAAAGCACAAGACGGCCGGTTTCCGTCACCTTGCCGATGGGCATGAAATCAAGGTCCCATTTGTCAAAGATCGCACGGGCGGTTTCGGTCGCATCGGGTTTCAGCACCATCAGCATACGCTCTTGCGATTCGGACAGCATCAGCTCATAGGCTGACATCTCCGCTTCGCGCGCTGGCACCAAATCCAAGTCAATCTCCATGCCTAGCCCGCCTTTAGAAGCCATTTCAACTGACGATGATGTCAGCCCGGCGGCCCCCATATCCTGAATTGACAGCACCGAGTCAGAGGCCATCAATTCAAGGCAGGCTTCCATCAGCAATTTGCCGGTAAACGGGTCGCCAACTTGAACGGTTGGGCGTTTGCTTTCGGTTTCATCGGAAAATTCGGCCGAGGCCATGGTGGCGCCATGAATACCGTCTCGCCCGGTTTTGGCGCCGACATAAATAACCGGATTGCCGGGGCCGGTCGCTGCTGACCGGAAAATCCGGTCACTATTGGCGAGGCCAACGGCCATCGCATTGACCAAGATATTGCCATTATAGGATTTGTTGAAATTGACCTCGCCGCCAACGGTCGGAATGCCGATGCAGTTACCATATCCGCCAATCCCGGCCACCACGCCACCAACAAGGTGGCGGGTTTTTTCGTGATCGGCGTCACCAAAGCGAAGGGCATTGAGCAAAGCAACGGGGCGCGCGCCCATGGTAAATACATCGCGTAAAATACCACCCACACCGGTGGCCGCCCCTTGATAGGGTTCAATAAATGAGGGGTGGTTGTGGCTTTCAATCTTGAAGATAGCCGATAGCCCGTCGCCAATATCGACCGCGCCGGCATTCTCGCCAGGCCCCTGAACCACTTGCGGCCCGTCTACCGGTAATGTTTTCAGCCATTTCTTGGATGATTTGTACGAGCAATGTTCAGACCACATGGCCGAGAAAATGCCCAGCTCGCACAAATTCGGTGTGCGGCCAAGACGTTTTTCGATCAAGTCCCATTCAGCGCGTGACAGCCCCATCGCGGCGGCATTGTCAAAAGTCATTACCTCGGCAGACTCACTCATGATACCAAAGACTCCAGCGCTTTTGACATAAACAAGGCCCCGTCGCTGCCGCCCTGTTCTGGCGACATAGCTCGTTCGGGGTGCGGCATCATGCCCATAACCCGGCCGTTGGGCGATAGCACGCCGGCGATATCGTTTGCGGCGCCATTCGGATTGGCCGGTCCAAACGCCGCCCCGGCAACATACCGAAACGCCACTTGGCCATTATCTTCAATACGGCGCAATTCATCGGCATCGGCAAAGTAGTTGCCTTCATTATGGGCGATGGGAATAGTCAGATGCTGTCCGGCCGCAAGGCCACTGGTGAAAGGTGACGCAACCGTGTCGCAGACCGCCAGATCAACATTGCGGCAGGCAAATTTAAGGCCGGCATTGCGGATCAACACACCCGGGACCATGCCGGTTTCGGTCAACACTTGAAAGCCGTTACAAATGCCCATAACTGCACCACCGCGTGCTGCATGGTCCAGCACCGCATGCATCACCGACGAACGGCCGGCAAGCGCGCCACAGCGCAAGTAATCACCGAATGAAAACCCACCCGGAATAATCACCAAATCCACCGGATCAAGGCTTGTTTCCTTGTGCCAGACAAGAGCCGGGCGCCGGGATGTCAGTTGTTCAATCGCCACCATCATGTCGCGATCACAATTTGATCCGGGAAAGACAATAATGGCGACACGCATGGCTGAAAGGGTCATGATCGTTTCAGTTCATTCTATTCAAGGTGATGATGGGGCCGGAATCACTTGTTTTCGTCGGGAATTTCAATGCTGTAATCCTCAATCACGGTGTTGGACAGCAAGGTCTCGCACATGCGCGCCACCCGCTGGCGTAGCCGCGCCGGATCAGTTTCGTCAATATCCAGCTGGATTTGCTTGCCAACCCGAACATCAGTGACCTCGGAAAAACCAAGGTCGCCAAGCGCATGCGAGATCGCCCGCCCCTGCGGGTCAAGAACGCCATTTTTAAGTGAAATATTTACAATCGCCTGCATGGTGATGCCCTTATGATAGCAAAATGTTTTGCGCGCCCGGACACGCGCTCTGGTTTCAATCAATCGATCGCCGGTACCTTGACGCCAAGCCTGCGGGCGATTTCCTGATAGGCCTCGACAAGACCACCGAGGTCACGCCGAAAGCGGTCCTTGTCCATCTTTTCGTTGGTCTCGGCATCCCACAAGCGGCAATTATCCGGACTAATTTCATCGGCTAACATGATTTCAAGACCGTCTTCACCGGCATGCCGGCCAAATTCGAGTTTGAAGTCGATCAACCTTACGCCAATTCCGGTAAAAAGGCCGGTCAGGAAATCATTGATCCGCAATGTGTCCTCGACAATGATCTCCAGCTCTTCAGGGGTTGCCCAGCCAAAGGTAAATATATGTTCGGGCGCGATAATTGGATCACCAAGCGCATCGTCTTTCAAACAAAATTCAACAAGCGTGTTGTTCAGTGGACTGCCTTCTTCGAGCCCAAGGCGGCTACAAATTGATCCGGCGGCGACATTCCGCACAACCACCTCGATAGGCACAATCTCAAGCTCGCGGATAAGCTGTTCGCGGTCGTTGATCCGGCTGATGAAATGATTGGGTATCCCCATATTGCCAACCGCCAGCATGATATGCTCGCTGATATAGTTGTTCAGAATTCCTTTGCCGCGGATCACGTCTTTTTTTTGTGCGTTGAATGCGGTTGCGTCATCCTTGAAATATTGCACCAATGTACCCGGTTCGGGGCCGTCAAAAATGACCTTGGCCTTGCCTTCATAAAGCGGTTGTCGTGTTGTCATAGCGGGTTCGTTCCACAGGTGGCTGTAATGAGAAATATATAGATCATGCGGTTTTGCCGAACACCCGCGTGAAGATTGTGTCAACATGCCGGAAATGCTGATTGAGATCAAACAAAGCCTCAAGTTCTGTCGCACTTAAATAGCCAGCAACGTCAGCGTCAGCTTTTAACCGGTCAAGGTAGCTGCCGCCTTCGGCCCATATCTTCATCGCGTTGCGCTGGACGAATACATAGGCATCCTCGCGGCTGGCCCCTTTTTGGGTCAATGCCAACAGCACCTGCTGCGAATGGACCAATCCGCCAAGCCGGTCCAAATTGGCCTGCATCGCGACGGGATAGACAAGCAGATTTTCAACCACACCGGAAAGACGGTGCAAGGCAAAATCCAATCCGATGGTGGCGTCCGGGGCAAATACCCGTTCGACAGATGAATGTGATATGTCGCGCTCGTGCCACAGCGCCACATTTTCCAGCGCCGGCACCACAGCCGCACGCACAATCCGCGCGATTCCGGTCAGGTTTTCGGTCAACACCGGATTACGCTTGTGCGGCATCGCCGAGGATCCCTTCTGGCCGGACGAGAAAAATTCTTCGGCTTCACGCACCTCGGTGCGTTGCAAATGCCTGATCTCGGTGGCCAGCCGTTCAACCGAGCTGGCAATAACACCAAGCGTGGCAAAGAACATTGCATGACGATCGCGCGGAATAACTTGGGTCGATACCGGTTCGATGGCCAGTCCCATCATATCGGCAACATGTGCCTCGACAGCCGGATCGATATGGGCGAATGTGCCGACCGCACCGGAAATCGCACAGGTGGCAATTTCAGTCCGCGCGGCCAACAGCCGGTCGCGGCAGCGGCTGAATTCCGCATAATAGCCGGCCAGCTTTAGCCCGAATGTGACCGGTTCGGCGTGAATGCCGTGGCTGCGGCCAATGGTTGGGGTCAGTTTATGCTCAAACGCCCGCTTTTCAAGCGCGGCCAACAGCCGGTCAATACCGTCCAAAAGCAGGTCTGAGGCCCGGGTCAGTTGTACCGAAAGTGTGGTGTCCAGCACATCGGACGAGGTCATCCCTTGATGCACAAAGCGCGCATCTTCGCCCACATATTCGGCAAGGTTTGTCAAAAAGGCGATCACATCATGTTTGGTTTCGCGCTCAATCTCGGTAATCCGCTCAATCTCGAAGGCGCCTTTATCCCACACGGCAGCAGCGGCAGATGCTGGAATAACGCCCAATTTTGCCTGTGCATCACAGGCGTGGGCTTCAATCTCGAACCAGATTTGAAATTTGCTTTCCTCGGACCAGATAGCGGCCATTTCGGGGCGGGAATATCGTGGGATCATGCCACCAATACCTTTTGCTTTGTACGGGGCTAGGTTGTACCATTGGGTCGATGAAAAAGCCAGCGCATAACAAGCCATTGTGGTTGATTTGCTATGAGGTAGCTAGATGCTGATCCGGCGACTATTGATCGGGGCCATTGTGCGGGCCGTGCAAAGCCCGGCGGTGCAGCGCAAGGCCGGCGAAATGGCCGGCAAAGCGCTTAATAAGGCGCGGCCATCATTGCTGCGGGCCAGCCGGCGCGCCGGTGAATTGACGCGAAAAGCCGCCAACAAAATCAAAAACCCGTCAAAAGACCGGTAAGCCGATCATAAATGCCCGAGGCTTTTAAAGCTGACGCATTCGGTTCCCGCCACAATCAAATGGTCATGCAGCGTTATTTCCATCACCGCAAGCGCGGCGATGATATCGCGGGTGACATCGATATCGGCGCGCGACGGCCGCATTTCCGCACCAGGATGGTTATGAACAATAATCACCGCTTGGGCGAAATGCCGCAAAGCCAAATTAACCACCTCACGTGGAT
The DNA here is from genome assembly GCA_038116935.1 of Puniceispirillum sp. (SeqCode). GTDB lineage: Bacteria > Pseudomonadota > Alphaproteobacteria > Puniceispirillales > Puniceispirillaceae > UBA3439. The sequence continues at coordinate 59,328 of JAYOFA010000001.1, read as the reverse complement.
AGACCGAGGTCTGATTGACCGTGCCGCGCGATATTGTTTCATCGGCAATCAGGCGGTTCTTGCTGTCAAGACACAAGACCATAACCAGCTCGACCGGTTCATGGGCCAGCTTGCTGATGCAATAATCTTGCACCTCAAGCCAATGTGTCAGGGCCGGCTTGTCTTTGACCTGGGCATGGTTGATGTGAAGGCCGACCGTTTCAGCAATTTTGATCGCGCTGACAGCCGCGTCCCCCGCACCATTGACCGATTGCAGGTGCGCCACGTCAGCGCGCAAAATGGCTGATAGGCTGCCAAAATGCTTCATCAACCGCTTGGCCAAGGGTTTGGTGTCACCACGCGGCGCCCCGGCATATAGCAGCATTTCCAATAATTCTAGCTCGGTCAGCGCTGCGCCGCCCTTGTCGAGTAATTTTCGGCGCATCCGCGCCCGATGCCCGCTGACATCTGCTGCCGCATCTTTCCGGTGTTTTCCCGCCGCTTGGTCCCGCATGCCAACAGGCATAGCGCAAACCGGTTAATATCTGGTTAATTGGCCAGTGCTATTGATGCTTGTCTTGGCAGGAATAGGGCGGTTGGGTCAGGCCGGCGGGTGACAGCGTGAAAATTTCCGGGTCACCATCGGTAATTCCGATAGAATGTTCAAACTGTGCCGACAGGCTTTTATCGCGGGTGACCGCGGTCCATCCATCGCCGAGTATCTTGGTTTCGGCGCGGCCGGCATTGATCATTGGCTCGATGGTGAAAATCATGCCAGGTTCGAGGCGCAGCCCTTCACCAGGATTCCCGTAATGAAGCACCGTCGGCGCGGTGTGGAATACTTGGCCCAAGCCGTGGCCGGTGAAGTCACGCACAACCGAATAGCGATGCGACTCGGCGTAGGTTTGAATCGCGTGGCCAATATCGCCAAGCGTGTTGCCGGCACGGGCCGCATCGATACCGCGCATCAAGCAGTCATAGGTGATCTCGGTTAGGCGCTGTGCTTTTACCGCGGGTGATCCGACAAAAAACATGCGCGATGTGTCACCATACCAGCCATCAAGGATCACCGTGATGTCGATGTTTAGTATGTCACCATCTTGCAAGGATTTTGGTCCCGGTATGCCGTGGCACACCACATGGTTTAATGAGATGCAGGTCGATTTGGGAAAGCCGCGATAATTCAGCGGGGCCGGAATGGCTCCTTGCGCCAGAATATGATCATGACACATTTGGTCCAGCGTTTCCGTGGTAACCCCTGCAACAACATGGGGCGTGATCATGTCCAACACCGCGGCTGCCAGACGCCCGGCCTTGCGCATGCCGCTAAAACCGTCGGGCCCATGGATGATGACTTGTTCGCTACGCATACGCGCCTCATGTGATTGGCTGGCGGCTGCTCTTTTGGTGAAAATGCGGACCAGCCCAATTGATGACTGATGGTTGCCATAGCATATTTGGGCCTGCCGAACCTATAAAAATGTCGGTTTTCTTGGCAGGGTGACCGCCATCTGACAATCTTGGTGATGTCATGCCGTTTGACAAAGCGGCGAACGGTCCCCACATTCATCGCGATTGCGTGTCAAAATACTGTTTCAAGGCGTTGTTCAATGTCACTTACGGCTAATCCCACTGCCGCCATTATTGTTATTGGCGATGAAATCCTGTCTGGACGGACCAAAGACAAAAATATTGGCTGGCTTGCCGAACAATTGAACCACCTTGGTATTCAGCTTGTTGAGGCACGCATCATCGCCGACAACAGGCAGGTGATCATCGACACTGTGCGTCATATGTCGGCACGCTATGATCTGGTCTTTACCAGCGGCGGCATTGGCCCAACGCATGACGATATCACGACCGAAGCGGTGGCGGCAGCGTTCGATGTCAAAGTCATCCGCCACCCGGAGGCAGAGCGGCGTCTGATCGCGCATTATCGAAATACCGATCTTGAGTTTAACGCGGCCCGTCAGAAAATGGCGGACATACCCGAAACTGCTGCCTTGATCGACAATCCATTATCAGCGGCACCCGGCTTTATTCTGGGCAATGTCCATGTTTTGCCCGGCGTCCCGTCAATCCTGCAGGCGATGTTTGAAGGGTTGGTAAGCCGGTTGCCGGGTGGCGTGCAAATGACCCGTATCACCGTGCAATGCCAGACAGGCGAGGGCAATATCGCGACCATATTAGCCGATGTTCAGGCTCGTTTTGACGGTGTCAGTGTTGGTAGTTATCCATGGTTCAAGCCCGGCCAGTTTGGTACCGCCGTTGTTGTCAGCGGTCTTGACAAAGCCGTGGTCAAGGACGCGGCAGCAGCCGTTGAAGCCGAGGTGCGTGCGTTTGGCGCAGGGGCGGCGATTGTCAATGATGATGGGACGGTGGCAACCGGCTAGCCCCACGGCCCGGATCTCTGGTCAGGCTTGCGACGGGACGGCACCGAGCCGCGCGCCGATTGGCCGGTCTTGTTTGTATGTGCCCGGCGGTGGTACCTCTGACGCGCCTGGGTTTTCAAATCATCATAGCTGATTGGCGCGCCAGACCATGTTTTGGGTGGTTGGCCGCGGTCGAGCAACGAGACATGGCGCTTCTTGAAAAATGGGATCAAGGCCATGCCTGCCAAAAAGCCACCGATATGCGCCATATACGCAACGCCGCCGCCGCCCGAATCGGCCAAGGCCTGTGGCACAGCAACAAATTGGCCGCCAATCCAAACGCCCAAAACCAGCCACGCCGGCAGGTTGATAAAACGGACAAAGACGATGATCAGCAAAAAACAGCGGACCGCGGCTTTCGGGTGAAGCAGCAAATAAGCCCCCAAAATACCGGCGATACCACCTGACGCGCCGATCATTGGCACCGTCGATTGCGGGTCAATCGCGGCTTGGGCCAAGGCGGCGGCACAGCCGCACAATAGGTAAAAAATGATAAAACGCATTGTTCCCATGGCGTTTTCAACATTGTCACCAAAAATCCACAGATACAGCATGTTGCCCGCGATATGAAGCCAGCCGCCATGTAAGAACATCGAGGTCACCAAGGTGGCCCAATTTGGTACCGCCATCATATCGGGCGGCAAGGTTTCAAAATTGAAAAACAATGCTGGCACAAAGCCAAATTGAAATGTCGCAACAAAAGCCTGCTTGTCAGTCAGGCTTTGCTGCCATAAGAACCCGATAATACAGAGCAGGAAAATCGCCCAAGTGACAAAGGGACGGCGGCCGGTTGGCAATTCATCAAATAATGGCAGAAAAAACATCGCCGCACCCCTTTTTGCAGTCGCATGCCGACTGTAGCGATCTTCACCAGCGGCGGCAACGGCGCGTGCGGCCGGTTGCTGCTATCAACAGATTGTCTTTGAACGCCGTCTTTTTGTTAGTCAGCCAATTCTTGCTCCACCCTGGAAAATTGCGTATGCCGAAATAGTAGCGTTTTTTACGATAAGGACATGGTTGACCCGATGATAGCGTCCCCCCCTGATTTTGATACCTATATCGCCACTTACCCCGATTTTCCCAAGCCGGGCATCCTGTTTCGTGATATCAGCCCGCTGTTGGCATCGCCTGACGCGATGTCACTGGCCATGGACGCTTTTGCCGCGGCCCTTGCCGACACGCCGGTTGATGTGATTGCCGGCATTGAATCACGTGGCTTTTTGTTTTCAACTTTATTGGCGGCGCGCCTTGGTGTTGGCTCAATGATGATTCGCAAGCCGGGCAAATTGCCCGGTGAATTGGTCCAGGTCAGCTATGAGTTGGAATATGGTCAATCGGAATTGACGATACAAAAAAAGGCCCCTGTTGCCGGCCGATCGGTGTTGCTGATCGATGATTTGCTGGCCACCGGCGGTACCGTGGTCGCGGCGCGGCAGCTTATCGAATCCGGCGGCGGAACGGTGTCGGCCGTGGCCGTTGTCATTGAATTGACAGCGCTTGGCGGACGGGCGGCGGTTGGGGTGCCGGTTGTGGCATTGAAATCCTATGACTAGCTTTGATCCTGCAACAACCCTGCTTGTTGTCGCGCTGGAAGATGAATTGCCAGCCGATATGGTCTCCGGTTGGCGGATTATCTATACCGGTGTTGGCAAGATCAACGCGGCGGTCGCGCTTGCTGCGGCGGTAGATAAATACCAGCCCCTTGATGTGGTGAATTACGGCAGTGCTGGCGCGCTGCGGCCCGGCCTTATCGGGGTCCATGAAGTCACCCGATTCTATCAGCGTGATATGGATGTGCGGGCGCTTGGTTTTGCGTTGGGACAAACTCCGTTCGAAGATGGCATATACATTGATTTGGGACGGGCCGGCCTTAGCTGTGGCACTGGCGACCAATTTGTCAGCGCGCCGCCAGAATTAGACACCGACCTTGTCGATATGGAAGCGTTCGCTCTGGCCAAAATATGTCGGCAGCAGGCCCGTGATTTTCATTGTTTCAAATATATCTCAGACAATGCTGATGATGAAGCGGCTACCGATTGGAGCCAGTCATTAGCCATTGGGGCGCGACTTTTTTGCGATCAAATTCTGGCGTGACCGGCGCAGGCGCTCATGTTTGACGGCTGTGTGTTTCAACCCAATCAAGAAATGTCTGATTGCCGCCGGTAACCGGCAGGGCGATGACGCAAGGAAGGTCATAGCTGTGCAGCGCCTTGACCCGTTCGGTGACAGTGGCTACCGCATCGGTGGCTGTCTTTAGCAGCAGCACAGCTTCGCTTTCGCTGCAAATGGCGCCGTCCCATTCAAAAATGGCGGTCGTATCCGGCAGAATATTGGCACAGGCCACATGCTTTTCTGCGACCAATATGCGGCCGATTGCGGCGGCTTCATCGGCGTTTTTGCAGGTGATATAGATCAGTGACACAGCCATTTACAGTACCGCAATGCATTGATTTGCTTCAGAAATACAGCGGCTTGCATGTCGTGTGATCATCAAAAGCCACGACACGTCACCCAAAAAGGGTCCGCTCAATGGTGCGGGCGGGGAGACTTGAACTCCCACGGCCTAGGGCCCACGGATTTTAAGTCCGTTATGTCTACCATTCCATCACGCCCGCATGGCGGCGACCGGTTTGGCCGGTACATAGTTGCCGCATCAGAGTGATAGCGCAGCTTGACAGCGGATGCAAAGAAAAGCATCCACCGGTTGTCATCAGCGGTTAATCAGGTCACATTAGTGTAGGCTATATTGCCGCATTTACCAGTCATAGAAGGGGGCGGTGATGCAAAAATTGGTTTGTGAGGAATGTGGCGTGCGCTTCAATTGCGGTGCGCCGGTGGGCAAGGACCGCTGTTGGTGCATGGATTTGCCAAATTTGCGCGGCAGCTTTGACCTTGCAGGCCAATGTGTTTGCCCCGATTGTTTGACCGCGGGCACCGCAAAATCGATGATACGGGCCCGCAAAGCACGCCAGCGGCAACGCGCGGCCACATCTATACGGCGCCCAAACCGTTCATAGATCAGCGTCCGGATCGGGTCTTGTCACCGCCAAGGATTGCAAAACGGCGTAAAAAAGCCGCCGCCGCGTCGTCGGCGGATTCGGGTTTGATGCGCAATTTTGCCGGGGTGCCGGGGGGTTTGATAAAAATTTTCCGTGCTTCGTCTTCCGAAAAGCCGGCCAGTTGCGTTGCTTCCAGCCACGCCGCCATCCGGTCGGCACGTTTGATGGTCCGCTGCACCGGCTCCGGTAACTTGGCTGGCAAGCCGAACCGGATATTGACCGCCGCATCAAGCCGCGTCTCAATATCTCGATAAATGCCGCCAAGCACATGTTTGAATGGGGTGATCATGTCGCCGATGACATATTCCGGCGCATCATGAAGCAGGGCGGCTAGGTACCATTTTTGATCAAGTTTGGGCGCGTTCATACGCACCAGCTTTTCAACAATCACCGAATGCTGCGCGACCGACAGGCTGTATTTGCCACGCGTTTGGCCGTTCCACCGGCTGACCCGGGCCAACCCATGGGCGATATCTTCAATCTCTATATCCAATGGTGATGGGTCCAAAATGTCGAGGCGCCGGCCACTTAACATGCGTTGCCAGGCGCGTGGTGCCTCATTCCGTATAGCGTTTTTTTTGCCATGCTTTACCGCCGCGCTGCCGGTGGGGGACGTGGCCGTCTTTCCGTTACGAGACGATGAGGCTGATTTCAAGACCATGGGTTTATCCTGCTTTGCTGTCATGCCCGGCGTGGTTGGCGCCGGCCAAGGCAATTGACAACGCGCACAATCTGTCGTTTAGCGTACGGTTAAGCGCTAGGATGACCAGTGATTGTGGCGGCGTCAACAAGCCTTGGCCTTTCGATTGCATTGTTGTATCAGATATTTAACGCATCACCATATATGGCTACCGGCTATGGGACCCACGCGATGGATTTCTTCGAGACACAAGATCGGTATCGCCGCCGCGAGATGCGCGTTTGGGTGCGACTGTTTACACGCATTGTGGTGGTTGGTGGCGTGTTATGGGTTGGCTGGCTATGGGGACAGGCTGAACAGGCCAGCCTGAAAGCCGAGGCCGATCTGGTGATCTATCAGAACAATATCCAGATCACCCAATTGAGCAACGAAATTCAAGGGCTGAAAAAAGCACTCGCCGAATCAAAAGCGGCGGTGCTGACCAATGCGGCGTCAAATGCGAGCGGTGAACGTTTGCGAAGCCTGATCGTGAAAAAAATTGCCGGTGGCGTTAGCCCGGAACAAATCAGTCAGTCGATCCAGCGGCTTGGAAAGCCGGTCAATTGTCGTGTGCTTGAAAGTCATGATGTCGCTGTCGCAACGCCAATTTATGCCGGACAAGAGTCAAAATTGACCTTGTTTAATGGCGGCTTGAACCTGTTTGTCGAAGGCAAGGCAGACCGCAAGTCACGGCGTAACATAACCATATTCGATCCGGCGCAACCGCTATCGGTGCGGTTGGCCTTTCTCGGTGGTGAAAAGCTGTTGTCTGGCACCTTGCCCTTTGATGCGGTGATTCCCGGTGACAGCTGGGTTTTGTTGCTGCATTTTGAACAGGTCGAGCTGCTGGGTTATATCAAAGTCACCATCAAAAGCTGCGTGCCGCGCTAACGACAGCCGGCAGCCCTTACAGGTTATTTGACCGTAGGGCGCGGCATCGCAAACACCTCAGTGACCCGCGCGTAATCCATATAGCCCAGTCTGGCCAGAGGCTGGTAGCGCGTTACATCAACTTTGCCGTCTACCACCACCGCATCGTCAATATGAATGCCAACAACAGTGCCAATCACCATGATTGTTGGCTCCATATCGTCTGGTTTGGGAAGCTCGACCGTTTTCCATAAATGACATTCAAGCGCCGCTGGCGCAGCGGCGACGCGCGGCACGGATAAAGACTGGCAATCGGCCATCTCTAGGCCGGCTGCCTCAAATTCATTGGTCCCATAGGGCAGGGCTGCTGAACTGACATTCATGGCGTCGCCAAGGGTGCTGCTGACAATGTTAACAACAAATTCCTTGGTTTCGATCACGTTACGCAGCGAATCCTTATGGGGCAGTCCGGGGCCGGGGGCGCTGCTGAAAATGACCATGGGGGGAAATTCTGAAATGGCGTTGAAATAGCTGTAGGGCGCCAGGTTCACACTCCCATCTTGTCCACGGCTGGAAATCCAACCGATCGGGCGGGGTGATATGATGGCTTTTAATGGGCTGAAGGCAAGGCCTGCCTCTTGATGGGCGCCGGGGCGAAAATACATAATCAAAACTCCTGTTATTGGGGGTGGCGCTGGGCCAGTGGCTGTGTGGGGGCGCGGTGCCGGAAAGCGGGCTGGCCCGGAAATCTATGCCCGGTATTCTATGCCCGGTATTCTATGCCCGGTATTCTATGACGGTGTGGTATCACCTTTGAATCGTAGCGTGCAATTGCCGGTAAATACCTGTGTGAAGAGGGATTCCTTGCAATTTGTCCAGCTTGGCGCAGGAAGCCCTTGCTGGTCACGCCATATAGCGGCCAAGGACAGCGCGGCAACAAGCGCCAGCAATATCCACATGGTTCGGTTCATCAGATCCTCATTAACGATTTACCATTCAGTGATATGGTCTGGTAGATCGTCTTCGTCAATATCCGATTCAGGAAAGATTCGTCCGGCCACTGAATGGCCGGCGCGTTGCGGACTGTCCCTATCGCCGGTAACAAGCGGGTGCCATTCAGGCAGGTCTTTGCCCTCGAATAATAACCGGTACGCACAAGTCGATGGCATCCATGCCAATTTATGCAAGCTGTCGACTGTCAGGATCACGCAATCAGGAACTACAGATTTGCGCTGGCTATAGTCACGGCAGCGGGCTGTCGTGCAATCCAGTAACTGGCACCCAACATCAGTATAGTGAACGGCGCCAGTGTCGACATCTTCGAGTTTTAACACACAGCATTTGCCACACCCATCGCACAATGATTCCCATTGTGATGACGTCATTTTTTCAAGGGGCGTGTCTGTCCAAAAACCGTGTCGCTGCACAATATGGTCCGATAGCTATCTTCCAGTTCGGCGATATATCGCCGGGTCGCGGAAACCGTATTATAATCATGCGCCAGCTGCATCTGGAATACCATTCCGTCCTGATGGCGGAAAAAATATTCGCACCCCGCCAGATAAAACCGCCACATGCGGACAAAACGGTCATCATAATCTTGTTTGATCAGGTCAATATTGGCCTCAAAAGCGATCCGCCACTGACGCAGTGTTTCGGCATAACGCCCCCAAAGGATTTCAAGATCGATGATTTTCAAACCATGACGACTGCAACAAGCCACGATTTGTTCAAGCGATGGCAAATAGCCGCCAGGAAAAATATATTTGTTTAGCCAGCGATTACAGCGGCGCATTGTTGCATTCACGCCAATCGCATGCACCACCGCCAGCCCGTCTGCCGTCAACAGCCGGGCAATCGTCGCAAAATAGCTGTTGAAATGCGCTGCCCCAACATGTTCAAGCATACCAACTGATACGATCCGCTCAAACCGGCCGGTTTGATGGCGATAATCGCGAAGATGAAAATCGATTTGGTCGCCGCGACCTTGTTCGGCGGCGCGTTGTTGTGCATAGGTCAGTTGATTTTCCGACAAGGTGATCCCGGTGATGCGGGTGCGAGGCTCTATTTCCCATAATGCGTTTGCCAGCCCACCCCAGCCGCACCCAATATCCAGAACCCGTTGCCCAGGGCGAAGGCACAGCTTGGCAGCAAGGCGCGCCAGCTTGGTGATTTGCGCGTCGGCAAGCGGGTCATCCGGTTTGTTGAAATAGGCACAGGAATATTGTCGCCGCGGGTCCAGAAATTGTTCGAACAGACTGTCTTTCAGATCATAATGATGCGCAACATTGGCTTTGGCGCGATAGGGCATGTTCAACCGCCACCACCATATCGCGGTGGCATGACCAGCTTGTGCCAGCCGGCCAAGCCAGTGACGTTGCCATCGATTGTTGCTGGCCATCAGAATATTCATAAAATCGTCTAACGTGCCATCGCTGATGACCAGCGTGCCGTCCATATAGGCCTCGCCGATTGCGAGGTCTGGCTTCATAAGAATGCGCCAAAAAACACCGTGATGGGCCAGATGTATGGTGAAATGCGGCCCAGCCTGGCCACTGTCAAGGTTATAGAGGCCGCCTTTACCCAGCTTAATCGAAAGGCGCCCCATCGCGATAAATTGGCAAAAGAGGAACATGCCGCAGCGGATCACCATGTCAGGTCGCTCCATACTTATGGCCGATAGACTATTTATACCGGGACAATCATCAAAAAAGCGTTAAAAGGCGGCAGTTTTTTGGGGCTTGTACGGTACAGCCTTGTCGGCGACGGCCAAACGCGGCAAGTTAGCGGCATGGCCTCATCCTTCAATCACGACAATTCAGATTTTCGGCTTGAATCGCCACAGCTGTCGATACGGCAGGGTGTTGTGCGTGCCGATGATTTCGATGATGTCTATTTTTCGGCGGATGATGGGCTTGGCGAGACACAGCATGTGTTCCTTGACGGTAATGATTTGCCGGCCAAACTGGCGGCGCAACAACGGTTTACCATCGCTGAAACCGGCTTTGGTACCGGGTTGAATTTTTTGGCGGTGTTGGCGTTATATGAAGATTTGCAGCGCACCAGCCCGGATAGCGGTCGCGAAATAGATTTTATTTCCTTTGAATCGCGGCCCCTCGATGCGGCGGTTATGGCGACGGCGCATCGCGCATTTCCGGCTTTGGCCACCTACAGCGTAGCCTTGATTGATGCGCTGCCGCCGCGCTGGCCAGGCCTGCACCGGCGCAATTTTGCCGATGGACGGGTGCGGCTGCATCTGATCTATGGCGCCGCTGACGTGGCTCTTCAACAAGCCGATTTTAGAGCTGATGCGTGGTTTCTTGACGGGTTTACCCCGGCCAAAAATCCATCCCTGTGGTCGGCTGATTTATTGGGTGAGGTCGGGCGGCTCACAAAGGCTGGTGGCAGTTTTGCCAGCTTTACCGCGGCCCGGATGGTCCGGCAGCATTTGACAGAGGCCGGATTTGATGTTGAAAAGCGGCCTGGATTCGGCCGCAAGCGCGATATGATCATTGGCCGTAAAAGCGGTTCACTAGAGCCAGCGTCGCCGTCAGGTCCGGGGCTGGTGGGCGTCATCGGCGGCGGGATTGCGGGGGCAGCCGTGGCAGCCGGTTTGCAGGCGCGTGGGGTAGACGCCCAGATTATCGACAAGGATACGCATTTGGCCGGTGGTGCATCAGGCAACCGCCTTGGGGTGCAAAGCCCACGTTTGGCGGTGGATCATAATCCGCTTAGCCGGCTGTCGGCTGATTGTCTGTCTTATGCCGCATGGTGCAGCGATCGGGCAGGCACGTCGCTTGCATCGCAGGTTGTCGCGCTGGATTGGCCGGATCGTGAGGCCGTCAGGCATGCCAAATTCCGCCGACAATATTGGCCTGATGATCTGATGCGGCCAATCGATCAGGATACCGCCGCATCGGCCGCCGGCATAGCGCTGCCATCGGGCGGTATGCATTATGATCAAGGACGGGTAATTGACCCACCGGCTTTGGTCCGGCATCTGGCGCAAAAGTCAAATTTTCATCGTGGCGGTGATGTGACCGCGATTGCGCGGGCTGATGGCGGCTTTCAGGTCATTACCGCCGACCGACGGGCGTTTTATTTTGACCGGATCGTGCTGGCTGCCGGGGCCGATCTTGACCGGTTCCATCAGATGCTGGCAGTTGGCGGTATCCCGGTTGATATCACTGCCGGCCAGGTTAGTCAGGTGCCGGCGGTGGCGGCGCTGGCCGGGTTGCGGGCCGGTATCAGTTTTGGTGGCTATCTGACGCCAGCGGTGGAGGGGTGGCATGAATTGGGCGCCAGTTTTGACCGGACTGGTTTGTGCCGGCTGTCTGCCGCGGCCGATAATGCCAATCGCGATCGGCTACCGGCGGCATTGGCAAGCCTGATGCCCGATCCGGCCGGCTATCGGGCACGGGTCAGCCAGCGGGCAAGCACGCCCGATCGGGGGCCGGTAAGCGGTCGGCTCGCTGCGGGGCTTTATGTGCTTGGGGCACTTGGGGCGCGTGGCCTGACAATGGCCCCATTGCTTGGCGATATGCTGGCGGCTGAAATCGTTGGGACGCCGGTCACGATCGACCGGCCGATCCGGCAGGTGATTGATCCATTTCGGTTTCGGATGCGGGCTAGTCGCCTATAGGCCCAGCATTTTGCGGGCTTCAAACCGCGCGCCATGGGCGGTGCATTGCGGGCTTAGCAATTGCAGAAATGCCGGCGCAATATCGGCAGGTTGTGGCAGGCTGGCCGGGTCCTCGCCGGGAAAGGCCGAAGCGCGCATGCCGGTGGCGGTACCTCCCGGTGAAATCATATTGATCCGCAAATTGGTCTGTTCGGTTTCCCCGGCCCAGACCCGCCCCATTGACTCAAGGCCCGCCTTGGTGATCGCGTAGGGGCCCCAGAACGGCGCCGACCCTTCGGCCACACCGGACGAAACCAGAACTGCCCGTCCTGCCGGTGCAGCAACAAGTAACGGCTCCATCGCTTTGATCAGGTGCCATTGACCGGTTAAATTGACTGACAGGGTATTGTCCCACAGTTTTTCATCAACATGAGACAAGGGGGTCAATGGGCCAAGCATTGCCGCATTGGCAAGCAACCCGTCTAGGCGGCCCCAGCGTTTGGCAATCGCGGCGGCAAGGCGTGGCATAGCCGGATAGTCGGCCATATCCAATTCGACGATCGTGGCCGAACCGTTCACGGCCTTGATGTTATCATCCAGTTCTTCAAGCGCGCCAATGGTCCGGCCAGTGATAATCAGCTCGGCGCCAGCGGCGGCGGCGGCCAAAGCCACGGCACGGCCAATGCCCCGGCTGGCACCGGTGACCAGAACAAGCCGGTTTTCAAGATCAAACGTCATAGAACAATCTCCGTTGCAAGGCGGTTAGCGGCTATTGCCGTGCGATACTTGCTTGGCGGATAGGCCAGAGGCCAGTCGGATCGGATAATCACCGGTAAAGCAGGCATCACAAAATTGCGGGCTATCATGGTTGCGTCCGGCAACACCCATCGCCCGATAAAGCCCGTCAATTGAAATAAAAGCTAGCGTATCGGCGCCTATCTCGCGTGCAATCGCGTCGACATCCATCATTGCCGCGATCAGCTGGTCGCGATCGGGTGTGTCGACCCCGTAAAAACAGGGGTTGATGGTCGGGGGGCTGGCAATCCGCATATGGACTTCGGCGGCACCGGCGGCCCGCATCATCGAGACGATCTTGCGTGATGTCGTACCGCGTACGATTGAATCATCGACCAGCACAACCTTCTTGCCTTTGACCGTTGCTGGATTAGCGTTGTGTTTCATCTTGACGCTGTCATTGCGGCCCTGCTGGGTTGGCTGAATAAAAGTCCGGCCAATATAATGGTTGCGGATAATACCCAACTCGAACGGAATACCTGCCGCTTCAGCATACCCCAAGGCCGCCGGAACACCGGAATCGGGAACCGGGCAAACAAGGTCAGCATTGGCCGGGGCTTCCCGCGCCAATTCTTGGCCGATTGCCTTGCGGGCATGGTAGACGCCGCGCCCCTCAAGCACACTGTCAGGACGGGCAAAATAGATATATTCAAACACGCAAAAGCGACTTGATTGCTTTTGAAATGGCCGCTGTGAGGTGATGCCGTTTTGCGTGATCACGACCAATTCGCCAGGATCCAGATCGCGGACAAATTCTGCCCCAACAATATCCAGCGCGCAGGTTTCCGAGGCTAGAACATAGGCATCTGCCTGCTTGCCAAGAACCAGCGGGCGCACGCCAAGCGGGTCCCGCACCCCGATCAGCATATCATCGGCAACGCAAACCAGCGAATACGCGCCTTCAATTTGGCGCAACGCGTCAACAAGCCGGTCAGTCACGGTGGTTTGGTGCGACCGTGCCACCAGATGCATAATGATTTCGGTGTCGGAGGATGATTGAAACAGGCTTCCGGTTTCGACAAGCGAGGCACGCAATCGCGCCGCATTGGTCAGGTTACCGTTATGCGCCAAGGCAAAGCCGCCAAACGCCAATTCGGATGAAAAAGGCTGAATCTCCAGCGTCGCATCGGATTTGCCGCTTGTTGAATAGCGGTTATGGCCAATCGCCACATGACCGGCAAGGTCGTTGATTATCCCTGAACCGGCGCCAAAATTTTCTCCAACATGGCCAAAGCCGCGCCGTGCATGAAATAATTTCCCATCAAAGCTGACAATGCCTGACGCTTCTTGGCCCCGATGTTGGAGGGCGTGAAGCCCAAGCGCGGTGGTGATGCTGGCTTCAGCCGTTCCATAGATACCAAAAACCGCACATTCCTCATGGAGATGATCATCGTCGAATGGGCGGGTGGTAAGCAAATCCATAATCCTTAATCCTAACAAGCAAGGCGGCCCAACAGCTGGTATGATCTGGCCAGATTTATGCTGTATAACGCTGTCGCGCATCTAGCCGACAGGCGCGACCTGTCGCATCATTAGCGGTTTTCTTCATCCTTTAACAGCTTCATGCCATTGCCGACGGCGTTTTTGCCAGCATCGATCGAATCGTTGATTGTTTCGGCGATGGGGCCGCTGCCAAAAGGCGGTTGGTACGCCACATTGCTGATGATCAAGTCTTTATATTTTCCGGGAAAAAACCCGGCCAGATGATAGGCGCCGCGGCTCATCAGGGGCATCGAATGTGCCGATTTGATATTGTCCGGTAATTGATTCTCGCCCTCGACAGCCAGCACCGCCGCAATGAACATAATCAGCACCAGCAATACCCCGCGGATCACCCCGAAAAGAACACCAAGCCAGCGGTCAAAACTGCCAAGCCCGACCCGGGTCAGTCCTGGCGCAATAAGGCTGGCAACGATAAAGCTGATGACGACGGTTGCGGCAAACGGAATGCCCCAGCCAAGCGCGCTGCCAAAGCCACCAAGATTGAGGGCGTCATTGATCGCAATTTCCAGACGCGGTGCGGTATAATTGGCCACTAAAATCGACGCGATCCAGCCAGCCAAGCCAAGGAGTTCACGCGTCATCCCACGCAGCATGGCTAAAATAGCCGAAACAATCAAAACGAGCGCAACACCGTAATCAACTAACGTTAATGATGCAAAATTGATCATTGACAGTCCCATCGGGCGCGGCCCGTTTCCAGCTTGGACGGAGTATGCGTCAAGCGGTCAATTTATACCACCCAAAATTTCGATCAGATCACCAAGATTGGCGGGTTCTGCCGTTGATATGCCGGTTGGTTTTGGCCCTGCTTTGCGCGGACGCGGCATAACGGCATGGTCAAATCCCAACTTTGCTGCTTCTTTTAATCGTGCCTCGGCCTGGGCGACCTGACGCATTTCGGCAGACAGGGCAACCTCGCCAAAAAACACGGTGCGTTGTGGTGCTGGCCGGCCGGTGACTGATGAAATCAGCGCGGCGGCCACGGCCATGTCGGCAGCGGTTTCAGATATTTTCAGCCCGCCGGCGACATTCAGAAAAATATCGCGGCCCGACAGCGGAACCCCGCACCGGGCCTCCAGTACGGCGATTAGCATGGCGAGGCGGCTGGAATCCCAGCCAACGACATTGCGCCGAGGGCTAGCCAATGATGATGGCGCGACCAGCGCTTCGATTTCGACAAGCACCGGCCGGCTGCCCTCGATACCGGCAAACACGACCGCGCCGGCGACATCTTCGCGCCGGTCGGCCAAGAACAGTTCCGACGGGTTAGGCACCTCGCTAAGCCCCGCCGCAACCATTTCAAAGACGCCAATCTCGTCGGTTGCGCCAAACCGGTTCTTGACGCCACGCAAAATCCGGAAATGATGCGATCGGTCACCTTCAAAATACAACACTGAATCGACCATATGTTCCAGCACCCGGGGGCCGGCAATGGCTCCGTCTTTGGTGACATGGCCAACAATCAACAGCGCAACCTGACGATTTTTGGCGGCGCGGATCAATTCCTGCGCCGCGGCACGCACTTGCGACACGGTTCCGGGGGCCGAATCAAGGGCTGGCAAAAACATTGTTTGGATCGAATCGATCACCAGCACATCCGGGCGGTCACTGCCGTCCATCGATGCGGCAATGTCACTGACATTGGTTGCCGTGCCAAGCGCAACAGGCGCGGTGGCCAGGCCAAGGCGGGCGGCCCGCATACGCACCTGATCGGCCGACTCCTCGCCGGAAATATAAGCAGCCGTCAGCCCGGATTCGGCCAATTTACAGACCAGTTGCAACAGCAGGGTCGATTTGCCAATACCCGGATCGCCACCAATCAATGTAGCTGATCCCGGCACCAGACCGCCGCCGGCGACACGATCAAACTCGCCAATACCGGTGATCATTCGCGCTGGTGGTGCGGCGGCGCTTTGGCTATTGAGTGGTTCGAGCGCGATCCGTTTTCCGGTTGTCCGTTTGCCTGGGCCTGCCGGTGTTTCGCGGCGTTCTTCAACCAGCGTGTTCCACGCCCCGCATTCGTCACATTTGCCGGCCCATTTGGCAAATCCGGCGCCACATTGCTGGCACAGATAGGTAACGCTGGTTCGGGCCATTACGCCAATGCCTTGCTGGTCGCTGGTCTGGTTAGCGGGCCATCGGCAAGCCCTAGAACAAATTGATGGACTTCGGGAACACCGGATTTTTCCATCTCGCTGGCTGGTCCATACCAGATGATGACGCCATTATGCACCATCGCCACCTTGTCGGCGATGCGCCGCACTGACGCCATGTCATGGCTGATCGTCACCGTGGTGGCGCCAAGGCGTTCGCGCGCGTCAATGATCAACCGGTCGATGACCCCGCCGGTGATCGGGTCAAGGCCCGAGGTTGGTTCGTCAAATAACAGGATTTCGGGGCGGTCAACAATGGCTCTGGCAAGCGCCACGCGCTTTTGCATGCCGCCAGACAATTCGGCTGGAAACAGATCGATTACATGAGGGGCAAGACCAAGCTGGGTGATCGTGTCGGTGGCAATTTCGCGAGCCTCTTTTTTGGGTAATTTGCGCTGTTGGCGCAACCGGAAGGTCACATTTTGCCAGACCGGCAATGAATCGAACAAAGCGCCAAATTGAAAGGTCATCCCAAACCGTTGGCGCATGGCTTCAAGGGCAGCGCGGCCCTGACCCAGAATTTCCTGCCCGTCAATCTTGATGCTGCCACTTTCCGGCGTAACAAGCCCGTTCAAACATTTCAGCGTAACCGATTTACCACAGCCCGATGTGCCGATAATAGCAACTGATTCGCGCGGTGCAACCGACAGATCGATGCCGTTTAACACACGATTGGACCCGAATGATTTGTTCACACCGGTCATCTGGATTTTTGCGGGTGCGGCCATTGATCAGACTCCGAAAAACAGGGCGGTGACCAAGTAATTGGCGATCAGAATCAGGATCGACGCGGCGACAACAGCGTTGGTGGTGGCTTGGCCGACCCCCTGTGCGCCACGGCCCGAATGATAGCCGTGATAACAGCCCATCAGGGCGATCAAAAAGCCGAACACCGCTGCCTTGATCAATCCCAAAGTCACATCTGATAATTCAAGATATTCAAGCGTTCGTGCCAAATAGATCGACGGGTTAAATCCCAAGCGGTACACCCCGACGATATAACCGCCGAAAACACCGATAATGTCGCCGATCAACACCAAGAAGGGAAGGCAAATGGTGCCGGCAACAAGCCGTGGCGCAACCAGATATTGCATGGGCCGGGTTGATAAGGTGTCAAGCGCGTCGATCTGGTCAGTGACCCGCATGGTGCCAATTTCGGCCGCCATCGAGGCACCGATGCGGCCAGCCACCATCAGCCCGGCAAGGACCGGCCCCAACTCGCGGGTGACCGATAATACCACCACCGTGGCCACCGTGTCTTCGGCCGAAAAGCGGGCAAAACCGGTATAGGACTGCAAGGCAAGCACCATGCCCGAAAACAACGTGGTCAAACCAACCACAGGCAGCGAAAAATAGCCTATATCCAAGATTTGCCGGCCAAGCTGTTGCCCATAATAGGGGGGGGTGACAACCCAGCGGAGCGCGGTAAAGGTAAATAACGCGATGCGCCCAAAAGCGGCCAAAAAATTGATCGCTGTATGGCCAATATTTTGCAGGAAACCCAACATAAGTTCAGAAAAGCCACTCTGGTTCGGTGAAATAGCGCAGATTCGTTTATGCCGATATTTCCGGTTTTTGGCTATAGAAAATGCCGGTTTGACAGGTCAAGGGGTGGCCGGTTGGTCAGGTTCCGGGCCTCCTATGAACTGGCGGGCCGGACGATGACCAAGCTGGGTAATGATTTCATAACCAATCGTGCCAGCATCAATGGCCATGGTATGGATGTCATAGGCATCATGTAATAAATCGGCCTGGCCGGTGGCAAGATCATCCGCTGTCAGGTCAGTGACATCAACTGTGATACTGTCCATCGACACACGGCCAATCACCGGCGCGGTTGCCGACCCAATGCGAACGCTGGCTTTGCCACCAAGTTGACGCCGATAGCCATCAGCATAACCAACGCCGATGGTGGCGATGCGCGAGTCACGCTGCAAGGTGACCGTCCCATTATAGCCAACTTTGTCACCGGCGGCAGCGGCACGCACCTGCATGATGCGGGCGCACCAGCGCAAAACCGGTTGAAGTCCGTCACCGGGCCGACCGGCTGGATGGATTCCATAAAGCGCGATTCCGGGGCGGGTCATCTGGAAATGATAATCAGACCCAAGAAAACAGCCGGCACTATTGGCAAGGCTTGCTGGCAAACCGGGGAAAAATTGGCGTATCGCGTTAAACCGGTCGCGCTGCTGATCGTTGATCGGGTCAGTTTTGACCTCAGCCGCCACTAAATGGCTCATGATGTGACGGATATCAAGGCCGTCAAGCGCCTGTGGGGTGTCAATCAGCCAGTCGGTCTGTGCGGCATCAAGGCCAAGTCGGGTCATGCCGGTGTCAAAATGCAACAAGGCTGGTAATTTTTGCCCGGCTTTTGTTGCCCACATGCGCCAGCGCGCCAATTGTTCAAGATCATTCAGTACCGGCACCAGCCCGGCCGCGGCAAAATCGGCTTCCTGGCCGCGCTGCACGCCGTGAAGGACCATAATGCCGGCCTCATTATGTCCGGTTTCCCGAAAGGCGGCGGCAAGGTCTATCGCCTCGGATAGGCTGGCAACAAAAAAATACCGACATCCGGCAGCCGCCAGCATGGTGCCGATTCGGGCAGCGCCAAGCCCATAGCCATTGGCCTTGACCATAGCTGCGGTTGCCGTTTGTGCCGGTGACAGGCTGTCAAGCCGCCGCCAATTGGCCAGAATTGCGTCCAGATTGATGGTCAATTGGCTGTCGGCGTGACTGAACATTGCGGCGGGCATGGCCGGCTAGAACCCTTCTGGCAGATGGCTGCTTTCGGTAAGGTCGGTGAAATGGGTAAAACGCTTTTCAAAATGCACTTGTACCGCCCCGGTTGGGCCGTGGCGCTGCTTGGCAACGATGATCTCGGCTTTGTTTTCCGAATTTTGCATACGTTGCATCCAATCATCATGCCGGGCATTGAAGGCGTCTTCCTTTTCCTCCATCTTGCGTTCTGGTTCGCGTTTGTTCAGGTAATATTCCTCGCGATAGACAAACATCACCACGTCGGCGTCCTGCTCAATCGATCCTGACTCGCGCAAATCGGCAAGATTGGGGCGCTTGTCCTCACGCATTTCAACCGCGCGCGATAGCTGCGACAAAGCCACAACCGGAACATTCAGGTCCTTGGCGATGGCCTTCAAGGTACGGCTGATATTAGAAATCTCCTGAACGCGGTTTTCAGACCGTACGCCAAGTTGTGGGGTCAATAATTGCAGATAATCGACCACAATCAATCCCAGTCCGCTGGTGCGTTTCAACCGGCGCGCCCGGCTCGCCAATTGCGACACTGACAGTGACGGGGTGTCATCAATATAAAAGGGCGCTGATGAAATGGCGTTGCTGGCACTGACCAGCTGATCAAATTCCTGACTGTTCAGCTTGCCACGGCGAATCTGTTCCGAATCGACTTGGGCGCGTTCGGCCAATATCCGTGTTCCCAACTGTTCGGCCGCCATTTCCAGCGAGAAAAAAGCGACCGGTACCGCATTTTCGCCGGTGCGTGTCGTGGTCGCGGCATGAAAGGCGATATTGGTCGCCAAAGCGGTTTTGCCCATTGCCGGGCGCCCGGCCAGAATGATCAAGTCGGACTTATGAAGCCCACCAAGCAGGTTATTGAGGTCCGTCAAGCCGGTGCTTGTCCCCGATAGGTTACCATCGCTTTTGCGTGCCATGTCGGCCTGCATAATGCTGCCGGTGATGATCGCTTCAAAGCCGCGAAGGCCGGTGCTGACGGTATCGGTCTCGGCAAGGCGGAATAGCTGTGCCTCGGCAGTTTCGATTTGTTTTTGTGCGGGTACATCAACGTCCGGCCGGCTGGCGTCTTGGATCACCTGATCGCCGATGAGAATCAATTGTCGGCGAATATGCGCCTCATAGATGATCGACGCATAATCAGGCGCTTGGGTAATGCTGATCACACCATCGGCCAGTTCGGCCAAATAGGCACCAGTGCCGTCTTGGGTACTGTTATCCTGATCCGCAAAAAAGCTCTTCAACGTAACCGGATTGGCCAGTTGACCGCGTTCGATCAGGCGTAGCATGGTCGCATAAATGCGGCCATGAAGCGGGTCATAGAAATGATCAGCAATCAGCCGGTCATCGATACGTTCGACAACACTATTATCCAGCAAGATAGCGCCAAGCAAATTTTGCTCGGCTGGCAAGTTATGTGGCATATTGCGGCCGGGCCCGGTCTCACCAGTGCCGGGAAAAGCTTTGATATTTGAATTTTCATCTGCCATGGCGCCAGCATAGCCGAGGCCGCCATAATGCGCGACATGTTAACTGTGGGGATAACGGGGATAACCGCAAATCATATGGCGGCCCATTATGACTTGCGCGCGCGATTTCGGCAAAACAAAACCGGAGCCAAAGCTCCGGTTCGGTGTGGTTGTTATGGGCTTGGTGGGTTTGACAGGCTGGCAGGCCGGCCAAAATGTCGCGCCCGTTTATTGGTTGTCTTGGTCAGCGTCCGCTTCACCGGCATCATCAGAATCGGTGGCATCGACCGTCTCAACAGCGGCAGCAACCAGATCTTCCGCGTCATCGGCGTCACCAGTGACAGCACTGCCGGTTTTCAGCTGGGTTTCGGCTTCTTCCAGCGTACGGGCGATATTGACAACGATCTCTACCGACACTTCCGGATGCAGGCGAATACGCACATCGGTCAGGCCAAGGGTCTTGATGGCTTTGTCCAGTACCACCTGATCACGGGTAATGGTAAAGCCGGCTCCGGTTACCGCTTCGGCAATGTCGCGTGAGGTCACTGATCCGAATAGCTGGCCCATTTCCGATGCAGCGCGCACCATATTAACGGCAAGACCGTTCATCTTGGTGGCTTCAACCTCGGCGTCTTTGCGCTGTTCCAGATTGTCTGCCTCGCGCTGGGCGCGTTCAGATTCAAACCGTTCCAGATTGGCTTTGTTGGCCCGAAGCGCTTTGCCTTGTGGCAACAAATAATTGCGTGCGTAGCCTGGCTTGACATTGACGAGGTCGCCCATTTGGCCAAGCTTTTCAACGCGTTCAAGAAGAATGATTTGCATAATATGTCTCCTTTATCCGGCCAGCCTTATGATACCACATAAGGCATCAGGGCCAGAAAGCGTGACCGCTTGATGGCTGTGGCGAGTTCGCGCTGTTTTTTGGCTGATACGGCCGAAATGCGCGATGGCACGATTTTGCCGCGCTCCGAGGTGAAACGGGACAGAAGCTTGGTGTCCTTGTAATCAATCTTTGGGGCGTTTGGTCCTGAAAATGGGCAGGATTTGCGACGACGGCTGAACGGCTTGCGGACGGCCTCACGTTTAATTTCCAACTGGGTCATGATCTATTCCTCGCTGTCTTGGTCGCTGGCAAACGCATCATTGTCAGCGCCACGGGCATTGTCGCTGTCGCCACGTGGGCCGCGTGATGGGCGCTCGGTTTTGGCCTGCATCATAATCGACGGGCCGTCTTCTACCGCGTCAATGCGGATGTTCAAAAACCGCAGAACATCTTCATTCAGTCCCATAACGCGTTCATATTCGGCAAGCGCTTCTGGGCCGGTTTCCATGTTAAACATAATGTAATGCCCCTTCCGGTTCTTCTTGATCCGGTAGGCGAGCGAACGCAGGCCCCAATATTCGCGTTTCTTGATCGAGCCGCCAGCCGTGGTGATGATGTTAGCAAAATCGTCCGCCATCGCTTCAACCTGGGCTGTGGTAATATCCTGACGTGCAATAAACACGCTTTCATACAAGCGCATGATAACTCCTTCTGGCTTATCGTTGCTCCGGCCCAATAGGCGAAGCAACCAACCGGTTTCCCGGCAAGGATTGATACAGTGATGTGACGCCACATGCATGGCTTTTGCCACGGTGACGTTGGCGCACCATACAGGTTTTCCGCCGCGGTGCAAGCTTTATATGGGGATATGCTGCCGTCCGGTCGAAAAGGTTGCCTTTCATTCTGCTTATGGCATAGGGTCTTGCGGGTGCCGGCAGTCAGCCGCCCTAGCGGTAAATCAGGGTGTCGCATCGCGTTGTCGAACCATAAACACGTTTGATTGTCGGCTGCATGGCTTTAGATGGGTGGAATAAATGACAAAAAAATCAATTGCTTTTATGTTTCCGGGGCAAGGATCGCAAGCGGTTGGTATGGGTGGGCCGCTGGCGGCATCTCATCCGGCGGCACGGTTGGTGTTTGACGAGGTCAATGACGCGCTCAACGAGGATTTGTTCAAGCTGATGCAAGACGGGCCTGATGACGCGGTGCGGATGACGCGCAATGCCCAGCCGGCGCTGTTTGCTACATCAATGGCGGCTGTACGGGTGCTTGAGTCAGAGCTTGGTGCTGATCTTCATACCGTTGGACGTATGGTGGCTGGCCACTCGCTGGGGGAATATGCGGCTTTGGCGGCATCGGGCAGTCTGGCGATCGGTGATGCGGCCCGGTTGCTCCGCCAGCGCGGTGATGCGATGCAGGATGCGGTGCCGGTGGGTGCTGGCGCAATGGCGGCCATTCTTGGTGCGGATGAAGCACAGATCACGGCGATTTTGGCCGATGCTGCCGCCACCGGCTTGGTGCAGATTGCCAATGACAATGCCCCGGGGCAGATTGTTGTCAGCGGTGCCGCTGCTGCGGTTGATGCGAGTATAGAACTGGCCAAGGCAGCCGGTTTGCGCCGGGCGATTAAATTGCCGGTTTCCGCCCCGTTTCATTGTGACTTGATGGCGCCGGCGGCCGATGTGATGGCCGAGGCACTGGCAGTGGTCACAATGGCCGACGCGAAAATGCCGGTCTATTGCAATGTGACCGCCGCGGCCGAAACCGCCGCCGCAAATTTGCGCGCCAATCTGATAACGCAAGTGACGGCGCGCGTGCGCTGGCGCGAGTCGCTGGTGGCGATGCAAGAGGCCGGGGCAACATTATTTATCGAGATGGGAACCGGTAAAGTCTTGTCTGGTCTTGTCAAACGCGGCCTTGATGATGCGGTGGCAGTCAATCTTGATGGGCCGGATGATCTGGACACGGTTCTCGCAGCCCTTTAATCTTTGATAATGCAGCTAAGAGGGGGCCGAATCGTCCTGACACTGGCCCGCCACCAAGGTTTGAGAGGTAACTATGTTTGATCTAACCGGAAAAATCGCCCTTGTGACCGGCGCCAGTGGTGGTATTGGTGCCGAGATTGCGCGCGTCATTCACAGCCAAGGGGGAACCGTTGTTTTGCATGGCACCCGCGCTGACAAGCTGGACGCATTGGCGGCCGAGTTGGGGTCGCGTGCGCATGCGGTGCCTGCAAACCTGTCTGATCGGGCAGCGGTTGCCGGCCTGGTTGATGCGGCCGCCGACGCAGCGGGCGGCCCGGTGTCAATCTTGGTCAATAACGCCGGCATTACCCGCGATGGGTTGTTGATGCGGATGAAAGACGCCGATTGGGATGAATTGATCGAAATCAATCTGACTGCTAGCATGGTGCTGTGTCGGGCGGCGATGCGCGGTATGATGAAAGCGCGGTCAGGCCGGATTATTTCGATTTCATCGGTTGTCGGGGCAACTGGCAATCCCGGACAAACCAATTATGCCGCATCGAAAGCCGGGATGATCGGGTTCAGCAAGTCGCTTGCTGCCGAGGTGGCGGGCCGCGGCATAACCGTCAATGTGGTCGCACCGGGCTTTATTGAAACGCCGATGACTGACGTGCTTGATGAAAGCCAGAAATCAGGGCTATTGACGCGGGTTCCGGCCGGCCGTTTGGGAACACCGGCCGAGGTGGCAGCGTCAGTTGCGTTTTTGGCAAGTGACGAGGCTGGCTATATAACCGGGGCAACAATCCATGTGAATGGCGGAATGGCAATGCTTTGATTCCGGCGGTTGTCGGGTTATAGTGTCAATCGGGGGCTGGCAAAAGCGATAAAACTATGGTATCTGCCGCCAACTTTTGAAATCTTCGGTCGGAATACCGGCCATTTTCCAAGCTTCGAAAAGAGGGGGCAGTAATGAGCGATATCGCAGATCGTGTAAAAAATATTGTAGTTGAACATTTGGGCGTGGACGCCGACAAAGTTGTTGATGGTGCCAGCTTTATTGACGATCTTGGCGCTGACAGCCTCGATACTGTAGAATTGGTGATGGCGTTTGAAGAAGAGTTTGGTGTCGAAATTCCTGACGATGCTGCCGAACGTATCTTGACCGTCAAGGACGCGGTGTCGTTCCTCGAAGAAGCGGCTGCCTAAGGCGGCTTTGTCCCAAAAAATTGGGTCGCGCATCCCGTAATAGTCTGGTGCGCGACCATCAATGACATAATTGATATGCTAGGAGGTTTGCCTTGCGCCGCGTTGTTGTTACCGGGATGGGAATGGTTACGCCGCTTGGATCTGGCGTTGATCGGAATTGGTCACAGATTATTGCAGGCAAAAGCGGCATATCACGCATCGAAAATTTTGATGTATCCGATATTTCATGCCAAATAGCAGGGCAGGTCCCCGGCGCCGATGTCGATGGCGGGCTGAACCTTGATGACTGGATTGATCCGCGCGAACAGCGCAAACAGGATCGGTTCATTCAGCTTGGCCTTGCCGCGGGGTGCCAAGCGGTTGAGGATTCTGGCTGGAAGCCCGAAGATCGCGAATCGCAGAACCGCACTGGGGTGATGATCGGATCAGGTATTGGCGGTCTTGAATCGATCGTGCGAACCGATCAGTTAATGAATGAAAAAGGGCCGCGACGCATTAGTCCGTTTTTTATTCCGTCGGCGTTGATCAATCTTATTTCAGGACATGTGTCTATTCGCTATGGGTTTCGTGGCCCGAACCATGCGGTGGTCACGGCTTGTTCGACAGGCGCACATGCGATTGGTGATGCGGCGCGTATGGTTGCGCTTGATGATGCCGATGTGATGGTGGCTGGCGGCGCCGAAGCGGCGGTATGCCGGATCGGGATGGCCGGATTTGCGGCGGCGCGGGCGTTGTCGACCAGCTATAATGACACACCAGCTATTGCCTCACGCCCGTGGGACAAGGGCCGTGACGGCTTTGTCATGGGTGAGGGGGCCGGCATTGTGGTGCTGGAAGAACTGGAACATGCCCGGGCGCGTGGTGCCACGATTTATGCCGAGGTCAAGGGCTATGGCATGTCTGGTGACGCACATCATATTACCGCCCCGGCCGAAGATGGTGACGGCGGGTTCCGGGCGATGCAGGCAGCGTTGAAACGCGCCGGCCTTACCGCCGATATGATCGATTATGTAAACGCGCATGGCACCTCAACCCCGCTTGGTGATTTGATCGAGGCCAAGGCGGTGGCCCGGCTTTTGGGTGACGCCGCCAAAACAGTGTCGATGTCATCAACCAAAAGCGCCACCGGGCATCTATTGGGGGCCGCTGGTGCCATCGAGGCGATCTATGCGATCAAGGCCGTCGAGACCGGTGATTTGCCGCCGACGTTGAATCTGAATGACCCTGAAGATGCTGTTGCCGAGATGGATTTGGTGCCGTTAAAAAGCCGGCATAAAACCGTGCGTAATGCCATGTCCAATTCATTTGGCTTTGGAGGCACCAATGCGTCGCTGATCGTTGGTGAGGTTACCGGATGACAGCGACCACTGTCCGGTCTCACACCCGGTCGGCAGTGGTTCTGACATTGTTTTTGGCCGCAATTTTGGCGGGCGGCATTTATTGGTACAAGCATGTGATACATGATGCGGGGCCGCATCAAGACGATGCCATGCTGTGGGTCGAGCCGGGCGATGGTCATGCCGTCATTCGCCATAAATTAGACCGGCTTGGTGTGATCCATCAACTCTATCATTATGATGCGGCACGGCTTGTGGCCAGGGATCAATTTGTTCCAAAAGCCGGTGAATATCTGCTGCCGGCCCGCGCCAGCCTGTCGCAAATCATGGCCATTATCGATCACGGATACAGCTATCAGCGGCGCTTGACCGTTGTCGAAGGGGTGCGGAGCGCTGATGTCGTCACACAGCTTGCTGCCAATATCTTTCTCCGCGACGATGTTGTGGTGATGCCCGATGAGGGTGATTTGTTGCCTGACACCTATTTTTACACCCGCGGCACCACAAGGCAGGCAGTAGTAGACAGGATGCAGCAAGCGCGGCAGATATCGCTGGCCGAGGCATGGATCGACCGCGCGCCGGGCTTGCCTTACAAAACACCACAAGATGCGCTGATCATGGCGTCCATCATCGAAAAAGAAGCCGCAACCACCACAGACCGGGGGTTGGTGGCGGCGGTTTTGATCAATCGCTTGAAACGGTCGATGCGACTTCAGTCAGACCCGACCGTGCTTTATGAAAACGCCCCGACGCCGGACCCTGTGCCGGTGATTACCAAACAGGATTTGCAGACCAGAACACCGTGGAACACTTATGTGATAACCGGTCTGCCGGTAACGCCGATCTGTAATCCAGGTCTTGAGTCACTGAACGCTGCCTTGCATCCGCCGCAAAGCGATTTTTTGTATTTTGTCTCAGATGGTGATGGCGGGTTGCGGTTTGCCAAAACACTGGACGAACATAATCGGAATGTAAGATTATACCGTAAACACCGTGATCGCAGCAAAGCTGTCCCCAAGAGCAAACCGAAACAGGACCGGTAACATGAGACATTCATCACCTTCAACAACGGCACGCGGGATGGTGGGGCGCCGCGGGTTGATGCTGGTCCTCTCCTCTCCGTCAGGGGCGGGTAAAACGTCAATTTCGCGCCGCTTGCTGGCCGCCGATGACGGTATCGAACTATCGGTGTCGGCGACCACCCGCAAAAGGCGGCCCGGTGAAGTCGAGGGCAAGGATTACCATTTTGTCAGCAAGGACGAATTTCACCTGATGATCAATCAAGGTGAATTGATGGAATATGCCAAGGTATTCGATAATTATTACGGCACACCCGTGGCCCCGGTGATGGCCGCGATGGCGGATGGCCGTGATGTTCTGTTCGATATTGACTGGCAAGGCACCCAGCAATTGGCCGATGCGAACCGTGATGATCTGGTATCGGTTTTCATTCTACCCCCATCGACTCGTGATCTGGAAAAGCGGCTTCTTGGTCGCGCTCAGGATAGCGCCGATGTCGTGGCGGCTCGGATGGCCAAGGCATCTGACGAGATCAGCCATTACCGAGAATATGACTATATTGTCGTCAACGCCGATCTTGATCAGGCGGTAGCCGATGTCCGCGCTATTTTACAAGCAGAACGGTTGCGCCGTGACCGCCAGGTGGGGTTGACCGGATTCGTCAAGCAATTGCGCGCAGGCTATTGAGCGGCGCGGTCGTCAAAGGCATTGGCAAGGCGGCAAAAACCCGCCACATCTATGTCCTGTGGCCGTTTTTCAGGATCAATGCCAGCCGCCTCAAGCAACACCGCGCCGCCCACCGATTTTAGCGAGCTCCGCAACATTTTGCGGCGTTGCCCAAAGGCTAAACGCGTGACAGTGGCAAGCCGGTCCGCATCACACGCAAAGCGGGGCGTGGACAAGGGCACGATTTGCACCACCGATGACACGACTTTGGGGGCGGGGACAAACGCGTCAGGCGGGATGTCAAACAGGATCTCGCAATCAGCAAGCCACTGGCACAGGACGCTGAGCCGGCCATAGGCGGCGGTGCCGGGCGTGGCGGTAATCCTCTCCGCGACTTCGCGCTGAAACATTAAGGTCATCGATTCGAACGCATTGGCATGCGCCAGCCAGCCGGTTAACAGGGATGTGGCGATGTTATAAGGCAGGTTGGCAATAATACGCCGCGGGGTAACGCCCATATCCCAGATCGCACAGCGACTTGCATCCCCTTCGGTGATTGTCAGGCGATCGCCGGCAGCGGCGGCTAGTCCCGCCAATAGTTCAACCGCACGATGATCCTTTTCAATCGCGATAACGTGATCAGCTTGTTCCAACAATAACGCACGGGTTAACCCGCCGGGGCCGGGACCAATTTCGATCGTCGTGCCAGTGAGCGGCCCGGCCGAACGGGCAATTTTCCGGGTTAAATTCAGGTCAAACAGAAAGTTTTGTCCCAATGATTTGCGCGCCCGCAATTGCTGGTCTTCGACCAGTTGCCGTAACGGCGGCAACGCCGCGATCCGGTCTTGCCATGCTGCGTGATCAGACATGTTCAGAACAACTCCACCAATGTCGGGCACACGGGATTACGCCACTCTCTGGGCGAGGGCCGCGGCGTGGGTGATCGCCGCAAGCAAACTGTCAGCCCGCGCAATACCACGTCCGGCAATCGGTAGTCCGGTGCCATGATCTGGCGAGGTGCGAATAAAATCTAGCCCTAATGTGATATTGACGCCCCGATAAAAATCAATTGTTTTCAGCGGAATAAGGACTTGGTCATGATACATGCCAACGACCGCATCATAGGTCTTGCGCGCGTCTTCATGGAATAATGTATCAGCTGGGTGCGGACCGCTCACATTGAGTCCGTCCTTGCGTAAAGCATCAAGGGCCGGAATGATAATATGGCGCTCCTCGGTGCCGATGGTGCCGTCCTCGCCGGCATGCGGGTTGAGCCCGCATACGGCAATCCGCGGGGTGGCGATGGCGAATTGCTTTTGCAACGAATGATGTAGCAGCCTGATTTGTTCGATGATCAAATCTTGAGATAATGTGCCCGCGACAGCCGCCACCGGGATATGGATGGTGGCTGGCACCACGCGAAGGCTATCGCAGGCCAGCATCATCAGCGGGCCGCCGGGCGCAACAGTGCCAAGGCTGGCCAAGAATTCAGTATGGCCAGGATAGCTGAATCCAGCCTCATAAAGCGTTGATTTTTGAATGGGGTTGGTCACCATGCCAGCCGCATCGCCGCTACGGCACCACGCGGCGGCGGCGCTAATGGCCGTGATGACTTGCTGTGCATTAGCTGTATCTGGTGCGCCAAAGACCGGTGCAACCGGCCAGTCGATCGCAATGACCGCCAGACCGGGTCTGTCCGGATCAAACGCGGCGGGGCTGTCGATCACGTTAATCGGTATATCACAGCCCATTAGGCGTGTAACACGTTGCACATGATCAGGCGATTCGATCAGGCAGAATGGCGCGGCCTGTTGTTGCCATGCCTTGATCGTGATTTCACAACCAATACCAGCCGGTTCACCCGGCGTTACGACCAAAGGGCGGCGTCGGCTTTGGCGGTTCATTTGGTTTCAATCACGGCAGACCGGCGCAGCCGTAATAAATAGCGTTCGGACAAGGTACCAAAAACCTTGTCCCACTCGGTTTTGAAAACCTCGTCGCGGGACGGTTTGTTCACTTCAGGGCTGACGCGCTTGCATAACATAAAACTGCTCACACCGCTGGCAAAGGCCAATGGAGAGCTTGGTTTATTGACCGGCATGGTCGCAATTGTCTGCCGCATTTGCGGGACCAGCGATGCGACGGCAATATTTTCAATCAGGCTGGGGACTTTTGATTTGTAGCGATCATTGAGCGCCACCATCGCGGTGCAGTCACCAACGCTGGCAATATCTCTTTCCAGACGCGCCGCCGCTTCCAACCGATCGGCGTTTGGTGCGTCATTATTCAAATCAATGGTGGCGCGCGCCAGCGTGATGATGTCCTGACCTGGATCGGCAACGCCGTTGGTCATCTCGCCATCCTTCCGCATAATCACAACAAGACCATTTTGTTGCAGTGGGCGGGTGATATCGCCGATTGCGGTTTTGTCTAACGCCTGTCGTATATCGGCCGGCAACTGATCCACCATAACCCAGCCAATTTGTCCGCCGTTTGTCGCCGAGCCGGCAGCCGAATATTGGCGGGCAATCGCATTGAAATTCGCGCCCCGCCCCACCGCTTTGATGATCTCCTCGGCCAGCTTGACCGTTTCGTCAAGGGGGCGGTTTGGCTCCGGCATCAGGATGATTTCACTCAGCTTGACTTGCGGCTTGCGGGCGTTGGCGTCAATCCGTTCCAAGACCTTGTCAACTGTGCTGTCCAGATTGCCAAATTTGGCTTGGAATTTGAATTTGATAAATTCGTTCCATACCAGGTCGGCAACGAATTTGTCTTGGATACTGTCAGCATCAATGCCGTTGTCACGCAGGACTTGCAGGCCATTTTTGCCGCTCAGGGCAAAATTATCGTTAACCAATTGCCGCGCTGCGCCGCGCGCCCGTGATGCCAGCGTTGGGTCAATGCTGCTGGCGGCTTCCAGTTTCAGCACTTCATCGATCAGCATTTGCTGGGCATCTTTTTCAATTTGTGCCCGGTTAGCCGCGGTATCTTCAAGGTTGGTGATCATCCGCAAAAACGCGACACGCTGGGTGATTTGGTAATTGGTGATGACGTTGCCATTTACCTCGGCGACGATCTTGACGGCGGCACCGGCGCCAGTCATGCCAGACATTACCCCGGCAAATAGGCCCCAAGCCAGTAGCAGCGTCATCAGCCATTGTCTGATGCCGGCTTGGTTTGACCGGTATGGTGCTTGCGGTCGGGTTTCAACCTGTCTGTTCGGAATCAGCATCGGCGCGCTCACAGTATTGGTTGTCGTCTGTTGTGCTGTTTATAAATCAGCTTTCATCAGTGCGGGCAAGGGCTATTGCACCAATAAGCAAGATGCTGATGGCCGGGGCAAGTGCCGCAAGCCGCACCGGCAGTTGCAATGAAGTCCCCATGATCTGCATGCAATAACTAAAGATCAAGATCGCACTGGCAAGTAGAGCCCCGCGTGAAAACAACCACATGGCGCGGCCACGCGACACATTCCGCAGGCTGAAGCGCGCTGCAAGCATGGCGATGCCGATCATAAGAAATGGTACCGACAAGGTTTTATAAAGATAAAACAGGTAATCGGTCGTTGGAATGCCGGCTTTTTCCAGCGAGCCGATAAAGCCCGGAAGGCTGTATACCGAAATCGATTGCGGTGCCAAGCCCGACTGGCGAAGGTCTAGCGCCCCAAGGCCAGTTGGTAGCATGATGCTGCCAAGGTCGGTTTCTTGGCCGTCATTTTGCCAGCGAAAAGCATGGTCAAGAACCCAGCCGCTATCGGTTAGCTGCATCAGGCCGGCGCTATAGACCGCTTTTACATGAACATCATTGGCGTAAAGATAGATGATCGGGTTGATGATAGTCGCTGTTTCGGCATTCAGGGCTTCACCATGGATAATCAACTTGCCCTGATCAAGCATATCGCGAAGCCAGATGCCGGTTGTCGAGACTGTGAAATTGGAATCTTTTTCCCCAAAAATAGTGGCCATCTGCTTGCTATATTCCTTTGACGTGACCGCGGCGATGGGATTGACGATGGTGACAAACAACATACCGATGACAAAGGATGAGAACAGTGCCGGGCTGAGGGCCGCCCAAATCGACTGTCCAAAGCCACGCACCACAACAAATTCATTGGTTCGGTTCCATGCCGCAAAACACAGCATTGATCCAGCCAGTACGCCGAGCGGCAGAATCATTTCAATCACGCTTGGCAAATTCAAAAACGCTAGTTTGACATAGCTGATCTCATCATTGCCAACTGAACGGACGCTGACCCGGCGGACCAGTTCAACCGTTTGGATCAGGCTGATAATCATCGCCAGTCCAAAAACACATAGCCCCACCCAGCCAACATAGCGTGCGGCAAAATAGCGAAACAACGTACCGAACGGGGCCAAATGACTCATGCTGTGACCTCGCTTTCCCGGATCAATTTGGGTTTGAGTAGCCACAAGCCGACTAGGCCGGGAACCAGTACACTAAAATGAATCAGCGGCCATAATGATGGATTTTTGGTCGTCATGCCGCGTGTGACCACCAGTGCGATGATGGTAAGAACGC
The DNA here is from genome assembly GCA_038116935.1 of Puniceispirillum sp. (SeqCode). Taxonomy (GTDB): domain Bacteria; phylum Pseudomonadota; class Alphaproteobacteria; order Puniceispirillales; family Puniceispirillaceae; genus UBA3439. The sequence continues at coordinate 27,447 of JAYOFA010000001.1, read as the reverse complement.
AAAGTGAAATATTCAAGATCGCCCGCCGGCTCCATAAATCGCGCCGAATCTGGCCGCGCAGAATGATCGCCGATGACAACAGGCAAAGAGCGAGCGCCAGTAACGGTGAGGCTATTCTATAATGTCCTTCGGCATGGCGCTGGGGGAAATAGGATGCCGCCTGTTCGGCATCACGCGACAATAGATTGGCGATACTGTCCTCATTCATGTCTACGCCGACGCGCTCGGTTGGCGCTGTTTCATCGCGGGTGATTTTGAGCGAATGTGTTTCAAACAACAAGACCGCCCCGTTTTTGCCGGTCGCGGTCCGCTCTGATCGTTCCCCATTCTGCAACACCAATGTTGGTGCTGCCGTCTCAGTTAAGAAGCGTCCGGACTCAGCGGTCATGGTCACAGTGCGGCTGGCATCGCGCGCATCATGAATGAAGATATCACGCATGATTTCATCATCATTACGGTCACCGACAAACATGGTCATGCCATCGACAATTTCAATAAATACGCCGTCGCGAAGCAGAATCTCTGGAATGCTGTTGCGAAGTTTGAATTGCAGGTCTTTATAAACACCAAATGATGTTGGCAGAATATAGACTGAATTGACCATCAGGAAGCTCGACAGCAAAATGCCAAGCGCTATGGGCGCCTTTGCCAACTGCAAGGGGCTAAGCCCGACCGATTGCATGACCAATAACTCGCGGTCCGACAAAATCCGACTAAAGACCCAATTGATAGAAATGAAACCCGAGATAGGTATCGCAATCATCAGCCACAGCGGCATGGACGCAACCGACATCAATAGAAATTCGTCCGCGCCAGCCCCGCGATTGACGATCAGTTCGAGTAACCGAATGGTCTGAAACAGCCAGATCACCGATACCAACACAAAAAGCAGTGCCAAAGTACTGCGTAACAGCTGCTTGAATATATAGAGGTTGAACTGCATATACTGGTCTCAATCAATCGCCAGCCTTCAATAGCATAGGTGGCGCAGGTTAGGCAAAAGCTATACGCTTCTTAACCGCTGATTGACAGGGGCGGTTTTTCACTGTTTTAACTAACATAGCTTGTTCCAAGGCCTGAAAACACACTTCACGAAACGAGACGAAAGATGCCGGTCAAATTACAGATCTCTTTTACCACATCAGCGCCACAAGGCGATGTTGCCACGATTTGTTTGGTTGGCGGCGACGGGGCGCTCATGCCGCGGCTTGATGGTGATGTGGCGGCACAGCTAATTGCGGCGATGACAACGGCGCGTTTCAAAGGCAAAGCCGGCAAAAGCCTGACGGTTTACACCGCGCAATCCTGCTTTATTCTGATCGGTGTCGGCAATAAGCTGGCCCCCGGTACCAAGGCCGAAGATATCGGTGGCGCGCTGTTTGCGGCACTTGAAAAAACCGCTGCCAAACAGGGCTGGCTGCCCGATCAAGGCGTGTCGGCAGATAGTCTTGCCGACATGTGTTTTGGCGCCACTTTGGCCTCGTATCATTTCAATGCCTATTTCACCGGCGATAAAGATAACAACACGGTAAAACTGTCGGTTGGCGGCGATCTGCTTGATGCTGAGGCCCCGCTGATGCGTGACCGGCAGGCGTTGGCCGATGGTGTGTTTTTGGCGCGCGATCTGGTGTTTGAACCGGCCAACAAGCTCTATCCAGAGGTGTTTGCGGCCCGCTGCCTTGATCTTGAGGCCACCGGGTTGACGGTTGAGGTTCTTGATGAGCCCGCGCTCGAAAAACTGGGGATGGGAGCGTTGCTTGGCGTTGGGCAGGGAAGCCGGCGCGAGTCACGTGTCGTCGTGATGCAGTGGCATGGTGGCGCAGAGGAAGCGCCGATCGCGCTTATCGGTAAAGGCGTGACATTCGATACCGGTGGCATATCCCTGAAACCGGCCAAGGGCATGGAGGATATGAAATGGGACATGGGTGGGGCAGCCGCTGTGACCGGCGCAATGTGCGCCATTGCTGGCCGCAAATTGCCGCGCAATGTGATCGGGATCATTGGTCTTGTTGAAAATATGCCCGACGGTAACGCACAGCGGCCCGGTGACGTGGTCACCTCAATGGCCGGCAAGACCATCGAGGTGATCAACACTGATGCTGAAGGCCGCTTGGTGCTTGCCGATATCATGCATTACGCTCAAACCCGCTTTGCCCCGCAGGCGATGGTTGATCTGGCCACCTTGACCGGGGCAATCATTGGCGCCCTTGGCAAGGAATATGCCGGTCTTTTCACCAACAGCGATGCGCTGGCCGGCCAACTCTCGTCGGCGGGCGATACGGTTGGCGAGGCGGTATGGCGTATGCCGATGGGGCGGGCTTATGATCGCATGCTGAAATCGCATATAGCTGACGTCAAAAATATTGGCGGTCCCTATGGGGGGGCAATCACCGCTGCATGTTTTCTGGGTCGGTTTGTTGACAATGTGCCGTGGGCGCATCTTGATATCGCCGGTAAAGCCTGGTCGGATGCGGCCAAACCAACTGTTCCCAAAGGCGGTACTGGCTATGGCGTTCGCCTGCTCAATCGGATGATTGACGAGTGGCGCGATGTGACGGTGACCGATACAGCTGAAGATGACTGAGTTATCGAGCAATAATGCAGATTGATTTCTATCAAATCGGTCAGGCGGGCCTTGAGGGCACCCTTGTTACCTTGCTTAACAAGACCTGCAATGCCGGCAAAAAAGCGCTGATATTATGTCCGGCGCCTGCCGCTGTCGCCATCGATGATGCGTTGTGGAGCCATGATGCCGAATCATGGTTGCCGCATGGCGTTGATGATGCTGACGGAACTGGGCATGCGCCGATCTGGATCAGTACCGACATGGCCGCCAATCCGATTGATGCTGCGTTTCTGTTTCTTCTTCACGGCAGCGAACCGGCCAAGTGGGACCGTTTTGAGCACTGTTTTTGCCTATTTGACGGACGATCGGACGCACAGGTTAGTCAGGCGCGGTTACAATGGGCAGCATGGCGTGACTTACCAAATGTAAAGCTTGGCTATTACGCGCAAACCGACAGCGGTGGCTGGGAAAAGAAAGCCTGAGCCTGGAAACGACCGCTTTGACCGTCTTGGCAACCGGCCAAACCGATTTTTGCCTTGTGTCACAGGTACCGCTTGCCGTATTAAGACCCGCATATTTCAGACATGACCCTGGCATTGACCGCCTCATGGCAGTGCCCCCATAACCAAAGGACAGACAATGGCCCTCGAAAGAACCTTTTCCATCATTAAACCCGATGCCACGCGCCGCAACCTGACCGGCCAGATCAATGCCCGTCTTGAAGCCGCCGGCTTGCGCATCGTTGCCCAAAAACGCAAGCAGTTGAGCGTTGATGAAGCCCGCGCCTTTTACGCGGTCCATGCCGAGCGTCCGTTCTATAATGATCTCGTGGCGTTTATGACATCTGGCCCGGTGGTGTTGCAGGTGCTTGAAGGTGACAACGCCGTTTTGAAAAACCGTGAAGTCATGGGTGCCACCAACCCTGCAGATGCGGCCGAGGGCACAATTCGCAAAGATTTTGCCGAGTCGATTGAGGCCAACTCGGTCCATGGGTCGGACAGCCCCGAAAATGCGGCAATCGAGATTGCCTATTTCTTTGCCGGTTGTGAAATTACCGCATAGTGATCATCTGTCTGATCGCAACCTATGAAAAAAGGCGGGTTATCCCGCCTTTTTGTTTGGCTGCCCCGGTTGATACGGGTCACCGGCAATAATGGTCAGCGGCGTTAGATCAATGTAGCGGCCATAATGACCAATGTTGCGATCACGGCAATGATGCAGATTTTGGCTGCAAGCAGGAAATTATGGTAAAATTGAAGATGCTGCTTGCCCTGTTTATCAAGTGCTTTTGTATCCATCGGTTGCGTCCTCTCCCCGAAATGCGGCGGCTTGTGCGATAACGACAAAGCCGCTACGGCACAAAAGTCTGCCTGTTTTATGGCGCAAACCGCCCGCCAAATCAACCTGACAAATTGTTTATTCTTGGCCAGCTATTCACTGGCGCCGGCATCTGCGGCCTGAAGGATCAACGTTGGCTCAAGGATTCGCCGTATGTGATCTGGCATGGCGGCCATGGCGCTGTTCGGGTCGGCCCAACGGGGGGTGTTGTCCTGTAATGTTAGCTGGCCATTGGCAAGGCTTGCCACAACGAACGGATAGAGCTGGTGTTCCAACTGCAAGACCCGGCCGGCAAGGCTGGTGGCATCATCTGCCGGTTCAATGTCCAGCCCGGCCTGCGCGATGATGGGGCCGGCATCAAGCTCCGGCGTGACCAGATGTACGGTCGCGCCATGCGTTGTGGCACCATCATCAATCGCGCGTTGATGGGTGTCGAGCCCCTTATAGGCGGGCAAAAGCGAGGGGTGAATATTGATCATTCGGCCCTGATACCGGTTGACAAAATCAGCGCCCAATATCGCCATGTAACCGGCTAGGCAGACAATATCTGCCCCGCTTTGATCGATGCAGGTGGCCAACGCCGCTTCATGGGCGGCGCGGCTGTCATGGTCACGACGACGGATCACATAGCTGTCAATGCCGCGCGCTTTGGCATGTGTGATGCCGTCACAGTCGAGATTGGCAATCACCGCGGTAATGCGGGCCTCAAGATGCATTTCGTCAATGGCTGTGGCAAGCCGGAGCATATTGCTGCCACGGCCCGAGACCAGAACAGCCAGTTTCAGCATCAGCCGACAACCCATTTGTCGAGATTGTCGAGGATGACCGGTGCCGAGGTGCCGCGCGGGGCCAATTCACCAATGATTAAGGCCCCGGGTTCAGGCCCATCCTGCAACCTGGCAAGGCAGGTTGCGGCACGGTCTGCCATGACAAAAATGATCAAACCAGTGCCACAATTGAAGGTGCGCGCCAGTTCGGGCAGTTCAACGCCGCCAGCCTGATGAAGCCATGTGAAAATAGGCGGTAATGGGGCCGCCGCGCAATCAAACCTAAAGCTAAGATCGTCGCTGAAGACGCGCGGTGGATTTTCGATCAGCCCGCCACCTGTGACATGCACAATGCCAGTGACGCCGCCAGCCTCAAGTGCGCATTTCGCGGCTTTTTGATACAGCCGGGTTGGCGCCATCAGCGCCGCGCCCAATGTTGGTGCCGACGATGCGAATGGTGCCGGCTGGTCAAGCGGTTGGCCGGTAATTTCCAGAATTTTGCGTACCAGCGAATATCCGTTTGAATGAACCCCCGATGATGGCAGGCCGATCGCAATATCGCCGGCCTGCGGCATGCCCGGCGCCAGCAAGGTACCCCGTTCAGCCGCCCCAATACAAAAACCGGCAAGATCATAGGATCCGGCCGCATACATGCCCGGCATTTCGGCAGTCTCGCCACCAATTAACGCACAGTCTGATTCGATGCACCCATCGGCGATGCCGGCAATCACCGCCGCAGCCATCGTTCGGTCAAGTTTGCCGGTTGCATAATAATCAAGAAAAAACAATGGCATTGCGCCTTGGGCCAGAATGTCATTGGCGCACATGGCAACCAGGTCGATACCAATGCCATGATGCAGGCCTGTGGCCTTGGCAAGTTCCAGTTTTGTGCCGACCCCATCGGTAGCCGCGACCAGAATAGGATCGGTAAACCCGGCAGCGCGAAGATCAAAAAGCCCGCCAAAGCCGCCAAGGTCCGAGTCCGCGCCGGCGCGTTTGGTCTGCTTGGCCAGCGGCGCAATATCGCGTACCAGCGCGTCGCCAGCGTCAATATCAACGCCAGCATCGCTATATTTCAGGGATTGGGGTTGTTTTTGTCCACTAGACATGGTGGCCTCGGCGTTCAGGAGTGCTATAAGTGGGGCAGGGCAGCGTTGCCGTTGCGTCAGCGGTTATCATAGGCGTTGGATATCATGCGTGCAGCATTATTCTTCAAGAATGTCACTTTTCTTCTGATCACCGGGCTATGGCTTGCGATCACCACCGGTTTTGCCGCCGCCAATGCGGTGAATGCCAATTGCGCGGTACCCGTTTTTGGGGTTTCTGGGGTGATCGTCGATGAACGCGCCGAAACCGCATCACTTGCACGCGATAATGGCGCCGCCGAGGCGGCAAAACAGGCGCTTGTGACCGTGATCAATCGGATCGTGGCCGATGCTGATAAACGGCAAGCGTTTCTGCGCCAATCAACCCCAGATGCGTTTCTTGATTTTGTGCATATTGTCGCCGAAAACAGCCTAGAGCAGCGCTATATCGCGACCCTTGATTTTTGCTTTGATGCGGTGCGGTTGCGCGCCGCGTTGACCAAGGCCGGCTTGCAATGGGCCGAATTGGAAAGTCCGCCTGTTCTGGTGTTGCCAATTTGGCGCGGGCCGGATGGTGTGCATGCATGGCATAAACACAATGCGTGGATTGCCGGATGGTGGCAGTCGGTTGATGACCATGCTGGCCTTTTGCGACTAAGGCGACTGACGCGCAATTTGGCCAATGAGCGCCGATTTCGCGGAGAGGATATTGCCGCCGGCCTGGCATCAACATTGTCTGCTGCTGCTGCTGAGGCCGCTGTATCCCAAGTTATCGTTGCCGAGGCAGCACTTGATTTCAAAGGGTGGGCGCCCGAGGTGACGGTAACAGCAGCCCTGTTTGACAAAAATGGGGTGTTGATCCGTCGCTTTGACAGGCTTGGACCTTATCAGCTTGACGCGGTGCAACCGGTCGAATTGGCTGATTCGCGTGATGAGATCATTCGCGTACTCAGCCGGGATTGGTATGCGGCAAATCGGATTGACGGGTCGACCCGTGGTGCGATAACAGCCGCGGTGCCGGTCGCCTCATTAGCTGAATGGGCGCGCCGCTTGGCTGCATTTGAGGCGATTGCGGTGATCGATGGTTACGATATCGTGACGCTCAATGCAGCGGGTGGTCACATTCGGTTGCGGCTTGTCGGCACCCGCGAAGCGTTGGAAAATGCGCTGGCGGTGCATAACCTCAAATTGACCGGTGATCAGGGTGACCTGTCACTTGTTCCAGCCAATTAGGCTGTGTCGATGAGCCAATTGCCGCTTGATATGCCGTTTGCCGGAAAAGCCGGGCGCGATGCGTTTCTGGTCAGCCGCTGTAACGAGTTGGCGCTGGCGTGGATTGACCGGTGGCCAGACTGGCCCGGTGCCTGTCGAGCGCTGAATATTGCGGGCCCGACCGGGGCAGGAAAATCATATCTTGCAACGATTTGGCAGGACCGGGTGACGAATGTCATCATGCTTGATGGCCTTGGCGATGCCGCCAGTTTTGTTGATGGTGGATTTTATGTGCTTGATCACATTCAGCCATCGGCCGCGTGGGATGAAGAGGCGTTGTTTCATTTGTTCAACCATTGTCGGCACAGTGGCGGGCTGTTGCTGCTGTCGGACCAGCCTGTCGGACAAATGGGCTGGCAGTTGCCGGATTTGCGGTCACGGCTCCGCGCGGTAACCGTGGTTGAGATTGATTTGCCTGACGATTCCCTGCTGTCCGCGCTTTTGGCACAGTATTTCACTGAACGACAGCTTGTTCTGCCGCCAGCGGTGCTGACCTATCTTGTTGGCCGGATGGAACGGTCCTTTGCCGCGGTGCAACGGGTAGGGGCGGCACTGGATGCGCGATCGATCGCCGAAAAACGACCCTTGTCTGTTGCGCTGGCCCGCAGCGTTTTAGAAGATCTTGCCAGCTGAAAGACTAAGTCTGCCGGTCTATCAAGGTCAGCTTTTTATGGTCAAGGGCTAACGCGACTTCACCATGTTTCAACCGCAGGGCAAGCGCGCCAAAGATGTCGCGTCGCCAGCCTTTCAAGGCGCGGATATCCGCATTGTCATCGCCAGCCAACAATTCAAGCTCGTCAGCGCTGGCAATCAGACGTGGCGCAATATTGTGGGCATCAGTCACATGTTTCAGCAATACACGCAATAGTTCGACAATCGCGGCTGGCGGGCGTTTGGTGTGCGGGAGGTCTTCAGGCGCCGGTAACGCCGCGGCCGGAAGCGCTGCGACATCGGACAGTATTTTCAAAACGGGGGCCACCATCTTACCGTCGGCGCCGCCGGGGAAGTTACGGATTTTGCCAAATTCGGACTGGATTTTGGGGTTGCTGCCGGCAAGGTCAATCAATGTTTCGTCGCGCATGATCCGATTACGTGGCAAATCACGTTTTTGCGCTTGCTGTTCGCGCCATGCGGCAAGATGCATCAGCCGCAGCAGCGCAGCGGGACGCATATTGCGAATTTTCAAGCGTTGCCAAGCCTGATCCGGTTCGGTGATATAGGTGGCCGGGTCAGATGATTTTGCATATTCCTCATCAAGCCAATGAGTGCGGTTTTCCCGGTCAAGACGGGCGTGGATCATCGGATAAAGGCGCGCCAGATGGATCACATCATCAAGGGCATAGGCAATCTGCCGATCGGTTAGCGGGCGGCGCGACCAGTCGGTAAACCGCGACGTCTTATCGATATCGATATTTAACATCGCTTTGACCAGCTTGTCATAGCCGACCTGATCGCCAAGCCCGCAGACCATGGCTGCTAATTGGGTGTCGTAAAACGGTGTTGGCAGGCTGCCCATCAGATGCAGGAATATCTCCATATCCTGACCTCCGGCGTGAAATACCTTGGTGATCGCCGGGTTTTTCATCAGCTCCCATAGCGGCGCAAGATCAATGTCGTTGGCAAGCGGATCGATCGCAAAGGCGGTTTTGCCATCGCTGATCTGGATCAGGCATAATTGCGGATAATAGGTTTTTTCCCGCATGAATTCGGTGTCAACGGCGACGAATTCAGCCGTTTCGTAAGGCGCCAGCGCCGCGTTCAATGCGGCGGTGGTGGTCACCGGCGGGGCGATATTCAATGGCTTGTTTTGCTGGCTATCTGGCCGGGGCGCGTGTCGTTTCATTAAGTTCCTCGAGTTTGCTGCCTGTCCTATACGGCAAAATGCGTGGTTCTGAAAGCTAAAGCTATTGATTTACCCTGACGGCCTGCCTAAATCTAAACCATGATAGAGAACAAATACATATGCCGTGATATCTGGCGTTTTGATCTACCACACTTTGGTTTATGGTTTGCCAGTCTTGCTATGGTGATGGCAAGCGCGCCGGCAGCGTTCGCGGCACCGTCCGGCATTATGCCGCATCGGGCATTTTATGAAATGGAGCTGGGGACAGCAGGCCAGAACGCGAACATTCAGGCCATTCAAGGGCGCTCGGCGTTTACCTTGAACCGTGACTGCGACGGGTGGTTGTCCGGCGAGGATTATGTGATTGAATTCGGCGGGCGCGAAGGCAATCTCGACAGGATCGTGTCACGTTTTTCATCCTGGGAAACGGATGCTGGTGACAAATACAGCTTTGATATCACCGAAACAAGTTCCTATCAGGGCAATCAAGATTTTAATGGGTACGCGACTATAGCGGCAGACCGGGCTGATGCATATTTCTCAATGACTCCCGAAACCGCGTTATCCTTGCCGCAAGACACCTATTTTCCGATGCGCCATATGATGGCTATTCTGGATCATGCCCGATCTGGGAAAAAGATATTGGCAGCGTCTGTGTTTACTGGCGCTGAACCAGATGACGCGTTGCTATCGACCAATACGGTGATTGGCAGCTGGAACAGCCAAGACCAAAAAGATTTGCTTGGTGGGTTTGCCGCCGATGGGTTCTGGCCGGTCCGGGTGGCCTATTTCAAACCCGAATCTACATCGGCCGAACCCGAATATGAAATCAATTATGCGCTTCAGCCCAATGGTGTGATCCGGCACTATGAAATCGATTACGGTGAATTCACCATCGTTGCCAAAATGCTGAAGATTGAAACGGTCGATCCGCCGGTTTGCCAATAAGCAAGTGCCAAGGCCAGCGCACGCGTCAGATGCTCGAAACGGCCTCTGCAAAACAAGCAGCACCGCGGGCCAGTAACCGGGGTGTTATGCTGTGTTTGACAAGTTTTGTGGTCGCGCGCTGTGCCAAAAGGTAACCAGGCCATTTGCGTGGCAGATTGGTATAAAGCCGGTCAAGCGCCGCCAGTTGCCCCCCAAAGACGATCACCTCAGGGTCAAACATATTGATAATCGATGCTGTGGTGCGGCCAAGCCGGTCATCCAAAATCTGTAAGACACTGCTGGCGACAAGATCCTGCCTGTCGGCGATGGCAATAGCACTGATGTCGAGGGGAATGCCGGTTGCCCGGTGATAGGCAGCCTCAATCGCCGTTGTCGATACAAATCCCTCAAGGCACCCCGTTCGGCCGCATTCGCAGGGCGTCGCGGTTTGTTCTTCCTCAACCGCAAAAGCCAGTGGCAAATGTCCCCATTGACCGACAAGCCGGTTGGCACCGCGCCACAGGCGATGGCCAAAACAAATGCTTCCCGACAGCCGATGGTCAAGATAGAGGCAGCAGGTTAAAGGGCTGTCAGCGGCGACACCGAAACGGGCTTCATAAAGGCCTAATGCTTCGGCAGGTGTTGCGATATGCGCTGGCGCATTCAGGGCGGCCTGAAGCGTTAATGTAAGGCGATCGGCCTGTTGGTCGACGAGGGCAATATCAGGGGCATAGAGCGCCCCAATCGCGGTTACTGGGCCATAGGGGCGTATGTGCGCCTTAAGGGATGTGATCGCCGCGCCAATGTCGCGCCGGGTCAGGGCAGCCAGCTTTATCTCGGCTGGCAAAACAAATTCACCGCCGCCCAGATGGACAGCGGTGTCGATATACGTCGTGTGAAATGACAGCCCTACATACATAGCCGCCCATCAGCCCATAAAAAGGCTGCTTATTTGATTTTGGCCTCGCGGAAAAGCACATGCTTGCGGGCGCGCGGGTCATATTTCTTCAGCTCCATCTTCTCCGGCTTGGTGCGCGGATTTTTCTTGGTTACATAAAAGTAACCTGTGTCGGCGGTACTGACCAATTTGATTTGAAGGGTCGCTGGCTTTGCCATGACTCATACTCCTGACAGGGTGGCCCTCGCGGGCGACCAAATGAAACCGAGCGCGCAAACTGCGGTATTATCGGGCAAATGTCAAGCCTTGATCAGCGCCGCCGCCGATCGTTTTTGGCTTTTCCACGGCGTGGCGAAGGGCCGCTTGGCGCGCGGCCCTGTTTTGACCGCCTGGTCCGCCGCTTGCCCGTGGTTTGCAGTCCGCCTGATACCCATTCCAGCATAATGCTTCCGGCCACCGGGGTGACGGCGACAACGCGTACGGTCAGCCGTGCCCCATTTTTGAATGACCAGCCATTGTGGCGCCCGTCAAGCGACTGGTTGTCCTCGTCAAAATCATAAAAATCACCGGGCAGCGCGCGCATCGGCAACAAGCCGTCAGCCGCCCCGTCATCAAGCCGGATAAATAGGCCAAAACCGGTTACCGAAGTAACCGTCCCATCCATCACCTCACCGCGGCGGGTTTCAAACAAGGCCGCGGCAAATCGGTCAATGGTCCGTCGTTCGGCTGCCGCAGCGGTGGCCTCGGTTTCCGAGATATGTCTAGAAATTTCGTCAATTTCGCCTGCCGGCATTGCGCCAAGCCCATCGGTGGCGCCGGGCGTCATCGCATCGACCAGTGAGCGGTGGACCAGCAAATCGGCATAACGCCGGATAGGCGATGTGAAATGTGCGTATTGACGTAAAGACAGTCCGAAATGACCAATATTTTCAGTGCTATATATAGCTTTTGCCTGACTTCTGAGGACCGTTTCATTGACCGTCAATTCATCGTCACTTCCGGCCGCCAGCGCCAAAATTCTGTTGAAATGATGCGGTCGTAAAACTTGTCCGGTGGTAAAGCTGCCGCCAAGCGATTCGGCAAGTTTGCCAAGGTTGGCCGCTTTTTTCGGATCGGGGGTGTCATGCACCCGGAACACGCAGGGCCGGCGCGCCTTGATCAGCGTTTCAGCCGCGGCGACATTGGCGGCAATCATGAAATCCTCGATCAGGCGTTGGGCGGTGGATTGAACCCGCTGATCAATCCTGACCGGATTGCCGCTGTCATCCATAATCACCCGGCGTTCCGACAGATTCAGGGCCAGCGGTTCACGCGCTTGCCGGGCCTGATCAAGCGACCGCCACGCCCCAAAAAGCGCGTGCAAGGTACCGTGAGGGACACCACAGTCAGTTTCATCGATGATGCCATCAAAGACAGCCTGCACCTGATCATAGGTCAAACGGGCGGCAGACCGGATCAAGGCGCGCCGGATCTGATGCGACAGGCAGTCACCTTCGCTGGTGATATGGATTTCGGCCACCATTGCGGCGCGATCTTCTGCCGGACGCAACGAGCAAAGGTCATTTGACAAGGTTTCGGGCAACATCGGCACGACCCGGTCCGGAAAATAGACCGAATTGCCACGTTTTTGCGCCTCGATATCAAGCGCGCTGCCAGGTCGCACATAATGCGCCACATCGGCGATGGCGATTAACAAACGCCAGCCACCATCATCCAGCGGTTCGGCATAAACCGCATCGTCAAAATCGCGGGCATCAGCACCGTCAATTGTCACCAACGGGCAGGCGCGCAAATCATCGCGTCCCGCCAGTGGCGGCACTGTACAGCCGTCAGTATCACGGTGAACCGATGCTGGAAACGCATGCCTGATGCCAAATTCGGCAATCGCCAAAGCACTAAAAGCACCTGGTGCCGCGCTAGGGCCCAGATTTTTGATAATCCGCGCGGTTTTGCCAAGCCGGTCGCGTCCTTCAATCAAGGCCGCTTCAACCAGATCGCCGTCAGCCACCACATCGCCCGTGCCAAGACGAATGACAAGACTGTCGCGTTTGCCGCGATCCGCCGGCTGCAAACGAAATCCGCTGCGGGCTTTCACCAAAATGCCGAAAATCCGTTTGGGCTGCCGATCCAAAACCCGGATGGTTTGTGCCTCAAAATCGCCGGGAGGCGTTTTTGTCAGGCGGGCCAATATGTGCTGGCCCACAGCCGCCGCCTTTCCCGCTTTCCGGGAGAGGGGAATGCGGATCGCGAGCGATGGCAAATCGTCACCAACCGGCTGCCCGGTGCCATCGCCATGATCATCAATACCGGTTACCTCAATCACACAGATTTCCGGCAAGCTGCCAGCCAGCGTGATGGCCCGTTTATTGGCGGTTATCAGGCCACGGTCTGCCATCTCGCGCAGCTGATGGCGAAAGGCCCGCCGGTGATCGGCGGTGACGTCAAAAGCCTTGATCAGGCCCCGCAAATCGGGCGGCGCCGGGCAATCGGCCAAATAAGCGAGAAGGGTGGCCTCATCAGGCAGAGCAGTGGGAGAAGAGCTGCTGTCAACAGGGCCGGTTTTGGCCGTTTTCCGGGACGGCGTCTTGCCGCGCTGGGCCGGCATTCAGTCAGACTTTCCGGCCGAGGTCGTCTTTTGGGTAGCCGCCTTTTTGGGCGCGGCTTTTTTGGGCGCGGCTTTTTTCGCTGATTGCTTTGTGGCTGTTTTCTTTGCGGCCGTTTTTTTGGTACCACCTTTGGCCACCTTGGCCGCCAGCAGCGCAAGCGCCGTTTCCAGCGTCAGTTCGGCCATGTCATGCGCTTTGCCAAGCGTTGCCCGTAATTTGTTATGTTCGACATAGGGGCCAAACCGCCCAGCTTTGAGATGGATGTCGCCGCCGTCAGGGTGCTGGCCAAGCAACCGGCCGGCCTTTTTGGCGGCTTCGGCCAACAGGTCAACAGCGCGGTTGATGCCAACCGTCAGCACGTCATCTTCGGCCGGTAAGCTGCTGAATTTACCTTTATATTTCAGATACGGTCCAAAACGGCCAATGCCGGCCTGAATCATCTCGCCGGTTTCGGGATGAGGGCCAATATCGCGCGGGAGGGCCAGCAGGCCAACGGCGGATTCAAGATCAATGCTGGCCGCGCCAGTACCCTTGGGAAGTGACGCCCGTTTCGGTTTGGTCGCATCGACAGCGCCGATTTGCACATAAGGGCCATAGGGGCCAACGCGCAACATCACCGGAAGGCCGGTTGCCGGATCAAGCCCCAATTCTTTGTCGGTCAGCGGTTGGCCATTTTCATCCTCGCTGTCGCTGTCATTGTTCAACTGGCGGGTGAATTTACAGTCGGGATAGTTCGAGCAGCCAACAAAGGCCCCGAATTTGCCAAGTTTGAGGCCAAGGCGGCCATCGGCACAGGTCGGGCATGCACGCAGCAGATTGCCATCCTTGTCAGCCTTGAAAAAATGCGGGCCCAATTCTTCATCCAGCACGTCCAATACATTGCTGATGGTCAAATCTTTAGTGCCATCAATAGCCTGTTTGAAATCACGCCAGAAATTTTGCAACAGCGCGGTCCAGTCAAGCGTGCCGGCCGACACCTCGTCAAGCTGGGTTTCCAGCTGTGCGGTAAAATCATATTCGACATAGCGGTCAAAGAAATTACCAAGAAAAGTCGAGACCAGTCGGCCGCGGTCCTCGGGAATAAATCGGGCACGATCTTTGCGGACATAATTGCGGTTCTGCAAGACCTGAATGATCGATGCATAAGTCGAGGGCCGCCCAATCCCCAGCTCTTCCATCCGCTTGACAAGGCTCGCATCCGTAAAGCGCGGCGGTGGCTGGGTGAAATGCTGTTCTGGGGTTACCTTGTCTGCCGAAACCTGGTCGCCTTTGGCCATTTGCGGCAGCAAACGACTATTATCGTCTTCATCGTCGGCTTTGTCGGTTTCCTCACTATCGGCGATGCTGTCCCGGCCTTCTTGATATACCGACAAAAACCCAGCAAAGACAATAACCTGTCCAGAGGCACGCAAGGTCACGCTGCGCGCCGCATCGCCAATATCAATGCCGGTCTGGTCCAGTTCTGCCGAGGCCATTTGGCTAGCGATCGTGCGTTTCCAGATCAGTTCATAAAGGCGGATCTGGTCATGATCGAGGAACGGACGAATGTCATCCGGATGCCGGGTGATATCGGTCGGCCGGATCGCTTCATGCGCTTCTTGGGCGTTGGCCGCTTTGGTCTTGTAGGCGCGAGGTGCGGTTGGCACAAAACTGGCGCCAAACCGGTCGCCAATGGCGGTGCGAATGGCGCTAATTGCCTCATTGCCAAGCTGTACGCCGTCGGTCCGCATATAGGTAATCAGACCGGTGGTTTCGCTGCCAATGCTGATACCCTCATATAGCTTTTGGGCGATTTGCATGGTGCGGGATGCTGAAAACCCCAGCTTGCGGGAGGCTTCCTGCTGCAAGGTTGAGGTGGTAAAGGGGGGCTGCGGGTTGCGTTTGACACGGCGTGTTTCTACCGACTGCACATCAAGGTTGGCGGCTCTGATCCGGTCGGCCGCGGTCAGGGCGACCTCTTCGGTTTTGATATCCAGCTTGCCAAGCTTGTTGCCGTTAAGATGTGTCAGGCGGGCGCTAAACCGGTCGCCACTAGCAAGGGCAAGATCGGCTTCAATGCTCCAATATTCTTCTGATACAAAGGCTTCAATCTCGGCCTCGCGTTCACAAATCAGCCGCAATGCGACCGATTGCACCCGGCCAGCCGATCGTGATCCCGGCAATTTACGCCACAAGACCGGTGAAATTGAAAAGCCGACAAGGTAATCCAGCGCCCGACGCGCCCGATAGGCATTGATCAGTTCGAGGTCAAGCTGCCGCGGGTTCTCCATCGCCGTCAAAATGGCGGATTTGGTCACTTCGTTGAAAACAACACGTTCAACAGCGATGCCGTCGAGTTTGTTTTTTTGCCGTAATTGTTCAAGAACATGCCAACTAATCGCCTCACCCTCGCGGTCAGGGTCGGTGGCCAATACCAGCTTTTCGGCGTTTTTCAACGCGTCTCTTATGTCTTTGAGATGCTTTTCAGAGCCGCTTGAAACCTGCCATTTCATTTCAAAATCATTGTCCGGCAGAACAGACCCGTCCTTGCTTGGCAGATCGCAAACATGACCGTAGGACGCCAACACCTTGTAACCATCTCCAAGGTAGCGGTTGATGGTCTTGGCTTTGGCCGGTGATTCAACGACAACGACTTTCATAACTTGTCCCTACTATCGCGTGGAGGGCTTGCGATAAAGACAAAAATCGGATTTGTCAAAATTTCTTCGGCAAAATGCGTCTAAACCCCGTTCATGCATCTCGATACCCGGTTGCCAAAATGCCTCTGCACCAAGCCGGCCAACTCTAGTTCAAGGACCGCTGCCATCACTGCCGGCACCGGCAGGTCGCACCATGTGATAACCGTATCAATATCAGTCGGTTCACTTGATAGGCCATCCAAGATCATCGTTTGGCAGCGATCGATATCGGCTTCGGTGGCGGGCGTTGAGGCAATGTCGTGCCATCTTGTTGTCGGGGGCGGAAGGCGCACCGATGTGTCGCGGTTGACATGGTCGATCACATCCTCGGCGGTGGTTACAAGGATTGCCCCGTCACGGATCAGCCGGTTGCAGCCAATGGCGCGCGGGTCAAGCGGTGCCCCCGGCACAGCCATCACATCGGTGCCGCGGTCGGCGGCCTCGCGGGCGGTAATCAACGAGCCGGACCGCGCCGCTGCTTCGATCACGATCACACAGGTTGGCAGGCTGGCAATAATGCGATTTCGGGTTGGAAAATGGCGTGGTGTTGGTGCTGTTCCTGGCGGCATTTCAGCCAATAGCAGCCCATCGGTTTTGATGCGTGCAAATAAATCACGGTTTTCAGGTGGATAGATAATGTCGACACCCCCAGCCAGCACGCCGATTGTGCCCGATGCTATCGCCCCGCGATGCGCTGCCTTATCAATGCCGCGCGCCATGCCAGAGACGATCACAAATCCGGCGCGGCCCAAATCGGCTGCCAAGGTTTCAGCAAACTTCATGGCATTGATCGACGCATTGCGCGCCCCGACAATCGCAATCATTGGTTTTTGCATCAGGTGGTAATTGCCGATTGCCGACATCACTGCTGGGGCATCGCTGAACTGGGCAAGGCGGTCCATGTAATGGTCGCTGCCACGCCACAGCATGGTGGCGCCGACCGCGGCATTGGCCGCAATCTCGGCTTTGGCGATGGCTGCGCTGGCCACCGTCAGTTTGCGTCCGCCACGGCTGGCAAGGTCGGGCATCGCCGCCAATGCTTTGACAGCAGTTCCATACCGGTCCAGCAACAAAGAATATGTCATCGGCCCGATATTGCGGGTTCGCAACAGACGGATCCGCGCGATGATCTCGGCGTCACGCATCAGAGTAAATGATAGGCGTCCAAACCTAACAAAAGGTTAATGGACGGCGGATTTATCGGGGATAACGCAGGGCTCAGCGTTATTTTTTGCCGATTTTCGATTCGGTGCCGCTAAACAGCCGCCCGATATTGGCATGGTGGCGCATCCAGACGATGGCGCCCAATAGAATTATCGCAACATGTGCCAGCATGGTGTCAAGCCAGACAAAGCCACTGGCCACACAGGCCAGCATGGCCAATAATGCCGACAGCGACGAATAGCGGGTGACAAAGGCCGTTCCAAGCCATGTTGCAACGAATAAACCCCCAAGACGAATATCAAGGCTGGCCAAAACCGCAAGGCTGGTGGCAACGCCTTTGCCGCCGCTGAATTTCAGCCATACCGGAAAGCAATGACCAATCACCACGAAGATGGCGGCCAATGCAGCGCTTGCCGGGTCGCCATATTGCTTGGCAACCAATACCGCAACAGCGCCCTTGCCGGCATCAGCGACCAAGGTTAGCGCGGCCAGCGTTTTGTTGCCGGTCCGCAGCACGTTGGTCGCACCGATATTGCCACTGCCAATCTGGCGGATATCGCCACCGCCGCCGATCTTGGTGATGATCAGTCCGAACGGAATGCTGCCTAACCCATAGGCAAAGCCGATAAAAACAAGGTTTTGTATGATCAGTTCGATCATCGGTCAGCGTGGTCCTTGTACCTATGCCGGGTATCTATGCCGGCTGTCTATGCCGGACTGTCATCGACGCGTAAAGGCCGCAACACCATTGACATAGGTGGCATCGACAAGCCCTTGCACTGGCAGCGACTCAAACGGTGATATCCGTGAATTGGAAATAAACGAAGCGCCCTTTACCACCCAGCCGCTGTCCGGGCGGAACAGGATGAAATCGGCCGCACTGCCAGGGGTCAGGCTGCCGCCAATAATGTCGAGGATTGTGGCCGGCGCAAGGCTTAATGCTGTCATCAGCTGCAGCAGGCTGATATGGCCGTGATGGACCAGCGACAGGCTGGCGGCCAGCAACGTGTCAAGGCCGGATGCGCCAGGTTGTGCGGGGCCAAAGGGCTGCATTTTCGCATCGCGATCGACCGGCATATGGTCCGAGGCAATCGCATCAATCGTGCCATCGGCAATACCAGCGATCACGGCTAGACGGTCTGCCTCGCTTCTAAGCGGCGGCAGCAGCTTGAAAGCGGTGTTATAGTGGCTGACAGCAAGTTCATTGAGCAAAAAATAAGGCGGTGCTGTATCGGCGGTAACGGCCAGCCCTTCGGCTTTGGCCCGCCGTACGGCTTCAATGCCGGCGGTTGTCGAAATATGCGCCACATGGTACCGGCCCCCGGTGCGGCGAAGAAGATGCAAATCACGATCGATGATAATCACCTCGGCCTCGCTTGGGTAACCGATCAGCCCCAATCTTGTCGAGGTTTCGCCTTCGTTCATTTCGCCATCCTTGCCAAGCGCCGGATCCTCGCAATGTTGGATGAACGGTTTGTCAAGCATCGCACTATAACCAAGAAGACGGCGCATGATCAGGCTGTCGGCAACCGATGTTGTGCCGTTGGTAAAACCGACCGCACCGGCATGCGCCATCAGGCCAAGTTCGGCCATTTCTTGGCCAGCAAGGCCTTTGGTCGCCGCCCCATAGCAATAAAGGCGCGGGCCGCCGATACGCGTTGCTTTCATGCTAAGCGAGTCGATGGCGCTGGCTTCGTCCATGATCGGGCGGGTGTTTGGCAGGCATGCCAAGGCGGTGATGCCGCCCGCCGCCGCTGCGGCAAGAAGGGTTGGCAAATCCTCAAGATGTTCGGCGCCAGGATCGGCTGATTGCACGCGCATATCCACGATGCCAGGTGAAAGACACGCCCCTTTACAATCGATAATGGTCCAATCGATAGTGGTTTCCGGCGCGTTGCTTGCATCCGGGGTACCGCTGCCAACGGCGGTGATCCGGTCGTCGGTGACGTCGAGATATCCCATCGCATCAAGCCCTTGGCCGGGGTCGATAATATGGGCGTTGATAAAGCGGTGGCGGGTCATTGCGTTCTCGTGGCTATCGCTTCAAGACAGGCCATGCGGGTGGCCACCCCCATTTCAACTTGGGTGCGGATCAGGCTTTTTTCGACGTCATCAGCGGTCGCCGAGTCAATTTCGACACCGCGGTTCATTGGCCCTGGATGCATGACCAGCGCTTTCGGCGCAGCGCGCATCAGCTTGGCGCTGTCGAGGCCGAAAAGATTAAAATATTCGCGCTGTGACGGGGTTTCGGTGCCAGCCATCCGTTCGGTTTGAAGCCGTAACATCATCACAATGTCACAGCCCTCGATACCGGCCTCAAAATCGGTATAAACCGCAACCCCCATATTGCCAATGTCGGCCGGCAGTAGGGTCACCGGACACACCAATCGTAATTCGGCGCCCAATGTGCCCAATAAATGAATGTTTGAGCGGGCCACACGGCTGTTGGCAATATCGCCACAAATCGCAATTTTCAGCCCTTCAATCCGGCCAACGCGGCGTTGGATCGTCAGCGCGTCAAGAAGCGCTTGGGTTGGATGTTCGTGGCGGCCATCACCGGCATTGATGACCGCGGCATCGACATGCTGGCTAAGCAGCAGCGCCGCCCCGGCGCAATTATGTCGGATCACCAGGATATCGGGCCGCATCGCATTCAACGTGGTTGCGGTGTCAAGCAGCGTCTCGCCCTTTTTGACCGACGATCCGGCCACCGCAATATTAAGGACAGACCCGCCAAGCCGTTTAGCTGCAAGTTCAAATGAAACCCGGGTGCGGGTCGAGTTTTCATAAAACAGGTTGATGATGGTCTTGCCGGCAAGCGCTGCACTGACACCGTCATGCGGGTTGTCAGCAAAAATATTTGACCGGTCGATCAATGCCCGTATCTCAAGCGGTGACATGCCCTCAATGCCGAGAAGGTGCCGCGCGGTCAAGGTAACCGGGCCGGCAATGTCGGGCGATAGGGCGCCTGATGAAACAGTCGTTGTCATGACGTCAGTCTATTAGCTCAAGCCGTAGCGGTGGTCCAGTCCTATTTCATCGGATGTCTTCGGTGCAGGCATTGGTTTGAAACCCGTCCAATGCCGATTGCAGGATCCATGCGGCCGCCAGCGCATCGCGGCGTTGGGCGCGGCGCTGCCGGGTCATATCGGCGGCCAGCATGGCCTGTTCGACGGCCCGGGTTGATAGCCGTTCATCTTGCAAAACCACCGGTAGATCGCGGATTTTCATCAGCGCATGGGCAAAATCGCGCGTGGAATCGCATCTTGGGCCAGCACTACCATCCATATTCAAGGGCCAGCCGATAACAAGGCCGCCAACGCCTTCACGGTCAATCAATTCAAATAAAATAGCGGCGTCTTTGGTAAATTTACGGCGCCATAGAATAGTGTCGGCGGTCGCAATCTTCAGCCCGCGGTCGGACAAAGCCAGCCCGATGGTTTTTTTGCCAACATCAAGCCCAAGCAGCCGTTGGCCCGGCGAAATTGCCGCAATCAGTTCGTTTGGCTTGCAGATCGGCATGCTGAATGATAAGTCACCTGTTGAAAAACTCCTACCAACAGCACAAAGCACAGTGATATGTCCGTTGACAAGACCACAGTTGCCAAAATCGCACGTCTGGCGCGAATTGCGGTGCCGGACGAGCGGCAAGGCCCTCTCGCCGATGAACTGAATGCGATCCTTGATTGGATCGCCGAACTTGACGAGGTCAAGACCGATCATGTCGAACCATTGGCCAGTGTGACCGGCCATGCATTGCCGATGCGCGATGATGTGGTGAATGACGGCGGTTGCGTCGATGATGTGCTTGCCAATGCGCCGGAGGCGGCAAGCGGGTTTTTTGTGGTGCCAAAGGTGGTCGAATAATGTCTGATTTGCTCTCTCTTTCTGCGGTCGAGGCCCGTGTGGCTCTCGACAAAAAAGATATCTCGGCCGTCGAATTGACAACCGCTTATCTGGCCGCTGCTGACGAAACGGCGGCCCTCAACAACTATGTTGCCCGCACCGCTGATCAGGCGCTGGTCATGGCCGCCGAATCTGACAAACGTATTGCTGACGGTAGGGCCGGGCTCCTTGAAGGCGTGCCGATTGGGGTGAAGGACCTGTTTTGTACCAAAGGCGTTGCCAGCACTGCCTGTTCGCGGATTCTTGACGGGTTTGTTCCACGCTATGAAAGTACGGTCACAACAAATCTGTGGGCCGCTGGCGGGGTCATGCTTGGCAAATTGAATTGTGACGAATTTGCGATGGGGTCAGCCAATGAGACGAGTGCCTTTGGGGCGGCGATCAATCCGTGGCAGGGGCGCGACAAGCTCGACCTCGTGCCTGGCGGGTCGTCTGGTGGTTCAGCCTCGGCCGTGGCAGCACGTTCGGCGTTGATGGCAACCGGCACCGATACCGGCGGGTCTATCCGGCAACCGGCGGCGTTTTGTGGTGTTGTTGGCCTAAAGCCGACCTATGGGCGTTGCTCGCGCTGGGGTATTGTGGCCTTTGCCTCATCGCTTGATCAGGCCGGTCCGTTTACGCGCACCGTTGCCGATAACGCGTTGATGATGACCGCGATGGCTAGCCATGATCCCAAGGATTCGACCTCAAGCGCGCTTCCGCTGCAGGATTTGGCCGCCGCTGTTACCGCCGGGGTCACGGGCATGAAAATTGGTGTGCCAAAAGAATATGTGATGGATGGCATGGATAGCGAGGTAACGGCCCTGTGGCAGCAAGGCCAGACCTGGTTACAGGAGGCGGGGGCTGAACTTGTCGAGGTCTCATTGCCGCATACCAAATATGCGTTGCCGGCCTATTATATCATTGCGCCGGCCGAGGCATCATCCAATCTGGCACGCTATGATGGGGTGCGCTATGGGTTGCGGGTCGAGGCGGATTCGCTGGACGGGATGTATGAAGCAACGCGCGCGGCGGGTTTTGGCGATGAGGTGCAGCGCCGAATTATGATCGGGACTTATGTGCTATCGGCTGGCTATTACGACGCCTATTACCTGAAGGCGCAAAAGGTACGCCGGTTAATCAAAAATGATTTTGACGCTGTTTTTGAAACCGTCGACGCGTTGATTACACCAGCCACCCCGACGGCCGCGTTCCCGGTGGGGCGCAAGATCGATGATCCGGTCACCAATTTCCTGAATGATGTGTTTACGGTACCCGCGAACCTGGCCGGCTTGCCAGGCATGTCGGTGCCTGCCGGTCTGACGAAGGACGGGCTGCCGCTTGGCTTGCAGATTGTCGGTAAAGCATTTGACGAGGCCAGTCTCTATCGGGTTGGCGGGGTGATTGAGGCCGCCGCAAATTTCACTACGACACCGGTCCGGATGGCAGGAGGCGCGTCATGACCAATCTCGTGCAAGGACGTACCGGCGAATGGGAAGTGGTAATCGGGCTTGAAGTGCATGCCCAAGTGTCCAGCCAAGCCAAGCTGTTTTCTGGGGCATCGGCGAGTTTCGGCGCCGGGCCAAACGAGCATGTATCGCTTGTTGATGCGGCGATGCCGGGCATGTTGCCGGTAATCAATCGGGAATGTGTCTATCAGGCGATCCGCACCGGTCTTGGTCTGAAGGCCAAAATCAATCTGGTCAGTATCTTTGACCGGAAAAACTATTTTTACGCCGATCTGCCGCAAGGGTATCAGATCAGCCAATTTAAGGATCCGATTGTTGGCGAAGGCGTGTTGCGGATCGTGCTGGCTGATGGCACCACGCGCGATATCGGTATTGAACGGCTGCATCTGGAACAGGATGCGGGCAAGTCGATGCATGATCAGCATCCAAGCAAAAGCTATATTGACTTGAATCGAACCGGTGTGGCGTTGATGGAAATTGTCTCGCGCCCTGATATGCGGTCATCGGCTGAAGCGGCGGCCTATGTGCGCAAATTGCGGTCGATTTTGCGGTATCTTGGTACCTGTGACGGCAATATGGAAGAAGGCTCATTGCGCGCTGACGTCAATGTTTCGGTGCGTCGGCCTGGCGCCCCGTTTGGCACTCGTACGGAGACCAAGAATCTTAATTCCTTGCGCTTTATCCAGATGGCGATTGACTATGAGGTGGCGCGCCAGATCGAGATTTTGGAAGATGGCGGCACCATCGATCAGGAAACCCGCTTGTTCGATACCAATACTGGGACCACCCGTACGATGCGTAGTAAAGAAGACGCGCATGATTACCGCTATTTTCCGGACCCCGATCTTTTGCCCATGGCGGTCAGCCAGGACGAGGTCGACAAATTGGCGGCGGCGTTGCCGGAACTGCCTGATCAAATCCGGGATCGCTTGATCGATGATTATGGCCTGTCACCCTATGACGCGGCGGTGATTACCGAGGAACGTGCCACCGCCCTTTATTACGAGGCGGCCAGCGCTGGTCAGGACCGCAAACTGGTGGCCAACTGGATGACTGTGGAACTGTTTGGTGCGTTGAACAAGGCCGGTAAAAGCCTTGCCCAGTCGCCGGTCACGCCGGAAAACCTTGCCGCCCTTGTCGGCTTGATCAGTGATGGCACGATTTCCGGCCGGATTGCCAAGGATGTGTTTGCCGATATGTTTGAAACTGGCAAAGCGCCGGACGTGATTGTTACCGAAAAGGGGTTGAAGCAGGTGTCTGACAGCGGTGCGATCGAAACATTGATCGATGATGTGATGAACACCAATGCCGACAAGGTTGCCGAATATCGTAGTGGCAAGGACAAGCTGTTTGGATTTTTTGTCGGGCAGGTGATGAAGGCGTCCGGTGGTCAGGCCAATCCGGGGATGGTTAACGATATTTTGCGGCAAAAGCTCGACCGCTAGAGTGCCGCGCGCACGGCGGCCGCGGTTGGCGGCGCATCAAGCGCGTCCCAATAGGGAACCGGCTGATATAACGATCGCAAATAATCGAGAAACGCATCGATTTTCAAAATTGCATGGCGGCTTGGTACGGTGACCGCATGGATCGGATAGTCCTCGGTCACCAGCGTGTCCAGCACCGAAACCAAGGCGCCACTTCGTAAATGCCGCGATGTCATATAGCTTGGCAGCATCGCAATACCGCCGTCATTTAGTACCGCGCGTAGAATGGCATCACCACCCTCGATCATGATATTGCCCTTGGCCCGGATGGTTTTGGTGCCACCATCGGCTTGTTTGAAATGCCAAAAGTTACCGCTGCTTGACGCATTGTGCGTGATCAATTTGTGCTGGATCAAATCGGCCGGTTTTTTGGGTATACCGTGCCGATCGAGATAGGCCGGGGTCGCAATCAAGCGGCGGCTGTTCGGGGCCAGTTCGGTGTAAACAAGATTGTCATGGTCGGTTTGCGGTGAAATGCGGATTGAGATATCAAATCCTGACTCGATTAAATCAGCCGGCGGGTCATTATGTGCCATTTCGACCGATAGATACGGATATATGGCGATGAAAGCCGGAAGATGCGGTGCAACATGGCGATGGGCAAAGCCGATCGGTGCCTCGACGCGCAACAGCCCTTGGACACTGCCGGCGGCGGTGCGGGCGGCGCTGTCAGCCTTGTCAAGATCGGCCAAAATCTGCCGGCAATTTTCCAGATAGCTGCTACCAACCTCGGTTAATGCCACATGGCGGGTGGTGCGCGCCAGCAGTTGTGCGCCAAGCCGGCCTTCAAGAGCAGCGATATGTTTCGATACCGCCGATGGCGACAGCCCCAACTGGCGCGCGGCATGGTTCAGCGCGCCGGTGTCTGCGACTGCCAAAAAAATCCGCATCGAGGCCAATTGATCCACCGGATTGTCTCCCTTTGATAACGCGGTACAGGTCCGATCTTGCCGCCGCAACTAAACTGGCGCAAAGCGGGGCGGCGATGCAACTGTTAATCAGGTAAAAGGTGATATTGCCATTTGACAGAAACAGCAATCAAAGATAGAGAAGGGACAGCATACGCCGTGTTTTTTCGCAGGTTGGCCGGACCGGGCAAAAGGTCACGCCAGCCTGACCCCGGCGGAGGGGTGGCCGAGTGGCTGAAGGCGGCGGTTTGCTAAATCGTTAAAGGAAGAAATTCCTTTCCGGGGTTCGAATCCCCGTCCCTCCGCCACACTCCCTTAGTATAAACTAGCTTTAATTACCTTTAACTAGCTGTTATCCCATGGTTTATCGTATGATATGGGATGATGAGTTATGTTTTTGTGCCTTGCGGTCCTCATGAATCCTCAGTAAAATGTGGGATGGAATGTGGGGTAAAGGTGACAAATAGACATCCGTCCAACAAACTAACAGCCCTAGCGGTTAAAAAGCTCACGACGCCGGGCAGACATGCCGATGGCAATGGGCTTTATCTGGTGATTGATCCTAGTGGGGCTAGACGGTGGATGCAGCGGCTGATGGTAGCCGGTAAACGGCGTGACATTGGCCTTGGTAGCACGAGTCAAAGCTGGAATCTGCCTCAGTGATCGGCGGGCTTGCTTTCTTGGTGTTTGCCGTAGCCTCACTTGCTCGGTTGGTCACCGGCCACATGCTAGATTGCTGGGGCGCTCGCCCAACACTTGCGCTGGTCACAATTGTACAAGTCGTAGCATTTTTGATGATGCCTGGATTAGAGGGACTTGCTGCTTTTGCGGTAGCGCTTGGGGTTATGCTAGGTGTGTTTGGTCAGGTGCCTGTTACCGACTTCCTAATCGGTACAACCGCCTCAAAAATTTCCCGATCCCGAGCGTTTGGAGCCCGGTACATGGGTAGTTTTCTTGCGTTTTCTGGTGCATTGTCTCTAATTGCTATTGTTCAAGCCAATTGGGGCTTTGATATGCTATTCTATATCCTGATGGCGTGCGCTGCTCTGATACTCTTATTTAGTCATGTACTGCTATCAACGCTAAGGCCAGCAAATCCTCAACCCGCAGAATAAAAGACTGGTATAATTAGCCATTAGGTGGTTGCCCCTCGCAAAATAAGGGACATTTCTGGATCGCTAAAGATCAGGCTCTCGCGAGAAAAAAGTCAAATTCAACTTCCCATTGTTTTTGATCGCTACCAATCGGCGTTTTGTCGACATAATTGGCAATCAAGCTCTCTTTAACCCCAAAAACGGCATCGGAATTTATATAAGGGTCGTCCGGGTCAAATGTGTGCGTCGTTAACGTTTCAAATCCATCTGCCTCAATTATGTAATGAAGATGTGCGGGGCGATAGGGATGTCGTCCCATGTGCGCTAACATTTTTCCTACCGGTCCATCATCGGGTATTGAATAGTATCTGGGCTTAACAGCCGTAAACCAATAACGCCCTTTTTCATCTGTTCTAAATACCCCGCGAAGGTTGAATTCAGGTTGTTTTCCCTTTTGCTGAACATCATAGAAACCTTCGTCATTTACTTGCCATACATCCACCTTGGCGTTTGAAATTGGTAAGCCGTCGGTGTCGAGAACGCGGCCCTTAACAAGCATTGGCTCCCCTTTCTGATCAAGACATATGTTGCTGCCTAACTTTAATTCCGGCGCATTTGCAACGTGAAAAGGACCAAGAACAGTTGACTCAGACGCACCCGAGGGTTTGCGATTATTTATGGCGTCAACCAACATCGACACGCCCAAAACGTCAGACAACAAAATGAATTCTTGGCGCCAGTCATCACACTTATGCCCAGTTGAAGTTAAAAATTGGATAGCCTGAAACCATTCTTCTTGGGTTGGCTCAATCTCTTTTACGGCAGCATGCAGGTGCTTGATCAATACTGTCATTATTTCTTTAAAGCGCGGGTCTGCTGTATCTGCAATCCGCCCAGCAACAACTTCTGCAGAGTTTTTTTCAGTAAAAAATCCGATTTCCATCTATTTTTCCATCGCAACAAAATTGAGCCCATGACACGTGTGAGTTCGAATTTAGGATAAGCTTTTAGTACATTTAGCTATCAAATTATTCGCTTCCCATTGGTGTCAGCGAAATCCGTTCCACATCATCATGATAACCACAACATCGGCAGTCGCAAGAATGGCGCCGCTGATTGGGCGCTTCAGAAAAATCATTGGGTCACCAAGTTCCAGCAATAGTGATTGCCGGCAAATGGCCGCCGTGTTGACAGGCGCGTGGCGTGCCGCGTAGCATCGTCCTATTCTGCCGGCTTGCTGCGATGGACGAATTGCAATGAAAATTACTGCAGTCAAAAGTTTTCCAGTACATCCGGGCTGGCGCAAGAATCTTATTTTCGTCAAGGTGGAAACAGACTCCGGGATATATGGCTGGGGTGAGGCTTATTCGCAGTATGATCGTGACACGGCTGTGATGGCACAGTTGAACGCGCTTGGGTTCGCTCGCGGAGGAATGGCCAGTCATTACTTTGGCCGCAGCCAA